>CAXMQO010000038.1:0-9210 GCA_964195515.1 uncultured Saprospiraceae bacterium | reverse complement strand
TGAAGCGGAAACCGACCTGTTCGGCGAGCAGGTCATCCTCTGCGGTGGCATCGACTCCATGATCCGCGCTGCCTTCGAGACGCTCACCGAGGCCGGATACGCCGAAGAGATGGCGTACTTCGAGGTGCTCCACGAATTGAAACTGATCGTCGATCTCCTCTACGAGGGCGGGATCTCCTGGATGCGCCACTCGGTCTCGGATACCGCCGAATACGGCGACATCACCCGTGGCCCCCGGATCGTAACTGACGGTACTAAGACCGAGATGCGAAAGATCCTCGACGAGATCCAGTCGGGTGAGTTCGCCAGGGAGTGGATGGCCGAGTACCGGGCCGGTACACCGAACCTTCTCGCTGCGCGAGCCGCGGTCTCCGAGCATCCGGTCGAGCGTATGGGGCGCGAACTGCGGGCGATGATGCCCTTCCTGGTCGACAAAGTACCGGCAGACGACGTATGACGAGAGCAGACAGCCCACAGCAAACAGCCCACAGCAGGCAGCAGGTCGACCGCGTCGCTCCCTGTTTTCGACACGGTCGGATCTGCGTATGACTGATCGGTTGGTCATATTCGACACGACCTTGCGTGACGGGGAGCAGGCGCCGGGGATCGCCCTCTCCCCCGACGACAAGGTGGCGATCGCAACCCAACTTGCCCGGCTGAAGGTGGACGTCATCGAGGCTGGGTTTGCCGCCTCATCACGTGGGGATTTCGAAGCGATCCGGCGAATCGCAACCGAGGTGCGCGGACCGGTCATCGCAGCACTTGCCAGAACCCATCCCAACGACATCGATCGTGCCGCCGAGTCTCTGGCCTCCGCTGAGAGATCACGAATCCACGTGTTCATGTCGACCTCTCCGATCCACATGGAGCGAATGCTGAACATCACACCCGCCGAAGCGCTCACTTCAATCGTCGAAGGGGTGAAGCGGGCAAGGAAGTACTCCGATGACGTCGAGTTCTCACCTCAGGACGCGACACGCTCCGATCCCGAGTTCGTGATCGAGACGTGTAGGGCTGCCGTCGCCGCGGGCGCCACCACGATCAACATCCCCGACACCGTCGGCTACTCCATGCCGGCTGAATTCGCCGCCCTGATCGCGCGCGTCGTCCGCGAGGTTCGCAACGGCGACGAGAACGTGATCGTCTCGACACACTGCCACAACGACCTCGGCATGGCCGTTGCGAACTCCCTCGCCGCAATCGGAGCCGGTGCCAGGCAGATCGAATGCGCCATCAACGGCATTGGGGAGCGAGCAGGGAACACGTCGACCGAAGAGATCATCATGGCGGTGCGGACTCGCAGCGACCACTTCGGTGTCGACGTCGGCGCAGACACCACCCAGATCTTCGAGACGTCACGTCTGGTATCCCGCTTGACCGGCTACCCGGTGCAGTTCAACAAGGCCGTCGTCGGGAGAAACGCCTTCGCTCACGAGGCGGGCATCCACCAGCACGGTGTCCTGAAACACCGGGAGACCTACGAGATCATGGATCCGGCCGAGGTCGGACAGCGGTCGGTCATCGTCCTCGGAAAGCACTCCGGTCGGGCCGCCTTCGCCGACACACTCGAGAAGATGGGCGTCGCTCTCGAGGATGTCGAATTCCAGCGAGCATTCGACCGTTTCAAAGAACTCGCCGACCGCAAAGGCGAGATTGGTGAAGACGGCCTCAGGGCGATCATCGAGGAGGAGACCGGCATCGCCGCCGACGTCGTGAAGCTCGTCGGCCTCCACCTCAGCGGAGGTGACAAGGAGACGCCGGTCGCCACCGTTCGCGTCACGCGGGGAGATGAACCCATCGAGGTCAGAGCCGAGGGTGACGGCATGGTGAACGCCGCCTTCGTCGCGCTCCAGGACGCGTTCGGATTCCCTGCGACGCTCCTCGACTACCGGGTCAATCCCTTCACCCCCGGAGCCGACGCAATGGCAGAAGTGAACGTCATCATCCAGACCGGACCCACGACGTACTCGGGCCGCGGCGTCTCAACCGACGTCGTCGAAGGCTCCGCCCGGGCCTTCGTCGCAGCGCTGAACAAGGCGCTCATCGACCGGAACGGTGCGTTCGCTCCCGATGCCCGATGAGCCACTTCGCTCTCCTACCCGGCGATGGCATCGGACCTGAGGTCGTTGCAGAAGCGAAGAAGGTCCTCAAGACGGTAGCGATCCGCTTCGGATTGAACTTCACATTCGAGGAATGCCTCATCGGCGGCGCGGCGATCGACGCAACCGGTGATCCCCTCCCCTCCTCAACTGTCGAAGGGTGCCGTTCGTCGGAAGCGATTCTCCTCGGCGCCGTCGGTGGCCCACGGTGGGACGACCCGACGGCGAAGACGCGACCCGAAGACGGCCTGCTCAGGATCCGATCCAAACTCGGCCTCTACGTGAACCTCCGTCCCATCCAGGTTCACTTCCCGGCCGCGTCCCCGCTTCGGGACGCGTCAGGGGTCGACATCCTGTTCGTTCGCGAGTTGACCGGTGGCATCTACTTCGGTCCGTCCTCGCTCTCCGAGGACGGGATGGTCGCGAGCAACGAAATGGTCTACTCAGTGCCGGAGATCGAACGGGTCGTTCGGGTGGCCGGCAACGCCGCCCGTGGACGAAGAGGCAAGCTCACATCCGTCGACAAAGCCAACGTGCTCGAGGTATCACGTCTGTGGCGACGAACTGCGGCGCGGGTCATGGAGGGCGAGTTCCCCGACGTGGATTACGAAGTGGTGCTGGTAGACGCGATGGCGATGTACCTGCTGTCACGCCCCCGAGACTTCGATGTCGTCGTAACCGGGAACCTGTTCGGCGACATCTTGACCGACGAGGCATCCATGCTGCCGGGCACCCTCGGCCTGCTCCCGTCCGCCTCAATCGGAGACGGTCCGCCAGGCCTCTACGAACCGGTCCACGGCTCGGCTCCCGACATCGCAGGCAAGAACGTCGCGAACCCGCTCGGGACGATCCTGGCAGCTGCGATGGCACTCAGGTACTCGGTCGATCTTGCCGAACCGGCCGCTGCGATCGAGACCGCCGTCGACAACGTCCTTGCAGCCGGTCTCCGCACCGCCGATATCGCGGGAACGGGACCAGCCGCGTCGACGACCGAGATGGGGGACGCGGTGGTAAGAGCAGTAGGGATGAGTAGCCGAGTAGCCGAGTAGCCGAGTAGCCAAGGAGCGCAGCGGCTGTCCCTACTCCGCTCCTGATATCGGTACCGTTCCCTCATGAAACGATCCGTCATCATCCTTGCTGTGATCCTCATTGCTGGTTCCTGCAGTCAGGGCGAGGACTCGGCCGCGACAAGTGTCGGAGCAACATCGACCAGCCTGGTCCCGACATCGACACTGCCGTTTACGGCTGGGGCTGCTGGGATTGGAGACGTGTATTACCCGGGGCTCGGAAACGGCGGGTACGACGTGCAGCACTACGACATCGACCTCACCTATGAAACCGATGGTTCGGTTGGAGCGGAGGTAGTCGTCACCGCGATTGCCACACAGAACCTCTCCGCCTTCAATCTCGATTTCGTGGGGTGGGAGATCGACAGGTTGACCGTCGACGGAGGCGAAGCCGGCTTCCGCCGGGACGGCGAAGAGCTCGTGATCCATCCAAGCCAGGTCTCCTCGGGTGATCACTTCACGATCGAGGTCTCCTATCACGGCACGCCGGCACCGATGCAGTCGGCGGCGCTCCCCCTGGAGATCGGCTGGCTTACCGGCCCCGGAGGAGAACAGTTCGTTGTGGCCGAACCCGATGCGGCCCACTCGTGGTTCCCCGCGAATGATCATCCGATCGACAAGGCAACCTTCTCGTTCAGCGTCACCGTCCCCGCCGGTTTCATGGGGGCAGCCAATGGGGAACTGAACGAGGCTGCCGAGAGTGACACGACCACGACCTACCGCTGGTCGATGGATGCTCCCATGGCGCCGTACCTCGCGACCGTGGTCATCGGCGACGGATGGCAGATCGTTGAAGATCCCGTGTCGACCGCGGCCGCGGGTCTGCCCGTCAGGAACGTGCTCCCATCAGACCTCGTCGGAGACGCACCAGCGGCGCTCGGGCGTACGGGTGAAATGATCAATGTTCTCGAGGAGGCGTTTGGGCCGTACCCGTTCGACCGGTACGGGATCGCCGTCGTCGACGGATTCCAACACGCTCTCGAGAATCAGACGCTCTCCGTATTCGGACGATCGATGGTCGACGCTCCCTTCTTCGAATATGTCCACGTCCACGAACTTGCTCATCAATGGTTCGGAGACTCGGTCTCCGTTGCACAGTGGGGCGACATCTGGCTCAACGAAGGTTTCGCCACCTTCTCGGAATTGCTCTGGGTCGAGCACCTCTACGGCGCGGGCGCCTACCGGGAAGAAGTCGCGAACCGTACCGAAGCGGCACGCGTCGCCGGCTACGGACCGCCGGGCACGCCTCCACCGGACGATCTCTTCAGCGGCAGCGTGTACCAGCGAGGCGCCCTCGTGCTCGTCGCCTTGCGCGATGAGGTCGGCGACGAGGCGTTCTTCAAGACCCTGGATAGGTACACCGAGCGCTACGCCAACGGCAACGCCACAACGGATGAATTCATCGATCTCGCAGAGGAGACCTCAGGCCGAGATCTCAGCGACCTCTTCACAGTCTGGCTCTACGGCGAAGAATTGCCCGGATAGGTACTAGCGTCGACACGATGGCGCAGCATGCAGACATCGGACTCATCGGCCTCGCCGTCATGGGCCGCAACCTGGCCCTGAACATGGCCGACCATGGCTTCACCGTTGCGGTCTACAACAGATCGTCGGAGAGGACGGAAGAGTTCCTGTCGGGCGGCGCCTCGGAAGCGTCGATCGTCGGCACGCACTCGATCGAAGACCTCGTCGATTCACTGGAACGGCCCCGTGTCGTGATGCTCATGATCAAGGCAGGGCAACCGGTCGATGATCAGATCGATGTCCTGATCCCCCTGCTCGAGCGGGGCGACATCGTCATCGACGGTGGAAATTCGCTCTTCACCGATACCGAGCGACGAAACGCACGTCTCGCAGGTTTCGGCATCCGCTTCATCGGGATGGGGATATCAGGCGGCGAGGACGGTGCCCGGTACGGACCGTCGATCATGCCGGGCGGCAACATCGCTGCGTGGCCCGAAGTCGAGTCCATCTTCAGGTCGATCGCTGCCGTGGCCGACGGGGAGCCATGCTGCGAATGGGTCGGACCGGGCGGCGCCGGCCACTATGTCAAGATGGTTCACAACGGGATCGAGTACGGCGACATGCAGGTGATCGCCGAGGCGTACGACGTGATGCGCCGCGGCCTCGGCCTGACTCCCACGGAGATGCGAGCAATCTTCACCCGCTGGAATCAGGGCCGCCTTGACTCGTTCCTCATCGACATCACTCGAGACATCATGGGAACCGTCGACACCGACGGAACACCACTCCTCGACCGTGTGCTCGACGCGGCGGGGCAGAAGGGAACCGGGAAGTGGACGGTCATGGCCTCGATGGATCAGGCGATGCCGACGACCCTGGTCTCTGAAGCCGTCTACGCCCGGATCGTGTCTGCGCTCCTCGGAGAACGCACCGCTGCGGCCAAGGTGCTGACCGGACCGACCGGGGCAATTCATGATGACCAGAAGAGCGTCGTTGCCGACCTCGAGGATGCCCTCTACGCATCCAAGATCGTCTCATATGCCCAGGGCTTCATGCTGTTCGAGGCCGCCTCCGACGAGTACCGGTGGAATCTCGATCCCGGGACCATCGCTTCGCTCTGGCGCGCAGGATGCATCATCCGCTCGAGATTCCTCGGCGAGATCACGGCGGCGTACCGCTCCAATCCCGGCCTCTCGAACCTCCTTGTGGACGGCTTCTTCCGCGACGCCGTGACCGCCGCCGAGCCGGGTTGGCGGCGTGCGGTCGCCAGGGCTGTCACCGCGGGCATCCCCGTTCCCGCGTACTCGTCCGCTCTGGCTTTCTACGACGCCTACCGCTCGGATCGTCTCCCGGCGAATCTCATCCAGGCACAGCGCGATTCCTTCGGCGCCCACACCTACGAACGGACCGACGAGCCGCGCGGCCGATTCTTCCACTCGGATTGGAGACCGTGATGCAAACCCCGGCCCGTACGATGGCCGCTCTGATCACGCCGTTCAACAGCGCGGGATCGATCGACGTCAGTGCACACCGCCACAACCTCGGAGTGCTCACCGACCGAGGGCTCGAAGGTTTCCTCATCGGCGGCTCTACCGGCCAGGGGCCCTACCTCGAACCAGACGAACGGGCCATCCTTACCGCGACGGCGCGAGATGAACTCGGCTCATCGGCATTCTTACTGACCGGCATCTCGGCCCAATCGGTCCGCCAGGCCGCCCTTCAGATCGCCGAAGCGGTCAATGGAGAAGCAGATGCCGTGCTCGTCATCACACCCACACTCCTCTTGCGTCGCAACCACCAACTCGTCGCCTCGTTCTTCCGCTCAGTCGCGGACGATTCCCCCCTCCCCGTCTTCTGTTACTCGGTCCCTGCGGTCACCTCCTACGAACTGCCCGTCGAGACCGCGCTCGGTCTGGCCAACCATCCGAACATCGTCGGCGTGAAGGACTCGGGCGGGGATCCCGACCGAGTGGCTCCGATCCTCAACGGCGTCGATGACGGCTACTACCTGTACACGGGTGCATCCCGGGTTGTTCACGAGGCACATCTGCGGGGGGCATACGGGGCGATCACGGCATCGGCCAACTACGCCCCCGAACTCGTCGCTGCGGCGCGAACAGACCTTGACGCCCAGGACCGTCTCTCGGCGGTCTCTGCCACGGTCGAACGGCACGGCTTGGCCGGAACCTATGCGGCGGCCGAGATGGAAGGCCTCTCCCCCGGAACGATGCGCTCGCCGTTGGAGGAACTCAACGCCGAAGCTCGCGAGGAGATGCGCCAACTCTGCTGTCCCGGCGTCGGGCAGTAGCCTGCGCTCGAGCAGAGCGAAGGAGTGCACATGTCGGGCCTGGCAGGTAAGACCATGTTCATGTCTGGTGGGAGTCGCGGTATCGGCCTCGCCATCGCCAAGCGGGTCGCCGCCGACGGCGCCAACGTCGCGTTGATCTCGAAGACCGCCGAACCCAACGCGAAGCTCCCAGGGACGATCTACACCGCTGCCAAGGAAATCGAGGAGGCAGGGGGGAACGCGCTCCCCATCGTCGGTGACATCCGCTTCGACGACCAGGTCGAGGCCGCCGTGGCGAAGACCGTCGAAGCGTTCGGGGGCATCGACATCTGCCTCAACAACGCCTCTGCGATCAACCTCTCCGGCACCGAGCAGCTTCCGATGAAGTCATACGACCTGATGCAGGACATCAACGCCCGGGGCACCTATCTCGTCTCGAGGACCTGTGTTCCGTATCTGAAGCAAGCAGAGAATCCTCACATTCTCAGTCTCAGCCCGCCGCTGAACTTGTCGCCCCATTGGTTCGCCAACAACCTCGCATACACGATGGCGAAGTACGGCATGTCGATGTGCACTCTCGGCATCTCCGCTGAGTTCGTGGGCAGCGGGATCGCCGTGGACAGCCTGTGGCCGCGTACGGCGATCGCCACCGCTGCCGTCCAGAATCTGCTGGGCGGGGACAACGCGATGAGACGGACGCGCAAGCCGGAGATCATGGCCGATGCTGCCTACGAGATCTTCACCCGGCCCAGTCGCGAGACAACCGGGAACTTCTACATCGACGACGAGGTGCTCGCCCAAGCCGGCGTGACCGATCTCTCTGCCTACGCCTTCGTCCAGAACGCCGACCTGATACCCGACTTCTTCCTCGACGGCTGACGCGAGAAGCAGACAGCAGCAGACAGCCAACAGCAGAACGTATTGCATACGCTCGTCAAAGGGCCTCGCCACAGCCTGCGCTACAAGCGCGACGATCTCGGCATGTCGTTCATCTCGAGCTGCATCGCGACGCTGGATCCGCCCTCGAGCGCTGTCTGGATCTAGGCCCTCAACGTATCCGGTACCAGCACGGCCGCGCCCTCAACCAGACCGTCCTTGAGGCGGTGGAGGGCGAGGTTGGCGTCGGCGAGGGGGTAGACGTCGGGCACCGTCCGGATCGGGATGTCGGCGGCGAGATCGAGAAACTCACGAGCATCCTCGCGGGTGAAGTTCGCGACGCTGCGAATCTGCCGCTCACCCCACAGGAGGTCGTATCCGAATTCGGGGATCCGATCGAGGTGGATGGCGTTGATCGCGACCACGCCGCCGCGGGCCACGGACTTCAGTGCCTCCACGACAACATGGCCGACCGGGGCGAAGGTGACCGCCGCATCGAGTGACGTCGGCGGCCGGTCGTGGTACGACCCGGTCCACGCAGCTCCCAGCTCGATCGCCCGCTCTTGCTCAACCAGCGATCGGGTCGCAACAAAGACATCGCACCCCCAATGCGTGGCCACTTGCATAGCGAGCAACGCCGAGGCGCCGAACCCGTACAGGCCGAGTTTCCCGCCGGGTCGGATTCCCGAAATCTTCAGTGACCGGTACCCGATGATGCCGCCACAAAGCAGCGGCGCGGCATCAAGGTCGGAGAACGATGACGGGATCCGCAGGGCGTAGTCAGCTCGAACGACGATCTGCTCTGCATAGCCGCCGTCCTGGTCCCATCCAGCGAAGACCGCGTCAGCACACAGATTCTCCCGCTCGCTCCTGCAGTACTCGCATGATCCGCATGCGCCGGCCAGCCACGCGACGCCTGCTCGCTCCCCCACCGCCCAATCCGAGACTCCTCTCCCAACCCGCAGCACACGACCGACGACCTGGTGCCCTGGAACGACGGGCAGGGTGCGGGCGGCGAGGTCCCCTTCGACGATCTGGAGGTCGGTGCGGCAGACACCGCATGCCGCGACGCCGATGGTGATCTCGCCGGGAGCCGGTTCGAGATCATCAACTTCCGTCGACCTGAGAGGCCATCCGATGATCGACCCGGGTCGTTCGAGAAGCTGTCGGTGCATGGTTCCTCCGTACCTCAGACCTTGCCATGAACACGCATCCACGACAAGGGGCCCTTTGCCCGACTTCCTGGACGTTGCGAGGAATTCCTATGCCGCACAAGTTCAGTTAGCGTTGCCGCCGATGCGACTAGGAATACCACTCGAACGTGCCGATCACGAGCGTCGTATCGCCGTCGTTCCCGCCGCCGTGAAGGTGTACACCGGATGGGGTTGGGACGTACGCGTGGAGACTGGAGCGGGTA
>CAXMQO010000037.1:0-8178 GCA_964195515.1 uncultured Saprospiraceae bacterium | reverse complement strand
CCCGGACTGACCGGGATCATGACGAGCAGCCGTCCGAGAGCAAATCCGAGGAGCAGCCACGGCAACGAGACATCCTCGCTGGTCACACCCACCGCTCGGAGCGAAACGGCGAACAGCGCTGCCATCGAGGCATGGTTCGCGATGGTTGCAGCCGTCACCCACTTCCATCGATGATGGGCGACGTGTTGGACGTTGTCTCGGAACGTCAGCGTGGCGGCGACTACGTCCAACGGGTCGCGCCCAATCCGTTTGAGTCCCCAGTTGACGATTCGGCCCAGCCAGGTTCCCAGAGCGACTGCGGCCTTCTCCGAGCGGAGCACGAGTGCAACGAGCCAGATCGCTCCGACAACGACGATGACACCGCCGATCGACACGAGCCACATCCACCAGAGCGCGTCGCCCGTGACGGCAATCGCCGCCACGGCGAGAACGGGGACAGCCATGCGCGCGAGCTGATCCCACACTCCAGCGGTGAGCAAAGCCGCCGTGACTGCCTCTGGAGCGAAACCCCACGAGAGGAATTGCGAGTAGGTGACCGGCAGTGCAATGGCACCGCCCGCAGGAAGCGAATTGTTGATGGCGGTCGCGGTCGTCTGTGCGACGAACCCCTCGCGGAAGCGGAGACCGGGCAGCGTTGACAGGAAGACGAACACGTAGGCCACGAGGAACCACCCGGCGAAGATCGCAAGGAGCAGCCACTCGATCGGTTCGATGTCGCCGATGTAGTCGGCGACGGTCCGGTAGTCGGCGAGTTTCGGGAGCACGAAACCGAACACGAGGACGAGTACGGCAATGGTCACTCCGGCTCGGAGCAGCCGTTTCCACACGGGTTGTTTCCGGATCCTCGGAACCGCCGACTCGTTCAGGGCGGGATCAGGCTGGTCGGTCATCGGGCCGGTGCCGTACCGTCACCGCCGCGGGACCCGCAGTGATCGAGATCGCATCCGGTGGCGGCCGCGCTGGCGGCCCAAAGGCGGGCCGCGGTCACATCGTCGCGAGCTGCCTCGTTCGGCGTGGCGAGTTGCTCATCCGAGAAGTAGCCGCCCGAGTGCTGCTCGATGTCCGGAGCGGTTGCGGCATAGACGGCGGTCGCCGCCCCCTCGGCTGCGGTGCGCATGCGCGACCGGGCGGCTCTCCAGATGAACCCTGCGAGACGGCTGTCTCCGTCCTGCGCGATGCGGGTCGCCACGTTGCCCGGATGGATGGAGAACGCGACCGTGCGGGTGTCCGACAGCCGGTTCGCCAACTCCCGTGTGAAGAGGATGTTGGCGAGCTTCGACCGAGCATACGCCTCGGTACCCCAGTAGCGGCCACCGGGCTCGAGCGACGTGAACGTGAGGTCGCGTCGAGCCGATCGATGCATCTCGGAGGACACGTTGACAATGCGCTCGGGCCGAGTGGCCGCATCCGCCGCCAGCCGGCAGGTCAAGAGAAACGGCCCCAGATGGTTGACGGCCATCGTCCACTCGATCCCATCAACGGTCTCTCGGCGAGGAGTCACGTAGCACCCGGCGTTGTTGATCAGGAGGTCGGCACGGCCGAATCGGGACGTGAGATCGTCCGTGAACGACCGAACCGAAGCGAGCGACGCCAGGTCGAGGACCATCGGCGTCACGCCCCGTCCGGTTTCCGCCTCGATCGCCTCAGCAGCCGCTCGACCCCGATCCGGGTCTCGTGCCGTGATCACGACGTTGGCGCCCCGGCGGGCGAGTTCGGTCGCGGTCGCGAGACCGATTCCAGAGTTGCCTCCGGTGATCACGACGGTCCGGTCCTCGATGCTCCACGTCACGGGGCGGCACGCTACAAGGTCCGGAGCGCTTCGGTTGGACTCACGCGTGCGGCTCGCATCGCCGGATAGAGGCCGGCAACGGCGCCGATGGCGATCGCGGCGACCATGCCACCGACGATTGCCACGGTCGGTATCAGCACGCCCCATCCCCGCGACCAGGCGTAGACGGCCGTGACGGCGCCGCCGAGGGCGACCCCGCCGATTCCGCCGAGCGTGGCCAAGAGCAGGGATTCGCCGAGGAACTGGATCGAGATGTGTCCCCGGGTGGCTCCGAGTGCACGCCTCAAGCCGATCTCTCCGCGCCGTTCGAGCACCGAGATGACCATCACGTTCGCGATGCCGACACCACCAACCAGGAGCGCGACGGCACCGAGGCCGAGGAGGAGGTTCGTGAACGCCTGATCGGCGGCTTCTTTCGCTTCGAGAGCGTCGGACGGACGGGTGACCTCGACCTCGTCAGGACTCTCCGGGTTGACGGTTGCGGGCAGCACCGAGCGGACGGCGTCGATGTCGTCCGGATCGGTCCTGACGTAGATCGTGCTGGGCACGCCGTCGTGTTCGAGGAACGCGTCGGCGGTCGTGTAACTCACGAGCGCCGCGCGGTCGAGATCGGGCGAGAGATCGAGCGTGTCCATGATGCCGACGACGGAGAACCACTCGTCACCGAGCCACACCACGGTGCCACTCGTGCCGTCGGTCACGCCGAGACGTTCGGCTGCAACCGACCCGATCACGACGACCGGGAGATCACTCGCGGCCTGGTCGAGGAAGACTCCGGAATTCATCGTTCCCTGCAGCGTCGCGAGAAGGTTCGTATCGACGGCCTTGACCGTGATACCTCCGGATTGCCCTTCTGGAACGAGATCGGTTCGATACACGCTGGCCTCGGTCTCGCTGATCGATGCGACCTGCTCGACCGGACCGATGCGCGAGACCATCGCGGTCGCCTCCTCCGGGAGTTCGCCGGTCCCGATTCCGATCCCGGAACCGGCCTCGATTCGCAGCATGTTCGTGCCCAACTGGTCGAGTTGTGCGAGGAGATCCGACTTCGAGGACTCTGACAAGCCGAGCACGCCGACCATCGCGGCGATGCCGATGACGATGCCCAGACCCGAGAGGATCGAGCGGAGCCGTCGCGTTCTGAGCCCGATGAGAGAGGCCCGCATCATGTCGGCGGGGGAGAGGCGGGACGGTTCGAGTGACACGTTCATCGGCCGATTCCCGGTTCGTTCGATCGCCTGTCCTCGACCAATCTGCCGTCGAGGAGTGAGACTCGACGGGGGAAGCGAGCGGCAATCTCGTGGTCGTGGGTGATGACGACGATCGTTGTTCCCTGAGCGTTGAGGCTTTCGATGAGACCGACGACGTCCTCCCCGGACTGGCTGTCGAGATTGCCGGTCGGTTCATCAGCGAGGATGATGTCGGGCGAGCCGATCAATGCTCGGGCGATCGCAACCCGTTGTCGCTCGCCGCCGGAGAGTTTCGTGGCTTCGTGATTCATTCGGTGAGCGAGACCCACTTCGGCCAGAGCCTGTTGTGCGAGCACCCTGCGGTCGCTCAAGGAAATGCCGGTGTAGAGCATCCCGTCGGCGACGTTGTCCAGGGCCGTTTCCCCGGCGAGGAGGAAGAATTGCTGGAACACGAAGCCGACATGACGGGATCGCAGCGATGACAACTGCTTGTCGCTGAGATCATCCACGTCATACCCGGCGACGGAGACGGTCCCCGCCGTCGCCCGATCGAGCGTACCGATGATGTGGAGCAGCGTCGACTTCCCTGATCCGGAGGGTCCGACGATGGCGACCAATTCGCCCGATCGGATGTCGAGATCGATGCCGCGGATGGCGTGTACCGGCGGAGTGCCGGCGTAGGTCTTCGTCACGTTCGAGAGGGCGAGCACGGTGCGCTCGTTGTTCGGCACGAGCGTCGTCGATGCCGACGCGGGCGCAGTGTGGCTCACGGAACGACGACCTTCATGCCTGCCTCGAGTTCGCTTGACGTGACTTCAATCGACCCGTCGGCGTACATGCCGGCTTCGACTGCGATGAGCCGGGTCTGACCGCCACCTTCGTCGACTTCGACGGCATAGCCGCCCTCACCCAGGGCCAACAGTGCCGTGACGGGAACGGCGAGAACATTCTCGACTCGATCATCGATCACTTCGACGTCGACCGGGGCCTCGTCGAGACCCGTGGCTGCACCCTGACGGTCGAGGGTGATCTCGACTTCGAAGTAGGTCCCGAATTCCTGGCTACGGATTGCGATGTTTCCGACGGTCGTAACGACAGCCGCTTCGTCATCACCGTTGGGCATGACAACCGTGACCGAATCGCCGACGACGAGGAGTTCCTGATCCTCGGCCGGGAGCCGCACCGACACCACCGACGTTGAGGTCGACGGGGTGAAGATCGCAATCCCCTGCTTGACGGTGCTTCCAATGCTGATGTGCGAGGCTGCGACTCGGATGGGGTCCTCAGTAACCATGATCTCGCCGATGTTGAGGACTCCGTCGACCGGTGCACCGATGGATGCCTGCCACGAGACCAGTGCATCGGTGGTCGTTCCATCGAAGACCTCATCCGCTACGAGTTCACCGGAGGCGTCGAATCCGAAGATGACGAGTGCCTCTTCGAGGACACGTACGTCGTCGCCCACTGAACCGATACTCAGGGTTCGGTAGAAGGGGACATCGGTGACGAACAACGTCACGGGATCGCCTTGCAGAACGAACAGTGTGTCTCCGTGGTCGAGGATGTCGCCTTCACTCGCCAGGGCGGTGACCGTTCCTTCCGGAGTCGTTGAAGTAGCGATGACAGGGGCGCCCGCGTTGATCGGCGAACCGATCTCGACCAGTGTCTCGGCGACGAATACGGCTCGCTCGACGAAGACGTAGGAACCCGGTTGGAGAGCCCCCGTGTCGTCTATGCCCAAATCCTCCTGGAGTGCGCTGATGGCGTTCTTCGTGTCGGTGGTGAAGTCACCGTCCAGGCTGAAGTCGCCCTCCTCGTCGTAGCCGAGGCGCGCAAGGGCTTCCTCGAGTTGGAGTACGTCGGTGCCGTCGGTCGTGCGTGTGTTGAGAGTCCGGTAGGCGGGTACGTCGCCGTAGAACACGATCACCGGCTGTTCGTCTCTGGTGTAGAGGATTCCGCCCTCCTCCACCACGGACCCCGCTGCGGGCAGCGAGGTGATGGTTCCCGCTGCGCCTGCTGAAACCGTCACAATTCCGTCGGCGGATCCTGCATAGACGAGCGGCTCACCTGCGACAAAGCCGAGGGTTCCGTCGAGGGTGGTGACGTCTTCGAGGGTCGTTCTCTGTACCTCGGCGAACTTCAGCGCTGCGACGGTATCGGTCGTTTCGGAGGCGGAGTTGTTGGAGAGAATCCATGCAGCGATCGCCCCGACAACGAGGATCGCCACGATGACAATCCACGTCGACGCACGGCGCCACCACGGTTTCTTCGCCGTGAGAACTGAGTCGCCGTCACCACTCGGATTGCTGCCGTCCGCGGTGGCCGGCGACTCCACGTCGGCCGATTCGCTCATTGGCTCACTCCTTGTGTCGGTCATCAGCCCGTGCCCCCTCCCGGGCCGCCACCGGGGACGCGGCCGTCGGCGCCAAAGATGTCGGCGCATGCTTCCTGCGCTGTCTGGAACGTCGGGTCGTCCTGATCGAGGGCGCCGAACGGTCCTCCACCACCCTGTCCAGGGGTGCCGAAGGACGAGAAGTCCGGATCTGGCATGTCGTAGCCGTTCTCCCGCATGCAGGAAGCGTATTCGTAGAGTTGGTCTTGTCGCTCGGTCTGATCGGCGCCGTCGAATCCGAAGGCAACATTCTCGAGGTACTCGCTGCACGCTTCCATCGCCGCGCTCATCATGTCACGATCTTGTTCCTCGATATCGCGGGGTCGCGGCGGACGCAGATTCCCGTCGGCGTCAACGGTGGGGTCTTCGACATCGAGGCCTTCGTCTCTGAGGCAGGCGGCGTACGCAAGGATCGCTTCCTCGTCGGACACGGGTTCTTCAACCGCTGCGTCGCCCTGCGTCTGCCCTTGTTCCTGAGTCGCCGCGCTCTGCGTCTCGAGCGAAGCGACGCCCGAGTCCGAGTCTGCGCCGCCGCATGCAGCAGCGAGCAGGCCGAAGGCGAGCATTATGGGGACAACGACGTTGCGTTTCATCTCGATCTCCAATCGATGTGTGATATCTCGAGGTTCTACGAGTAGTCAATCAGGCGAACCTGAAGCAGAACTGAGCGTCAGATAAGAAGATCCTGAGAAGAAATGAGTAGCGGAGTAGCTGAGTAGCGGAAAGCACGATACCGCGTCGCTCGGTGCTCAGGAGCCCCCGACCAACTCTGCTACTCGTCGCACTCTCATCCCCCTCTTAGATCCGGTTCACGCCATTCTCAGACGGCTGGCGTATCTTCTTGTTCAGGAGGTGTCATGGAGACCGCCAAGGTGCTCATCGTTGAAGACGATCCGGACGTTCGCGCTGCGTTGACACGCGCGCTGTCGTTTGAGGGTTACGACGTCGCGACGGCGAACGATGGTGGCCGTGGCCTCGAAGCGATCGCAGGAGATCCACCCGACGTGATCGTGCTCGACGTGATGATGCCGTTCGTCGACGGTCTCGAGATGTGCCGGCGACTCAGAGCGAAAGGCGATGAGACCCCTGTTCTCATGCTCACGGCGCTCACCGAAGTCTCCGACCGCGTCGATGGGCTCGACGCAGGCGCCGACGACTATCTGGCGAAGCCCTTCGCTCTCGAGGAACTGCTGGCGCGGATTCGTGCCCTTCTGCGACGGTCGGTCGGGGATGTCTCGGAGGTCCTTTCTTTCGCCGACCTCGAAATGAACCTCGGTACGCGCACGGTGAAACGATCGGGCGAGTCCCTCCCCCTCACGAAGACTGAATTCGATCTGCTTGAAGTTCTGCTTCGAACCGGCGGACGGGTAGCCACACGCGACCAGATCTATCGCGACGTGTGGGGATTCGACTTCGAGACGTCCTCCAATTCGCTCGATGTCTACGTCGGATATCTCAGACGGAAGACCGAAGACGCTGGTCGATCCCGATTGATTCACACCGTTCGCGGCGTCGGCTACACGCTGCGCGACGAGTCGTGACACGCTCCAGGTGTCGCCCGTGAAGATCAGAACCAGGATCGCTCTCGTCGCGGCTATTGCCGTGACCGTCGGTGTCGTCGTCATCTCGGCCGCGGCGTTCCTGTCGGCAAGACGCGAACTCCGGTCGGAGATCGATGAGAGCCTGGTCGAGCGGGCGCTCGTAATCCAGAGCCTTGCCGACGATCCACGCGGAATCGTCGGTGTCGACGGGCCGATGCGTCCTCCGCTCGGTCTCCTCGGCGGTCGGGGCGCCGCGTTCGATACCGTCTACTACCAGGTGACGCTGCCGACCGGCGATGTCCTGATCCCGGAGGGGCAGGCGCCCCTGCCTGGGACCGATGGGCAGTCTGCGGCCGATCAGGCGTTTCTCTCCGACGAACGAGTCGATGGCGTTCATGTTCGAATGATCGTTTTCACCTCCGAGTCCCTCGGTGTCGTACAGATCGCGCGGCCCCTGACCGAGGTCGACGCAACGCTCGCGGGGCTCGCCGTGGCCCTCGTGTCGATTGGGATGATCGGCGTTCTCCTCGCCGGCGTCGCCGGTCTGTTCGTAGCTCGTAGCGCGCTGAAGCCGATCGACGATCTGGCCGAAGCCGCGGAGCACGTCGCCGAGACACAGGACCTCGCGGCAAGGATCGACATAGGAGCGAACGACGAGGTCGGTCG
Organism: uncultured Saprospiraceae bacterium; assembly: GCA_964195515.1. Taxonomy (GTDB): domain Bacteria; phylum Actinomycetota; class Acidimicrobiia; order Spongiisociales; family UBA5794; genus JAHEEL01. The sequence continues at coordinate 600 of CAXMQO010000037.1, read as the reverse complement.
CCTTGCTCGCAACTTCAATGCCATGTTGGCCGCTCTCGAGGAGAGTCGGACCCAGCAGAAGCGACTGGTTCGCGACGCCGGGCACGAACTGCGCACACCGCTCACTGCGTTGCGCACCAATATTGAACTCCTCGGTCGGACGAAGAACCTGAGCGACGATCAGCGGTCTGAGTTGATCACGGCCGCGGAGGCGGAGGTGAAGGATCTCTCCGTACTCGTTGGTGAGGTCGTGGATCTCGCATCCGATCGATACACCGAAGAGCCGGTGGAGGAGTTGTATCTCGACGAGATTGTCGAAATGTCCGTTGAGCGGGCCGCTCGGCGGACAGCTCTCGACATCGACGTCACCTCGGAACGGAGTCTCGTACGTGGCCGATCGGTCGCGCTGGTGCGGGCGATCGACAACCTTCTCGACAATGCTCTGAAGTGGGGTGCCGAGGGTGACCAGATCGGGGTCACCGTATCCGATGGACGAGTCGCCGTCAGGGATCATGGCCCGGGAATCGACGTGGCAGATCGTGATCACGTGTTCGACCGGTTCTATCGATCGGCTTCGGCGCGGGCGATGCCGGGATCCGGTCTCGGGCTCTCGATCGTGAA
>CAXMQO010000036.1:0-58959 GCA_964195515.1 uncultured Saprospiraceae bacterium | reverse complement strand
GCACCCGAGTTCACGAAAAACACCTGCTCGACGCTATCGGGGGCGACCTCGATGATCTTCTCACCTGCGTTGATGATCGAGTCGTACAGGTATGAGCTACCGGTGTGCCAGAGACGCGATAGTTGGTCCTGGGCGGCGGCTTCGAGGGTTGGGGGACGATGTCCGAGATTGGTTACGGCAATGCCGCAGGTGAAGTCTAGGTAGCGCTTGCCGTCGGCAGCGGTGACCCAGCTTCCCTGGCCATCGACGATCTCGATCTCGGAGTCGAACACGATGACGGGGGCGATGGTGTTGTGGAGTCGGGTGGAGAGGTCGGTCACGGTATTCCTCCTTGTTCGGGGGTGCGGGCGTACGGAACTCACCCGTCCCTACGGGGAGGCGAAGAGGTGGCCGCGGTCGGTCTGGGGGGTCCCGAACATGACCCCATTATGCCCTATTCCAACGGCTGCGCCGTCGGAGTGAGTAGATCAGTAGCCCAGTAGAGCGGTAGATCAGTGGCAACACACAACACTCGACCCGGCCTATGTCTTGCTACTCGCCACGGAATTCTGGGTCTCTTCGTTCCATGAACGATGCCATTGCTTCGCCGAGGTCGTTCGAGTGGAGGAAGGCGGCGTTCCAGAGAGCCACGTAGTCGAGGGCTTCGTCGACGGTTCGACCATCGCCCGCTCGAAGAACTGCCTTTGTGCCCTGAACGGCCAGCGGGGAATTCGCTGCGATGGCTTCTGCGGTCTCGATCGCCGCGGCGATGGTGGCTTCCGCGTCGGGCAGTAGGCGGGTGACGAGACCGAGTAGGGCAGCCTCACCGGCGTCGAAGTCGCGGCCGGTGTAAGCGAGTTCGGCGACGCTGCCGGGGTCGATGATCCTCGGGAGGCGCTGGAGTGTCCCTACGTCGGCCACCATCGCGAGTCTGGTCTCTCGGATCGAGAAGACCGCGTCTACTGCGGAGTAGCGGATGTCGCACGCAGTGATGAGGTCGACACCCGCTCCGATGCAGAATCCATGAATCGCTGCGATCACCGGCTTCGGACACGCGGCCAGCGAGGAGAAGGTCCGTTGCATCGTCTTGACGAGACGAAGTGTCTGGGTGCGCTGAGCAACGGGAGAGGCAGGCGCCGGCGCTGTGGGATCGATGTTCCCGGTGACGAGCGCTGGCCCAAACGCCTTCAGATCGATCCCGACGGTGAAGGCCGGTCCCTTCGCAGCTACGACAACGGCGCGAATCTCGGGATCGTCACCCAACTCATCGATGACGGTCGGGAATGAGGTCCAAAATGCCGGGGCGAGTGCGTTGCGTTGGTCGGGCCGGTCGAGCCACACCACGGCAACATGGTCGCGGCGCTCGACGGTGACGGGTGAGGTGGGTTCCATGCCGGGAGCGTAGCGAACGGATTCACGTCAACCGGCGGAGTCCCTCGTCGAGACCGACGGGCGAAGGATACGCGTTACCGCAGTTGGCGGCCGGGCTTCGCTGAGCACCCTGAAGCCGAGAACCTGGATCCGACTCTCAACCGTCATACCGGATGAGGACCGGCGTAGACGCCGGATCGCACCCAACGAGGAGAGAATCTGATGACGATTTCCGACCTGACGGGGAAGACTCGAATTGCGGTGGCGGCCTCGCTGGCCGCCGTTCTGTTGCTGGGGGCCTGCAGCGGCGACTCCGGCGAAGCATCCGAAACCATCGGATACGGCGCGGAGGAGTATGTCACCACGGTGGCGTACGCCTCGGACGAGAACATGGCGTCCGGCGACGTTGACATGGAAGAGACGCAGATGATCGCCATAGCGGCTCCCATCGGCACCGATGTGCCCGACGGACTCAAGGTGATCCGCGATGGTCGCGTCGAGTTGAGAGTTGAAGTCGGGACGTTCGGCCAGATTTCATCGCAGCTTCGGAGCATCGCCCAGGACCTCGGCGGCTACATCACTGCCGGCGAGACCTACCTCCAGGAGATCGACGGCGTCAACTACACCGTCGGTTGGTTGACAATGCGGATTCCCGAGGACCGCTTCGATGACGCTCTCGATCGGGTGGATGGTCTGGGCGAGCGGTTGAGTCTCAATGTGTCGAGCCAGGACGTGACCGAGGAGTATGTGGATCTCGAGGGGCGACTTCGCTATTGGAAGACCCAGGAGGAGTTCTACACCCGCCTCATGGCTGAGGCAACAGAAATCGACGATCTCGTGACGATCCAGACCCGGATGCAGGATGTGCTGCTGAACATCGAGCAGACCGAGGGGCGGCTCCGCTACTTGGACAGCCGTACCAGCTTTTCAACACTCACCGTTGGCCTGACAGAGGTACCGGGGAGCACGCCGATCGAGGAACCGGACGACCCGGGAGTGCTCGAAGAGGCGATCGACCAGGCGGGTGAAGTGTTGTTCGCGACGGTCGGCGGTCTCATCATCGGCGCAGCCTTCGCATTCCCATTCATCCTCTTGGCCCTGATCGGCCTCGGCCTCTGGATGGCGATCAGGGCCATCCGTCGCCGCAAGCCGGACCAAGCAGAATCAGAGTCGCTCGACGAGTAGGAATCGTGTGGTACCTGGTAGCTGGCAGCTGGATGTCACCCCAGCGTGAACGGGGGATACTCGTCGGTGAGTCCAACCGTCCAACCCCACGCTCGAGCCAACCAGCGCTGGTAGTTGAGGACGAACTCATGGATGCCGAGAGGCAACTGGCCGGTGAGCACGACGACGAAGTAGCCGATCCAAGCGACGAGCAGTACCCCGAAGCTCATTAGGAACAGGATGAGGAAATGTGGAAGTGCGGCGATCGAGCGGAGAAGCACGATGCCGAGCATGGCGAGGAGGCGACTCTGCGGTTCCGGCGCCGGCTCGATCGAGACCGTCACGGGATAGTTCTGCTCGGCGCCGAACGTCGGGTAGACGTCGGTGGTGCCGGCGAACCAGGCAACGATCCGCGTGATCCACCGAAGGAAGATGAGTTCGAGGCGGCGGATGAGGTCGGGCATGTGGCCGGTGAAAGCGATACCCCAGTAGCCGATCCACGCCAGGATCTGGATCATCAAGCCGAACAGGAACAAAAGCACGATGTGCGGCAGGAGGAGAATGGCCTTGACCAGGATGATCCCCGAGGCTGCGAGCCACCGGTTCCTTTCCTCGTCGTCAACCGGGGATTCGACGGTGATTGGGTACGTGGGGGGTCCGCTCATGGTCGCAACGCTACTTGGTCCGCGGTCTTCTGCTCAGTCCGCGTAGGCTGCATTCGTGGCAGAACGAAAGTCGCAATTCTTGGCGATTCTCCTCGGAGTCGTCGGCGGGTTGATTCTGGCCCTCATTGTGCTGTTTCTGCTGCGCACCGTCGGCGGGAGCGACGAAGCGTTGGAGACCACAACGCTGCCAATCAGCACGACTGAAGCGACGACGAGTTCGGTGGAAGAGACGACGAGCGAGGCGACGACGACCACTGAGGCGCCAACCACCACGACCGTGTCAACGACCACGGCGACGCCCTCATCGACGACTACTTCGACGACGACCACCACGATTCCTCCCCTCGTCTTGCAGTCCGACGGCATTGGCGGCGTTGGATTCGGGGCATCTCCGGACCAGGCGATCGCGTATGCAACGGCGGTCCTTGGTCCGGCTGATCGCGACACGGGGTGGGTGGATTCGTTCAGTGAGTTTGGGACCTGCCCACCACCCGAGGTGCGCGGCGTTCAATGGGGCGAGAGCCCGAGCGGCTTCGGCCACGCCTTCACTTTGTTGTTCACGAAAGCATCGACAAGTCACAAGCCGGCGGGCGGAGAGCACCTGTTCGGATACGACTACTACGGCGGCGACCTCGCTCTCACCACAGAGCCGGGGATGACGGTGGGGACGACCCTGTTGGCTGCTCGAGGGATGTACCCGACGATCGAGATCGACGAGAGCCCCTGGGATCCGACCGACGGCGTGTGGTGGATCGACAGCGACCCATCCGACGATGCTCAACTGTTCGGCTACGCGACCGGTCAGGGGGACGCCGATCTGACTACGAGCATTCTCGGCGGAGTGACGTGTGGCGAGTAAGCAGGTAGCGGAGTAGCGGAGTAGCCGAGCACTGGAGGAAGACTCCCCTCAGTCGTCGCGAGCATCTGTTCGCATGATCGGTCACAGCCAAAGGTGCAAGTTGGTACGAGGCAGCTCTTCTCAGCTACTCCGCTACTCGGCTACTCGGCTACTCCGCTACTGGGATCAACTCAGTCGATCTTCACCGTTTGCTCACCCTCTACGATCCTTCCTATCACGGTTGCGCCGTGACCGTGGGAATCGAAGCCCCTGATGAGTAGATCGGCATCGCCTTCGGGGGCGACGGCGACGAACCCGATACCCATATTGAAGGTTCGGAACATCTCTTCTTCGGCAACGGACCCGAGATCCTGGATGACGTGGAAGACGTCTGGAATCGTCCATCGGGATCGTTCGATGTCGGCGGCGGTCCCTTCCGGGAGGATCCCGGCGATGTTGCCGGGAATTCCGCCCCCCGTGATGTGAGCCAGCCCGTGGGCTTCGGATCGTGCGAGGGCGTTCATGACGGCGGGGGCGTAGACGACCGACGGGTCGAGGAGGGTCTCTGCGACCGTTCGATCCGAACCGGGGAACGGGGCGTCGAGGTCGAGTTGATCGACGATGAGCGCCCTGACGAGAGAGAACCCGTTCGATCGGAGATTGGGGCTGAACACGCCGATGATCACGTCGCCAACTTCGATCCGTCCATTGTCGACTTCGTCTCCGAGTTCGACGATGCCGAGCGCCGTGGCTGCGAGGTCGAAGCGATCTCCTTCGATGGTTCCCGGGTGTTCGGCCGTCTCACCGCTGAGAAGCGCCACGTCGTTGTCGGCGCATGCATCGACGACCGACTCAACGAGCATCTCAATTCGATCCAGATCCAGATATCCGACGGCGATGTAGTCCTGTATGGCGATCGGGATCGCTCCGGCGGCGGCGAGGTCGTCACCAACGAGGGCAAGGAGGTCATAACCGAGACCTTCGACGAGGCCGGTGACCCGGGCAATCTCGGCCTTCGTGCCGATTCCGCCCGTCGCCATCATCAGCACAGGTCTCTGGTAGCCGGGTGGGACGCGGATTCCGGCGGCGAATCCACCGAACCCCGGGATCACGTCATCGGTCCAGGTCGACATTACCCTCCAACCAATCCGGTCGACGAGGGCTTCGCCTGCGTTGAGATCGGCGCCGGTCTTGTGGTAGGTACTCATGGGATTCGCCCCAAAGCGTACTTGGCGTCGGCGGCCGGTACGTCCATCGATAGTGTTTGTCGCCCACCGAGGGGTGTTCGATGGTCTAATTGGATGAGAGTCACGGAGGGACCGTGGAACCCGATGAGCGACAAGCGTTCACCCGATTCGTCAAGGAGACGGAGCCGCGACTCTCGTACGCACTCGCCGCAGCGTACGGGTTAGAAGTCGGGGCGGAGGCAACCGCGGATGCGTTGGCATGGGCCTGGGAACACTGGGAGACCCTCGAGGACAAACGCAACCCTGCCGGCTACCTGTACCGGGTCGGCCAGTCGAAGGCCCGCCGGTACTACCGCTCCCAGGTGCAGTTTCCCGTTCTGCCCGCGACCGAGATCCCCAGGGTCGAGCCCGGTCTCACCGATGCGCTCGCCAGCCTGTCGAAGAACCAGAGGGTGGCCGTCGTGCTGATCCACGGGATGGAGCACAGCGAACGGGAGGTGGCCGATCTGCTCGGTATCTCCCGCTGGTCGGTGAGGACGCACGCCGAACGGGGGCTGCGGCGGATACGGCAGGCATTGGGGGTGAGCGCAGATGTCACGGCCTGAAACGCAACTGCGTGAGTACTTCGACGCTGGTGTCGAGCGGATCTCCGTCGAGGACGTCATCGCCCGGGCCAGGGTCAGTGAAGGCACGCTTCGGCCGCTCCATGCGAAGCGCAACCTCCAGCCTGCTTGGGCAGCGGTCGGGGCGTTCGCAGCGACCCTCGTCGGCCTCGGAGGTCTGGCCTCCGTCCTGAAACTCACCCCCCGGATCTACGGTGACGCGGGAGCTGGAGCCGCCGAGGGCGTTGAGGTTGACGGGGGCACGATCGGGGTCTGGCTGATTGCAGCAGCCGTTGCCGCCGTTGCCGCCGGGTTCGTCGTGTGGCTGGTGCACCGATCGATGAAGCGAACAGAGAACGAGGAAGAGATCGAACCCGACCAAGGAAGGGTGAGGGTCATGGAGACCATCGAGCAAACCGATACCGAAGATCAAACGACCGAGAAGGCGGAGCAACGGAGCCGGTGGCCGATCGCGGTGATCGTCGTCATGGCAATCGCTCTGGTCGGCCTCATCGCCTGGATGACCCTGATGATGCGCCCCGCCAGCCCGACGGCCGCCCCGCCCGAAGTTGTGGAGCTCATACAGGAGTACAACGCGGCGTGGAACGCGTACGACGCGGACGCCCTCGAAGTGCTGGTGACACCGCAGTACCGAGTCCACTCAGAGGGCGAGGTGGTTGATTCCGACATGGAGGGTGTTCGGTCGTCCCTGTTTGGCTGGTCGGAGAGCGTGAACTGGCACTCTACGAACGAAGGGCCGTACTACGCCGTCGAGACCGGCAGCGGGACTTGGCTCGTGTCATCGGAGGGCGGCACGATCAATCGGAGTGGCACGGACTATCCCGCGACGGGTGTGCGGCGGATCGTCACGGGGACGGACGGCGCGTTGCTCGTCGCGGACCACTACTTCACGGGAGGCTGAGTCCGGCGAATGTCGCAGTAGCTCCGAAACAGACAGGCAGGTCCCCCCGCTCTGAAGATGGGGGACCGCCTTCATGTTCCCCGCGGTTGTGGGGCCTCTCGACCACATCACGTTGATACGGGTTCCCAGAGCAGCCTCCGATCCGAAGCCCCCTCCGCCTCCTACGTCGGCACCTCCCCCGCTCCACGGGAGAGGAGAAGAACTGTCCCCCCGGCTTTGCCTCAATCCGGGGTTTCTCGGTGCTTCAGCCGAGTCTGAGTCTCTCCACCACGAAGTGGGGGAGATGCCCGGCAGGGCAGAGGGGGCCACTCGATTCGAACAGCCGCCCGCGCAGATGCCCCCTCCGATCCCCGGCCCTCTCGGCCCACCTCCCCCGCTGCGCGGGAGAGGCTGTTCGCTCCGAACCCACCAGAACTGTGCATCCAGAACACGCCGGCAAACCGCTACAGAGCAAGAGGATCCGGACGAATCGACACCGCGCAATCGCGGATCCAGACTTTGCGGGGGACGCGAGGAGCGTCAGCGACGAAGCAGGGGGGCTTTCGGGGCGGGGACCATGGATATGAGGACTGACGGGAAGCTGAGTGCTTTCGGCGCCCCTGAGGGCCTCAACTACTCTGCTTCGCTACACCACCGAGGAGGAAAGCAAGTGGGTATCGCGAGGATTGATCGCTCGGACATTGGCGTCCTCTTGATCGATGTCCAGCCGTTCTTCGTGGACCTTGCGTTCGCCGATCGGGACGAGGAACGCGAGGCGCTTCTGATGCGACTCGAACACTTGCTGATGTTGACCGACTGGATGGACCTGCCGCTGATCACCACCTTCGAGCAGCCGGTTTCCGAGAACGGCGAACTCCCAGACCGGCTCGAGGCACTCTCCCCTGCAAGCGGCGAGCGGTACGTGAAGAACTACTTCGGCAGTGCGTCCGAACCCGAAATTCGCGAGGTTATTGAGCGACTCCCCGTGCGGCAGTTCGCCGTGGCAGGCGCTGAGACCGACGTCTGTGTCTTGCAGTCGACGCTTGGGCTGCTGGAGATGGGCTACGAGGTGTTCCTGCTGGAGGACTGCTTGTTCACCACGGAGCCCCAGCCCGGCCCTGCGCTTCGTCGTTTGTATCAGGCCGGTGCTATCCCGTGCACGCTCAAGTCCATGGCCTATGAACTGCTTGAGTGTGTCGATCGGATTCCCTGGTACGAAGGTGGTCTGGGGAGCGGGGATCATCGCCCTACCAAGCCTTTCCCGGAGGCCTTCATCGCCCCGGAGGAGTGGCCGATCTGGAGGGCGCGGACGTAGGTGAGCGGCCCGGATCTGCTCCAGACCGGGATCACCAGTTGACCGACAGACCACCAGGCCGGGAACTTACGCCTCGAAGATGACGCCTTTGCAGCTGATGGCGCCTTCGGCTTTGGCGAACTCGTCGACGTGTACCTCCACGATGTTGTCGACGAAGGCACCCAGCATGGCCATGGTCCGTGGCGCCGAGCCATCCACCAACAGCGTGTCCCCCACGCGCACGACATTGGCTCCCCGTGGTTCATCGGGATGAGCCTGGAGCAGCCTGGCTCCGAGAGCGGTCAGATCGACGGAGGGCGAGAAGACGATCAGCGTCTCGTCGTCGACGACGGTGGTAGCCGATTTCAGGTGCAGCACTCCGTAAACCGGGACTGCCTCAACCGTGTAGCCGAACGGTGACAACAGGTCGGCCAGTGCGGCTATCCCGGCAGGGTTCGATCGGGTCGTCTGTCCCACGAGCAGGTTCTTGCCGAAGACGATGACGTCACCTCCGTCAAGCGTTGCCGGCGCCTCCATCTCGCGAAGCTCTCGATAGTCGGCGAGCGCTGTCGCCATGGACGGCACCTCAGCCCGTCGTGACTCGGGGCCGGGCCGCAACAACACGGCAACCTCGGGTAGGACCAGCGCCGTGTCTTCCACGAAGACGGCGTCAGGGTGACTCGGGAGTCGGGGAAGTTCAACGACCTTCACCCCGAGGGAGCGCAACACACTCTGGTAGTCGTTGTGCTGTGCGAGGGCCCGTTCCACGTCGATCGGGATCCGGTCGACGTGTGTCAGTTCGCAATCACGAAGTTCGGTGCCCGTTGGGCGGGTGATGGCCACAATCACGATGGACAAGCTACCACCCCCTCGTGTGCTCGCCGGCACTCACATGGTCTCAATCGTTGGCTTCCGTACTCATCCACCTCGAGCCACGACCCTATCGAGCGGTAGGCTGTCGTCGTGAGTGCAGCAGCGGCATCTCCGACCGAACAGACGATCACGACTCGCGAGCGGATCTTGCGTGAGGCGTCCCGCTTGTTCGCGGTGCGTGGCTACTACGGCACCTCGACTCGTGACATTGCCACGGCGGTCGGCATTCGGCAGCCTTCGCTGTTCCACCACTTTCCGAACAAAGAAGCCATATTCCAGGAACTCCTCAGCTACTCTCTCGATGACTCCGCCGTCGTAGCCGAGCATCTGGCAGGCGTATCCGGGAGCCCCGCCGCCCGGCTCTACCGGTTCCTCGTCGAGGACTTCCGGTACCTCATGGAGTCCCCATACGACCTTCGGGGGATCTTCAACAGCGACGTGCTGATGGATGAGGAGTTCAAGCCGTGGGGTCAGACTGCCCTCAAGCTGCACGTTGCCGTCGCGGACCTCATCCGGCAGGGCATCGAATCCGGCGAGTTCATCGAGATCGAGGTCAGCTTCGCCCGTCAGGCCGTTTCCGGGCTGATGCTGGAGACGATTCGAGGGCGGTCGCTCGGCGAGAAGCTGCCGACACATCTGCCGACTCGAACCGCCACGTTCGTGGTCCGGGCACTCCTGGTCGATCCAAATCGGCTCGAAGAAGTAGCGGTCGAAGCCCTTGCCATCGAGGGCCTACCTGCCTACCGCGACACCGGGTAGGTATGCCCACGGGTCTACTGCTCTACTGCTTCTCTGCTCTACTCGTCACAAGAGGAGGACGGCGGCCAGGTCCAGGGCAATCACTCCGAGTGCTATTGCGGTTCGAATCCCTACCGCATTCGACTTGCCTACGGCGAGGAACGACCACAGAGCAGCGATGCCGATACCGGCGATGAATCCGCCGAGGTGGGCCAATCCGTCGATGCCGGGGGCGAAGCTGATGACGACATTGATCGCGAGAAGTACGAACAACTGAGTGAACATCGATCGGCCACCCGGCGTGTGGCGCATCTTCCACGCCACGAAGATCCACGCACCGAAGAGACCGAAGATCGCACCGGAGGCCCCGATGCTGACCTGGTCGATCGAGCCGAAGAGATACGACGCCAATCCTCCGGCTCCGGCTGCGGCGACGTACAGCGCGGCAAACGACGGTGATCCGACCTGTTGCTCCATCCGGGGTCCGAAGAGATACAGCGCGTACATGTTGAACCCGATGTGCATCCACGATCCGTGGAGGAGGGCCGCCGTGAAGATGCGCCACCATTCGCCGGCGGCGACAAGCCAGTTCGCCTGGGCGAGGTTCTGGAACAGCAGGTCGTCGAGATCGACGGAGAGTATCCCGGCGATGTAGATCGCGACCGTGACGGCCATGATCGAGAAACTGACCGGTGCCGTTTGGAACGTTGACTTGCCGTAGATCTCACGGCCCTGAATAACCTTGTGTCGTCCGCTGGGAGCCGCGCACTCCGGGCAGAGTTGGCCGACCGGGTGGTCGTGACTGCACTCGACGCAGATCGGCTTTCCACAGCGACTGCATGACAGGCCGGTGATGCGGTCCGGGTGCCGATAGCAGACAGGTACGGTCGTTTCAACAGGCTCCATGTTGACCGCAACCTACCGATCGAGGCGGCATATTCCGACGGATCAGGTCGGGTCAGCGGTTGCCCGGACCGGGATTTGGCCTATCGGCCGATCCGGTCGAGATTGCGGAGAAGCACACCGCCCGCGGGGAGGAACCACGGTTTGCCCCGGTAGTAGAACCGGGTGGGGTGGGGGAGTCCGAGGAAGCGCTGGTCGAAGCCCGTTCGTAGTCGGCTGGTTCGACCCGTCTCCTGACAACGCGGCATGTGCTCTGTGCGATTGAAGTGGTCTCCCGGTCGACAGATGGGGGGCGCTTCTGGAACTGTGGGCTCCCGGAGACACCTGTGCGCATCTACGAGCCTTGGGTTCGCGGAGCACCAAGGGGGCGGAAGAGGAGCCAGATGAGCGGGAGACCGCCGAACATGGAGATGACTCCCATGACCATCGCGGTCTCCAAGCCGAATCGGTCGGCGAAGGCGCCGTAGCCGACGGCAGCGATCGACCGGATGGCCATCGACATCGAGAGATAGAAACCATTGGCAAGCGCCCGACTCCTCGGCGCCTGCTCTTGAACCAGGGCCATGATGACCGGCGGAACGGCGAGCAGTGAGAAGCCGATCAACGGCAGGGCAGCGATGCGCAGCCAGCCATCCGCGACGAGAAAGAGGCAGAGGGCGACGGGGGCCGTGACCTGACCGAAGATGAGCACCGCCCGTCGCCCGACCTGGTCGCTGATCCAGCCTCCGGCGAAGGCCCCGGCGACCCCCGCGGCTTCGACAATCGACAGAGCAGCCCCGGCCAACCAGATACTCGATCCGCTCTCCGTGAGATACAGCGGCAGGAAGACGGTGGTTGCCAGCATCATCATGCTCCGCATGACGGTGAGCCCGCCGAGCACCAGCATGAAGTTCCGCATTCCCCGAAGGGCGGTCCTCCAGGGCACCTGCTCGCCGTGGTCGCGGGTTCGAAGCGGCACATCCCGGAGCAGGAAGTAGAGGATCGCCGACGTGGCGATTCCGGCGAGAGACAAGAAGGCGGTCTGCTTCAATGACATGACGACCAACGCGCTGACGAGGACGAGCGGTCCGAACGTGCGGCCCAGTTCGCCTCCGACCATCCAGAAGCCCATGCCGCGCCCGAGTCGATTCCCGGACAGGTATCCGACGGCGACCGGCGCCGTGGCATGGAAGGCTGCCACGCTCAATCCGGCTGCAAACAGGAGAATGGCGAGCGTCGCATAGGTTGGCGCCCAACCCAGGAAGCTCATCACCGTTGCGGTGACGCCGGGGCCGAGCACGACGATCCATCGAAGCGTGGTTCGATCGGCGAGGTGCCCGATCACCGGTTGTAGGAGCGAGGGGATCTGGAGGAATGCAGCGAGAAGACCGGCGGCCGCGTTGGTAAGAGAGAACTTCTCGACGAACGTCGGCAGGAGGGGGGCCAGGAATGCGGTGAAGGTGTCGTGGACGGCATGGCCGCCGGCAATAGAGACGACTCGTCCGGTCTGGAACTCACCGCTCTCACCCTGATCGAGGTCTGCGGTCGATGTGGTCTCAGTCATGTGATGCCAATGGTCCTCGTCATGTTTCTATGATCACACAACGCCGGCGGCGCTCAGTCGCGGGATCGGACGCACCTGTGCACGGAGCGAAGAGGGGGCACTCGACGCGATGGCCAATTCGAGATATTGTCGATAATCGATTATTCTACTGAGACCATCCGAGTCTGCCGTCGAGGAGGAGTGGGTTCATGCCGAAACGTCTGAAGTATCTGGTAGCAGGCGAGTGGAAGGACACCGAGAGCGGTGTCTACTACGAGATCACCAACAGCAGCACCGGCGAAGTGATGGCCGAAGCCCCCCGCTGCACGGCGGAGGAAGTCGATGCAGCGGTCGAGGCTGCAGCCGCAGCGTTCCCCGGGTGGCGCGACACTCCGATCACCAAGCGCGTTCAGGTGATGTTCCGTCTCAAGGGCCTGCTCGAAGACAATCTGCACGACCTGTCAATGCTGCTCGCAACCGAGATGGGGAAGAGCTACACCGAGGCTCGAGGCGATGTGCTGAAGGCGATCGAGGTTGTCGAACTCGCGTGTGCGGCGCCGGTCACGATGATGGGTGACTCCCTCATGAATGTTGCCACCGGCTTCGACACGGTAACGTTCCGTGAGCCGCTGGGCGTCTTCGCCGGGATCGTGCCCTGGAACTTCCCGGCAATGATCCCGATGGGATGGATGATGCCGCTTGCCGTCACGACCGGCAACACCTTCGTTCTCAAGGCTGCCTCGTATGTGCCGCAAACGGCGATGCGGATGGCCGAACTGCTGGAAGAGGCCGGGTTGCCGCCCGGTGTCTTCAATCTGGTGACCTGCTCCCGACACGAGGCCGAACGACTGCTCGTGCATCCGAAGGTCAAAGGCGTGAGCTTCGTCGGATCCACGGCCGTTGGTAAGCACATCTACTCCACTGCTTCGGCGAACGGCAAGCGGGTGCAGGCACTCACCGAGGCAAAGAACCATGCGCTCGTGCTCGCCGACGCTCCGATTCGAGCAACCGCACAGCGGATCATCAACTCGGCGTTCGGATGCGCCGGCGAGCGCTGCATGGCGCTCCCCGCCATCGCCGTCGAGGAATCGATCGCAGATGAACTCGTCGCAACGATCACTGAACTCGCGAAGGACCTCAAGATCGGCCCCGCGTACGATGAGTCGACCGAGATGGGCCCACTCGTCAATGCCGAGCACTTCGCGTTTGTCAACGGCTGGATCGACAAGTCGATCGACGAGGGTGCCGTGGCTGTGCTCGACGGGCGGACAGTCGAGGTCGAAGGCCATGAAGGCGGCTTCTTCATGGGCCCGACCGTGTTCGACCACGTCAAGCCGGAGATGTCGTGCGGCAATGAAGAGGTGTTCGGCCCCGTCTTGTATGTGAAGCGGGTCGCCGACTTCAATGAGGGTGTTGAACTCATCAACTCCAGCGAGTTTGCCAACGGTGCTTCGATCTTCACCCAGAGCGGCTACTACGCACGTGAGTTCGCTCGCCGCATCGACGCCGGCATGGTCGGCGTCAACGTTGGCATCCCGGTTCCCATCTCGGTGTTCCCGTTCAGCGGGCACAAGAACAGCTTCTTCGGTGACCTCCACGTCATGGGACGCGATGGAGTCATGTTCTACACCGAGACGAAGGCTGTCACGAGTTTCTGGTTCGACGAGGAAGCCATGAAGGGCGAGCGGGTCGACACGTGGGAAGGAACCATTTCGCGGACCTAACGTCCGGCGGCTACCCAGTCGGTGGAGACGCTGGTGACGTGGACTGCCCGACGTCGGCCGAGTTGGAGCGAGCCTTCGACCATGTCCGGTAGTGCTGATCGAGGCGACGCGCCATGGCTTCCGCGAAGATGGGATCGTTGATGTCGGTGTCCATCTCGATCAACTCCACCGTCGAGTCGAGATGCGTGCGGAGGCTCGAGACCAGGGCTTCATCGGCGATCGGGTCGTGGAAGACGGCACCGGCGACTGCATAGGACGAGGCGCCGCGGAGTGGAACGAAGAGCGAGACCGGTCCGGTGGCCCGGTTGAGCTTCTCGGCGAGCATACGACCCAATTCGTCGCTCTCTTCTGCATTGGTGCGCACGAGAGTGATGCTGGGGTTGTGGGCGTAGCAGTTGCGGTCCCAGTATTCGGTGGGCACGGCACTCGGGGGAGTGAACGTGATCTGGTCGGTTGCGCCGATCGAGACCACCTGCGGAAGACCGAGATCGCCGGCCGCCTCCAGACGGTCAGGACCGGCCGTGAGCGTTCCGCCAGCGATCTCGTCGGTGAGTTCGGTGGTCGTAACGTCGAGTGCCGCAGTGATGTAGCCGCTCTTCATGAGGGCTTCCATCGAACGACCGCCGGTCCCGGTCGCGTGGAAGACCAGGACTTCGTATCCCAACTCCTGCAGCACGGCACGGGCGGCATTGACGCACGGCGTGGTGGTTCCATACATCGTCGCACCGATGAGCGGACGGCCGTCGACGGACGGATCACGGACCTCGAAGGCTTTGGCCATGCCTGCCAGGCCCGCGGCGGCGTTGCCGAGGATGCTCGACGAGACCGCGTTGATACCGGCGATGTCGACCACCGAGTACATCATGGCGATGTCCGACGTGCCGACGAAGGCGCTTACGTCGCCCGCACCCATCGTTGACACGAGGAGTTTGGGGAAGCCGATCGGGAGTTTCCGCATGGCCTGGCTGATGATCGAGGAACCGCCGGAACCGCCGATACCGAGGACGCCGTGGATCCGGCCTTCCTCACACAGGCGAAGGACAAGAGCGGTCGCCCCTTCGGCCATAGCCGTGACGGCGGCGCCGCGGTCTCCGGCTGCCACGAGGGTCTCGATGTCGGCCCCTGCCTCATGAGCGACGTCGGTCCGACCGAAGGCAACCGGGTACTCGGGGTCACCGAGCACGCCGGCGTTGATCATCACGACATCGCAGCCGGCTTCGATTACGCGATCTCGGAGGAAGGCATACTCGCCTCCCTTCGTGTCGAGTGTTCCGAGGAGTACCGCTGTGGCCATGTGATCAGGCTATCGCTATCAGCGTGAACGCTCTCCGGAACTCAGGCGCGGCCCGACGCGACCTCGTCCTCCCGCGTGCGACCGGCGAGCAGAATGAGATCCTCGTGGAGTTCGAACCAGACGTTGTGGTAGCTGTCCAGTCGGGGGGAAGCGATGTAGGCGTAGTCGCCCTCGGCTATGAATCCCGCCGCCCGACCGAGTCTCGCGGCGTATGCGCCCAGCCGAGGTAGCTCTCCACGCAGTCGATTGAGCCACGCGTCCGCGTCGACGTGGAGCGCTTCGAGGTCCGTGAGGACCGCTGCGTCGTAGTCCGAGTCGGCATGGTCGTTGAGCACTGGGAGGCCGTCGACTTCTCGCATCTGCCAGTCCGTAACGATTTGTTTGATGCGGCCGTCCAGAGCGAGGAAGCTATCGAGCGCCGCCAGGGCATCGTCCGCACCCCATGCTTCCTGGTCTACGGCGAGGAGCTCTCCCGCGACCGCCTTTCCGTCGTCGGTGAGGCTGAACATGGCACCCATCGTCGTGACCAGGCCGTCTGCAGCCATCTGATGGAGGATCCCGGTGGCGTCCTCCTCCGTCGTCAGGAGAGCGGCCGCGGCCGCGTCTGAAGTCGCGAATCCTTTGATGCCGAGGAGGCGCACCATCGCCTCGACGGTTGCGGAGCTACTGCACATGGTTTGACCTCCACTGTTCCCGGTGTCGTTGGCGTCCGTCGGTTCTGTCTCCTGCTCATCGATCGGGACGATTTCGATCCCCAACTCGTCCGCCCAGGAGAGAAGCTGCTCGGCTTCGGGCACGACGACTGCTTCTCCGACGATCTCACCGAGGAAGACTTCGCCCGTGCCGCCGTCGATGGTCAAGGCATCGCCAACGACGAGAACGTGGTCGCCGATCGCCACCGTCGCTTCTCCGATCTCCATCGCTGCGGCGCCCACTACCGCCGGGATTCCCCAACCCCGGGCGACGACGGCGGCGTGGGAGGCGAGGCCCCCGGTCGCCGTGAGGATGCCCGCGGCGGCCGCCATGCCATGAACGTCGTCGGGGGAGGTCTCCCTGCGGACGAGAATGACCGACCTGCCCTTCGCGACGGCTTCCACGGCGGCATTGGGTGTTGTTACGATCTCTCCGGCGACGAGCCCTGGGGAAGCACCGAGACCCGTGACGATGGGCGCCGCCTCCGCCGAGCGCTTCGTAGCCGCGGTGGGAGGCGACGCGAGATGATCCGCGACTCGGATCACGGCTTCGCGACGCGAGAGTGGGAAGTCGGGATCCTCGGCCATCTCCTTGGCGATACGGAGGGCCGCCTCCGGGCAGCGTTTGCCGATCCGCGTCTGCAGCATCCACAGCCGACCTGCTTCGATCGTGAACTCGATGTCGCACACGTCCACGTAGTGACGTTCGAGGTGGTCGGCATAACGTTTGAGTTCCTCTGCGATCACCGGTTCCCGTTCGTCGAGGTAGGCGATGGGTTGTGTTGCGTGAGTTCCTGCCACGACGTCTTCGCCCTGTGCGTTGAAGAGGACGTCCCCGTAGAGGACCCGTTCGCCGGTTGCGGGGTTGCGAGTGAACACGACTCCCGTCGCCGAGTTCGGACCGCTGTTGCCGAACACCATCGCCTGGACCGTGACCCCGGTGCCGAGGTCATCGGGAATCCTCTCGTGGGTGCGGTAGGCACGGGCACGATCGCCATTCCAGGAGCGGAAGACCGCCTCGACTGCCCCACGAAGCTGGTCGAAGGGGTCCACCGGAACCTCGGCGACACCGACGACCTCGCGGTACGTCGAGACGAAGCGGCCGCGACACGCCGCAACGAACTCAGGATCCCCTGAGACCGTGACCAGTCCTTGCTCGGTGGCGTCGTTGATACCGAGGTTGAGGATCGTGTCCATCATGCCCGGCATCGAGACCGATGCTCCGGAGCGGACGCTGACGAGCAGCGGATTAGAGGGATCTCCGAATCGCCGTCCGACGGCCGCCTCGACACGACCGATGTGGTCGCGCAGTTCGGTGTCGAGGCCGGGCGGCCAGCCCTCGGCGAGGTACAACCGGCACGCCTCTGTTGAAATCGTGAACCCGGGGGGGACCGGAAGACCCAACTCGCTCGTCATCACCGCGAGGTTCGCCCCTTTGCCGCCGACGAGTGCCTTGGTCTCGTCGAACGAGCCCTCGTGCTGGTGGTCGAATGCATAGACGTAGGTCATCTCGTCAATCTCCCCGATCGGTTGTTCTGTTTGTCATACACGTCTTCGTGTCCGATTCATCGTTCACTCCAGAAAATCCGCGCGGAGTCGTTCCACGTTTGCGGCCGAGAGTCTCAGTTCGTCCCGGACGAACTCGTCAAAGGTACGCCCGTTCTTCGTGGTCTCGTCGAGCACGACGTCGATGTACTCGGGACGAAGCACAAAGAATTCCCTCCTTGACTCCTCGTCACCGAAGTCGGGGGCATGACCGAGGCTTCGCTCCATGACCCGGTTCAGGGAGTCTGGTTGGTCACCGGCCGAGTTCGCGAAGTAGACGTTTGAGAGGAGGTAGTCCTGTCGCACGATCGGCCATGGGACGCCGAGGATCGTGAGCAGCAGAGCGATGCTCACGCCGGTCCGGTCCTTCCCCCCGAGGCAATGGATGATGACGGGGAGGTTGGCCGAGTCGGTGAGCAGCGCGAAGAGGTCGCCGAACTGGACGGCGTCATCGGTGATGTAGGCCCGGTTTGCAGACACGAGATCGGGGAGGTAGGGGAAGTGGCCGGTCTTGAGTGCCTCGACGACCATCGGGTCGGCCCCGGCGCTGGGGATCCGGATCTGTACGACGCGCGTGCCTTCCGGCAGGCGATCGGGCCCGAGCGCATCGACCTCGACCTGGGTTCGCAGATCGACGACCGTTCGGATTCCGAGGGCGTCAAGTGTTGCGACGCCATCGTCGGAGACGCCGACCAGCATCCCTGAGCGGAACAGCTTGCCGTAGCGGACGCGGCGACCATCGGCCGTCTCGTACCCGCCGACATCGCGGAAGTTCGGCGCTCCGTCGACCACCACGGTCGCGGTGGGGGAGGATGCTTCAGTCAACGTCCGCCGCCTCATTGCGACGATGCTTGCCGACTTCCCAGCCCTTCGAACCGAGGACCTCTTCGGTGACCGTCTGGGACGGCTCTTCGAGGGTGGTGGCGAGTGAGTCGTTCCACCGGTTGAGGAATCCGTAGAGCGCGACGACGGCGAGGATCTCGACGATCTGTCCGTCGTCCCAGTACTCGTTCAGTCGCACGAAGTCTTCGTCGGTGACCCCGCTTGGTGAGGCGGCAGCCGAGACGGCGAAGCGCAACGCGACCCGTTCGGACTCGTCGAAGAGATCGCTGGTCTCGAACTCCCACAGTTCGTCGAGACGAGCCCGGTCCGTTCCGGCGCGGTCCGCACCGTAGATCGCGTGGGCCTGGCAGTACCGGCAGCCTGCGGTCTTGCTGGCGATATGCCCGATCAGGCCCTTCAGCTCGGGCGGTACCTCGCTCGTCGCCGGATCGAAGACGGCGCCGCGCAGGTGGAGAAATCCCTCAACGATCGCTGGCCGCCGAGCCATGATGCGCACACCGTTGGGAACGAAGCCGAAGACCCGTTCGTACCGTTCTGCGATCTCCTCCATGCCGGGAACCTCTTCGAGGGGCAGCGCTTCGAGGCGGGACATGAGTTCTCCTTTGCTTGTGGCTGCGTCTCCCGAGGTGGATTTGAGCCTCGACGAGAGCGACTCGGGCAGCATAATCGATTATCGAGGATCTTGGAAAAGGGAACTGCACGCGGGCGTTGGTGGTGTGAGTGTTGGGTCGGCGAGAGGTAGCGGAACGCCGGAGTAGCTACGAGGCGCTTCTCATAGAGAGAGGCGGCAGCGGGTGGTCCCGCTGCCGCCTCTTCTGTGTTACTCGTTGTCTTCGGACTGACTATCGCTTACCACTCACACTTCGGTGATGCGGGATCCGTCCCTGCCGGGTTCGGAGTTTCGCACTCGGCCTGGATGGCGATCTGCTCGAGTACCGTCAGCGCAACTTTCGGATCGAGAATGACTGCCGTACCGATGGTGCCGTCGTCATTGAACGGGGTGAATGACTGAACGATGACGTTGACCCCGCCGGCGCTATACGTGCCGGGTCCGGTGACACCGTCGTAGTCGATGTCCTCACCGGCGTCGATCAACGCCTTGCACTCCGGATAGCTGTAGCACATGGTGCCAGGCGGGTTCCCAACCTCGAACATCGCCGGTGCCCACGCACTTGCCGCATACGAACCTGCGTACGCAACGGCCAGCGCCGTGTGTGTCATCACGTCGTACGTCGAGAAGTGGTACTGGTCCGTCGCCGGGCCGTACAGGTCACCGTATCCGGGGGTGTCATCCCACAGCGGCTGGTAGAACTCCCATGCGGGAGTTGTGTCGTTGTAGGCGAACGCCGCGTAGCCGATGCCCTCCTGGGTGGCAATGGCATCCGTTCCCAGGGTTCCGATGAACTCCGGCTGGATCCAGCCGGTCTCACCGATCCATGCGAGGGACAAGCCGGCTTCGGAAGCCGCCTTGATCAGCGTGGCCGACTCCACCGAACCTGCTTGCACGATCACGGCGTCCGGGTCCAGGCCAGCGATCAGTTGGGCTTCGGCCCCGTATGATGGCTGCTCCGCGGGAACGTCGATGCGGTCAAGCACTTCGATCCCGAGTGCAGCAGCTGTCTTCTCGGCCGCATCCGCGGCGAGCTGGAAGCCTTCGACCTGGGTTGCGAAGATGACCACGGACTGAGCACCAGCGGCCTGGGCGGCCACGGCACCGGTCATCCCCAGCGCCTCGTCGAGTCCCTGGGCACGGAAGAGCGGTTCGGAACCGACTCCACCGATATTCCCGGGGATGCCGCCGCCGTGGACCGTTGGTCCGAGCGGTTTGTCATTCTCGGCAAGGTACTCCAGCATGAAGTCGCGGTACGTCCGATAGCCGTGAGCCTGGCTCACCAAGACCTCAGCGTTGTGTTGCTCGAGGCAGATACGAGCTGCCTGAGCCTCACCGGGCGTGCCGATATCTTCGGAGATGAGCTGCCACTCGCGGCCGAGCGGTGGATCGAGATTGATGACCTGAGAGATCGGGAACTCGACATCCGCCGTGAGTGACGGTCCGTAGGCTGCGAACTCCCCTGTGAAGTAGGCGAGCTCACACACGATGACTGGTTCGCTGGACATTGCTTCGGTTGTTTCGGTTGCTGCCGTTGTTTCGGTTGCCACGGTCGTGTCGCTCGCCTCGTCTGTGCTATCACTGCTGCACGCAGCGGCGATCAACGAAAGCACGAACAGCAGAATTAATCCGCTAGCGAACCTCTTTGAGCGTATTCGCATTCGTCCCATCCTTTCTTTTCCTCCAAACGGATCGCCGTACGGCGATCAGATCCGATACCCCTCTTTGAGTTGCTCCGTCGTCAAGTCGGAGGCGTTGAGCACCTCGGACGCCTCACCGAGGTTCAGCACCATGACGCGATCGGAAATCTCGAGTGCCTTCGTGGCGTTCTGCTCCGCGAGGATGATGCTGACGCCTTTCGATTCGTGAATCTCTCGGATCTTCTCGAAGAATGTGTCGACGTAGAGCGGCGAGAGCCCGGCGGTCGGTTCGTCCAGCAACAACATCTTAGGATCCTGCATCAGCGCCCGTCCACAGGCGACCATTCGCGACTCGCCGCCGCTCAGCGTCCCTGCCAGCTGGGCATGTCGCTTCCCGATGTCGGGGAACAACTCGACGATCTCGTCGATCCGTTCTTGTCGAGGCCGGTCGCCGATCATCGCTCCGACTTGCAGGTTCTCTAGCACGGTCAGGTCCGGGAAGATACCTTTCTCCTGGGGCACGTATCCGAGACCGAGTGCAGCGGTGTCCCAGGGGTGAGATGTCGTGATGTCCGTTCCGTCGAATTGCATCTGGCCAGCCATCAGGGGGATGAGCCGAGCCAGGGTGGCGAGCAGGGTCGTCTTGCCTGCTCCGTTCGCACCGAGGATCGCGAAGATCTCGTGTTCCACGCTGAAATCGAAGTCCTTGATCACCGTCACACCGGTGTAGCCGCTGCGGATGCCGTTGGCCTCAAACATGGCCGCTGCCCAAGTACTGCTCGATCACGGTTTCGTGGTCCCTGATGTACGCGGGTTCGCCCTGCAGCACAACGCTCCCCTCGGCCATGAAATGGACGTAGTCACACATGGTCCAGATCACATGCAGATCGTGCTCGACGATCACGACAGCCATATTCTCCTCTGCGGTCTTCTGCTTGATGAGTTCCATGAGTTGATCGCGGACGTGGTCGGGGAGGCCCGCGGTTGGCTCGTCGAGGAGCAGGACCCGCGGCCTCAGCAGCAGACAGCGAATGATGTCCAGGAGCTTCTTCTCACCGGCTGAGCCGGCGAACCCATACGGATCCTCGAAGTCGAACTGATCGAGATACCACTGGATCTCATCGATGTGGTCCGCGTAGAGGCCTTGCTCTCGGTAGATCTTGTAGGCCCGCTCGTCGGGCCCCTTCGCGATCGAGAGGAGCATCGAGTCCAGGATCGTCAGTTGTTCGAAGTCGGTGATCACCTGGTTCGTCTTCGCCACGCCGTGTTGAGCCATGCTGCTGGTCGGCAGGTTCGAGAGAACCACCGGTCCGTCGTTGTCATGGGCCGAGAGTGTGACGGTGCCCTTGTCGAGGGAGATGGCGTGCGTGATCATCCGCATGAGCGTGGTCTTGCCCGCTCCGTTTGGGCCGATCAGTCCTTCGATCGGGTGCGTCCCCAAGATCAAATCGTCGATATCCACGACGACGCGTCCACCGAAGCTCTTCGTGGCGTCTTGGATGTGGACATTGGGACGCGAACCTGCGCTGCCACCGGTGGGCTCCGCGGTCGACGCGGTGTCGCTGGTATCAGCTGCCATGCATCCTCCGCATCAACTTATCCCTTCGCATCTCGCCGAGCATGCCGTTCGGCCGGAACATGAGAACGAGAATGAGAGCGGCGCCGAACGTCATCTCCCGAATGTTCGGAATTGCTTGTCCATACCACGACTGAGGGAACGGGATGTAGGACTGAAAGAGAATGTCGAAAATCGCCACGGTCAGAGCGGCGCCGACGACGGCTCCCCAGGTCCGCGTGGTACCGCCGACCACCAGTGCGACCATGGCTGCGAGGGTGATATCGATTCCGAGGTTGCCGGTATCCAGGAACCGCTCCATCACCCCGAAGATGGCGCCCAGGAATCCCATGGCCGCCGAAGTGCCGGCGAACAGCAACAGCTTGGTTCGGAAAGACCGCTTTCCCAGGCTGCGTGCCAGCGGCTCGTTGTCACCGATCGAAATGAGCAATCGGCCGTATGACGACTTGTGGACGCGAGACACGTAGTAGAGGATCAAGGCGACCACGATGGCCAGGATCGCCAGCCACAGTGTCTCGTTCGCCTTGACGCTGCCGATGTCATAGGGGAAGCCGAGTCCGCCCATTCCGAGCGCCCCACCCGTCAGGTCTTGCTCGGTCGTTGCCACGATCCACACGCAGGTGGCGAAGCCGAGCGTGCCCACGAGCACGCCGTCCGTGTCGAGGTCGGCGATCACCCATCCGACGGCGAGGCCGGCGAGACCGGCCACGAGCGTACCGAATGCCATAGATATGAGGAATGCCCAGACCTCGCCAAAGGGCCAGTCGACCCGGACGAACAGCACACCGAAGGCGTACATCCCCAAACCCCAGAAGCCGACGATGCCGAAGTTGGCGATCCGGGCGAGTCCCAGCTGTAGATGAAGCAGCAGGGCCAGACCGATCACCATCAAGACGGAGAAGAGTCCGTATACGAGGAATGCGTCGAGCCAGTCCAAGTTCATGCCGCTAGACCTTCCCCGCTTCGGCCGCCCGCGTTCCGCGGACCTTCAGGATGACGATGAACACAACGATGAGCACCAGTTGGGAGTAGAGCGCCTGACCGAATTGAAGCGTCATGAAGGTGAGCGACACGGCCGTAATCGCTCCGACGATGATGACGCCTCCAATGTTCTTGGCCCCTCCCACCAGAACGACCAGCAGGATGAAGAGGAACTGTCGCCATCCGAGCAATGGAGCGGCTGCGGAACCGACGCCGTAGAACGCACCGGCGAGGCCGCCGGCGACACCGGCGAGGAACCAGATCAAGACGGTGACGGCCAGCGGCCGGATCCCGCTGACCTGCGCCAGACCCTCGTCGCTGGCCAGGGCTCGGATTTGGAGTCCGTAGCTGGTCTTCTGGATGAACCAGAAGAGTCCCAGGGCGAGGACAAAGACACTGATCACGGCGACGAGGCGGAACGACGAGACTCCCACTCCCAGCACGAAGATCGTGTGCGGGGCGGGTACGTCGAAGAACCGGACCGGGTAACCGAACACGAACTGCAGGCCGTGGCGGAGGAAGACGGATAGGCCAAAGGAGATGATGATCATTTCCAGACCGCCGACGTGGCGGAGTTTGGCCGGTCTGAAGACCGCGAAGTAGGTGGCTACGCTGATCAGCCCCGCGAGAATCCCGGTCGGAATGAGGATGGTGTAGAAGTTGAGGTCGAACGTAGTGTTGATCCACATCGCCATGTAGGCGCCGAGCGTGATCGTCTCTGAGTAGGCCACATTGATGAGACCCGTGAGGCGGTACAGAAGAGCGAAGCCCATGGCGGCGAGAATGAGGGGAGCCTGCTCCGTCAGGCCAACAACGATTGAGTCGGAGATGATGTCCATCAGACCTCGGTCTCTCCCGGTCCACTTGGTGTCGTCGCCCCAAGGGACAACGACAGCCTAGGGGCTGACACACCTTCGACAAGGTGTCTCGACGGTGGCCCGCAATCCATTGCTGCCATCGCGTCGTGATGCGTCGCGGCGGTTGCCGCAGAACTATCGTTCATAGATAATCGATTATATGTTTTGTGTTTGGGCCCCGTCAAACCAACGAGGAATGGGTTCACACCACTTCAGCGCAGCAGCCGCTGTAGCGAGTTCGCTGTACCCGATTCCAGGGATCCGCTTGCGAGAGGCTCAGCTCGTCTGGCTAACGTTGCGGCTGTCAACCGATGGTCGGTGACCGAATTCGAACGGTTGGAGAGCGGTATGACGGTGGTGGGGCAACCACCGTCATCACGTCACGAGAGTATGCAGGGAATGACGAGACCGAAGGAGCAACATGGCACACGCCCTCCATCACATTCACATCAAGTCGAGAGACCCGGATGCGAGCGCCGAGTGGTGGCTCGACATGTTCGGCGGAACGAGACTTCCGGAGATCCAGTTCGGGACGATGCTGTTCACTCCGGTCGAGTTCGACGGGGTCCGACTCAACATCACCACACCCGGTCCCGGGGAGGACGAGTCGATCGATGATCCCCCGGCCATCCCCTACCTGGGACTGGAACACATCGGCATCCTCACCGCAGACCTCGATGCGGACCTGGACCGGTTTCGTGAGCAGGGACTGATGGTCGACGGGCCACGGCCAGGTGCAGGAGGCTTCACTATCGCCTTCGTAGAGACTCCCGACGGCGTTACGCTCGAGTTGCTGCAGCAGAAATGAAACCGATCGACAGGAGGGGCGGAGTTTGAAACGACTCCGTGAATTCGACTACTACGAACCGACCTCCCTCGATGAGGCGGTTCAGATCCTCGCCATCGCGGGTGATGGGGCACGCGTCCTCGCGGGAGGGACCGACCTGGTCGTGGACATGAAGATGGGTCGCATGCGACCATCTACGGTCGTCAACCTCAAGCGAATTCCCGGTCTCAGCGGCGTTGAGGACAATGCGGGCGGGACCCGGATTGGTGCGCTCACGAAGGTGGCCGCCGTCGAGGCGTCCCTTCTCGTTCAGCAGCGTCACCCGGCGCTTGCGCAAGCGGCCTCGATTCTGGCATCACCTCCCGTCCGGGCTCTGGCCACCATCGGCGGCAACGTCGGGCGCGCATCGCCGGCATCGGACCTCGGACCGGCCCTCATCGTTCACGAGGCCCGTGCCGCCGTCGTAGGCGTTGATGGAGACAGAGACGAACTCGCCGAAGACTTGTACATCGGGCCCGGCGCCACGTCTCTGGCCCCGTCCGACATCATCACCTTCTTCACCTTGCCGCAACCACCACCCGGCTTTGGCTCGGCGCACGTGAAGCTCGGCAAACGAGGCAGCGGGACCGATATCGCGCTCGCCGGCGTGTCGGCAAGTGTTGTCATCGGCGACGGCGGTGAGATCCTCGACTGTCGAATCGCCCTGGCCTCGCTGGGGCCGACACCGTTTCGAGCGTTGGGCACGGAGTCGCTCCTGCGCTCCGAGATGCCAACAGAGGCACTGCTGGCAGCGGCTGCCGAAGCCGCGAGCGGCGAGGCCAGGCCGATCGGTGACATGCGGGCAAGCGCTTCGTATCGCACGACCCTCGCGCGGGTGTTGACGCTGCGGGCACTCCGGGGTGCCGTCCGATCTGCCGGTGTCGAGGTGGCGGTCTGATGATCAGCCTCGATCTCACCGTCAACGGCAAGCGAATTCAGATCGTTGTCGACGCCAGGCTCACGCTTCTGGAGGTGCTCCGCGAGAACATGGTGCTGACCGGAACAAAGGAGGGATGCGGCGTCGGTGAATGCGGGACCTGTGTGGTGCTCGCAGACGGCGAGCCGATCACATCGTGCTTGGTGCTGGCAGCGGATGCAGACGGCGTTCACATCGAGACCATCGAGGGCCTAGCCTCGGACGGTGAACTCAGTGACGTCCAGCACGCGTTCGTCAAGACCGGAGCATTTCAATGTGGCTTCTGCACCCCTGCCATGGTGCTGACGACCACCGCTCTGTTCAGGAAGGACGATCAGCCGGACGTTGAGGACGTGAAGAAGGCGCTCGGTGGCATCCTCTGCCGGTGCGGTGCCTATCCCAAGATCCTCGAAGCAGTGCTCGAGGTCAAAGGAGAAGGCGCATGACGATGTATGTGGGTACCCGGGCACCCCGGGTCGATTCGGTTGAGAAGGTCACAGGCAGCGCTGTGTACGGCGTCGACGTCGCAATGCCCGGCATGCTGCACGGCGCCGTTCTTCGAAGCCCGCATCCACATGCGCGCATCGTGTCGATCGACACGGCGGCAGCCGAAGCCGCTCCAGGCGTGGAGATCGTCGTCACCGGTCGCGACTTCCCGCTCCTCTTCGGTGCGGCTATCAAAGACCAGCCGTTCCTGGCGATCGACCGTGTGCGCTACGTCGGTGAACCGGTCGTAGCCGTCGCCGCGGCTACCGAGGCACAGGCGCAGGAGGCGCTCGACCTCGTTCGCGTCGACTACGAAGAGATGCCTGCCGTCGTCGACATGCGCGCCGCTCTGGACCCAGACGCTCCGCTCGTCCACCCCGACCTCCATGCTTACAAACGGGGCCCGAGCGACATCGTCCCGCACACCAACATCAACACGATCTACCGCTACGAGCGCGGCGACGTCGAGGCCGGATTCGCGGCAGCAGACCTGGTTGTCGAAGGGGAGTACTCCGCCCACGCCATCAGCCACGTCGCCCTCGAGGTGCACGCCGCAATCGCCCAATACGACTCCGGCTCCGGCGGCTACACGCTTTGGGTCTCCACCGATCGGCCGTTCCTGCTGCGCAATGAACTCGCTGCCGGTCTCGGCGTCGACAGCAGCCGCGTCCGCCTCATCGTCGCTCAGGTTGGCGGCTCGTTCGGAGGCAAAGGTGTTCCCGTCGCCGAGGCGATCGCCGTTGCGCTGGCCCGCCATGCCGGCGGCCGGCCCGTCCGCGTCGAATTCACCCGCGAGGAAGACCTCGTTGCGTCCCAGTTGCGGGTGCCGGCAATCATGAAGCTGAAGACGGGCGTGAGCCGCGACGGGCACATGATCGCTCGGAGCGCCGAGGTCCTCTGGGACAGCGGCGCCTACACGGCGTATACGGTCGGTGTCGCGATCCGCGGGTCCCAGACCATCGTCGGACCGTACCGGATTCCTGACCTCAAGATCCTCTCCCGTCAGGTCTACACCAACAAGTCGATCACCGGCTCGTACCGCGGGTACGGCACGACCCAGGTCACCTGGGCGTGCGAGACGCAGATGGACGAGATCGCTGTTGAACTGGGCATCGATCCCGTGCAGATTCGTCTCCTGAATGGATACGTAGAGGGCGACGCCTACCTCAACGGCCAGATCATGCACAGCGTCGGCTTGCACGAGACGATCGAGCGATCGGCCGTTGAGATCGGGTGGGGTTCGGGCGAACGTGAACCTGCGCCGCACCTTCGGCGAGGCAAGGGCATAGCGACCATGATCAAGCCCACGATGACACCGTCGAGTTCGAACGTTGTCATCAACCTCGAACAAGACGGACGTGCAACCGTGATCTGTGCTGCTCCCGAGATCGGATCCGGGCAGGACACCGTTCTCGCCCAGATGGCTGCAGACGCGATCGGCGTGCCGCTCACCGATGTTGTGGTTCCGCGCACCGACACGCTCATGACCCCATACAACGGACCAGTGGCGTCAAGTCGCACGACGTACCACATGGGCAATGCGATCCTTTCCGCCGGTGCCGAGATCCGCGAACAGGTCCTTAGCCTTGCCGGCGAGGTGCTCGAGGTTGAACCCGAGGCGCTCGAAATGCGCGACGGCGCCATCTGCGACCTCGACGGCGAACTCCAGATCACGCTGAAGGATCTGTTGGCGAAGTACTCCGGAGAGGGGTACTCGGTCACCGCCGGAGCGCGCTTCTCGAGCGCGAAGTCGCCGCTGCTCAAGGCCGATCCCGGTGAGGAGTGGATGAGCAGCATCTTTTGGATGTTGTGCACCCAGGCCGCAGAGATCGAGGTAGACACCGAGACCGGCGTGATCCGCGTCCTCAAGGTCGCCGCCGCAGCCGATGTCGGAAAGGCCATCAATCCGATGACGGTCGAGCAGCAGATCGAGGGTGGCGTCGTGATGGGTCTCTCGAACGGGATCCTCGAAGGATTCTCATACCGGGATGGCCGCATCGAGAACGGGAATCTTGCGGACTACAAGGTCGCGACGATCATGGACATGCCCGAGATCACTCCGATCATCGTCGAGTCCGTCCACGACGAGGCCCCCTACGGTGCCAAGGGTGTCGGAGAACCGGCAGCGGCCGCGACTCCGCCCGCGATCGCCAACGCGCTCTACGACGCGATCGGTGTACGCATCAGAGACCTCCCGATCACCCCGGAAAAGGTGCTGAAGGCGATGGGTGAGTTGGAGACGGACTGAACCCGTCTCCGGTCGCCAGCCACCACTCCTATTCCTTCCCAATGGGGGAAGGTGGCGAATGCTTAGGGGGCGGCATCTATCAGAAGGGGGGCTTCGCCACGCGGGTTTCTGGCCGGCGATCGGCGACTGGCGACTGGCGACCTCGAACTGGCACCTTCCCACCCATTCTTGAGTTGACGGATCTGCGGTCACATCCGTAAACTGCAAGTAATCGATTATCGAGGATGATGCGTGCAGGTGTCGGAAAAGACCGTCCCATCGTGATGGCTCTTGCGGTGACGACCCTCCATATCCTGGGGAGCGTCCGGCGGATTCTCTTTGATGCGCCGGGATGTCCAACGGTTTCGGGGATGTGAGCATGGTTGCCGTCGCTCCCCTCGATACAGCGGCACCAGACGTGATGAAGGCTCGAGAGCGACGTGTCCCACGAGGGCTTCGCGTCGAGTCGGTCCGACCGACGTAGTGAGAGGAGCACCAACGCAGGAGTCGGAACTCTCAGAGAACACAGAAGGGCGCCGGAGTCCGATCGAGTCCATCGTGGGCCGATCCCGGTGCAGGTCCGTTGAGGAAGGAGATTTGCCGCATGGCAGATACCAGCAAGGTCATAGCGGAGTTCTTCGGAGACGAGAGCTTCCCCGTTGAGTGGGAATCGGAGCAAGAGAAGAAGCTGTTCTGGGTCTACGACGATCTGCACTGCCCACGCCCCGTGTCGCCGATGTATGACGACATCGCCAACTGGGTGAACACCTGCGATCACATGTTCCGCAGGTTCGGCACGCCGTTCGCGTCTGACTGGATCAAGAAGGTCGTCAACGGGTACCTGTACACCGCTGCGGTTCCGTGCGATCCGGACATGGCCGTTCCGGCAACGGAGTTCGGCAACGTCTACTTTCCGCGTGTTCCGAAGGATGACCCCGAATATGGCGCCAAGATCGGCGCCTACCTGGGTGCAGTCCTTCCGACATACGGCGCGAACTTCCCGACGTGGTGGGCCGAACGCCTGGTCCCGGAGATGGCAGGAAATCTGGCCTATCTCGAAGAGAAGATCGACGACTACGAGAACATCCCGCTCATGGAGTGGGCCACGATCCTCGAAGACGCAATCGACATCGTCGATCGCCACTGGAAGATCCACTGGATGCTCAACTTCTCGCAGTTGTCATCGACACTGGCACTCCGCGGCACTCTTGGCGCAGCCCTCGGCGGAGAGGACAAGATCACGCCGACGCACGAGGAGATCCTCGGCCGTCTGCAGAACTCGGCCGCCGACCGCAACTGGGACGCGATCGAGGTCCTCGTCGGCCTGAAGGACGAGATCAAGGCAGACGACGACCTCATGGCGGCATTCGCCAATGAGAAGGGCGCCGACATCCTCGCAGCTCTCGAATCGACCGAGAGCGGCCGTGAGTTCATCGCCGGGGGCCTGAAGGCCTATCAGCGCGAGTTCGGCTGGCACGCCGTGTGGAGCCACGAGTTCATCTACCCGTCACGGTTCGAGACACCGGAGCCGGTGCTCGACATGCTCAAGGGCTATCTGGACTCCGACTATGACCACCGTCCGATCGTTGCCCATCTCGAGGTAGACATCAAGGCTGCGGCCGAGGAGCTGCTCGAGGGGATCGAAGAAGGAGACGAGCTCGAGGCACTCAAGGCAGCCAACGAGATCAACTTGCAGATGGCTCCGCTCACCCCGGACCACCATTTCTACATCGATCAGGGCACGCACCAGCACACTCGTGTGGTGCTGATCTGCATCGGTCGGAAGCTGGTCGAGATGGGTCTGCTCAATGAGCCGGATGACGTCATCTATCTCAAGTACAACGAGCTCCGCTACTTGATGGGTGATCCGAGTCTGCTCGACGCAAAGGCGATCGTCGCCGAGCGGCGTGCGACTCGTGCCAAGCATGAGAAGATCCGTCCGCCGGACTTCATCGGCACGGCGACCGAAGACCAGATGCAGTTCCCGTACCTGAACCTCTGGGGCTTCCCCGAGAAGCTCGGGTTCGACACGGAGACCGCGGGCAGGGTCGAAGGTCTCGGCGTCTCCCCCGGCGTCATCGAGGGCATCGCCAAGGTCGTTTCCTCGCCGGCAGAGTTTGATGAGGTGCAGCCGGGCGACATTCTGGTCTGCCAGATGACCAACCCTGCATGGACCACGCTGTTCGCCATCATCGGCGGAATCGTGTGCGACGCCGGGGGCATGGTTGCGCATCCGGCCGTCATGGCTCGTGAGTTTGGTATCCCCGGTGTCACCGGCACCGGTGTCGCCACCCGCGAGATCAAGACCGGCGATCGCCTGCGGGTCGACGGCACCAACGGCCTCGTCGAGATCCTCTAGGGATAGGAGAGGGCTCCCCGAGAGCCTGAAAGCAGACATGACGAATCGACAAGAGAAGCAACCGACCCATGTGACGAGAGAAATTCTCTCCGACGGGGTCAAGGACCGCATTCTCACGTGGATTCTCGAAGGAGAGCTGGCGCCCGGGTCTCGCATCGTCGAGACCCGGGT
Source organism: uncultured Saprospiraceae bacterium (assembly GCA_964195515.1). Classification (GTDB taxonomy): domain Bacteria; phylum Actinomycetota; class Acidimicrobiia; order Spongiisociales; family UBA5794; genus JAHEEL01. The sequence goes on along the minus strand of CAXMQO010000036.1, from coordinate 28,175 downwards.
GGCCCGCGACCTGGGCGTGAGCCAGGCTCCCGTCAGGGAAGCGCTCCGCGATCTCGCGATCCTCGGGTTCGTCGAGATGAAACCTCACAAGGGTGCAAGGGTTCGCAAACCAACCATGGAGGAGCTCACCGAAGCCATCGAGGTGCGCGCTGAACTCGAGGCGCTTGGTGGCCGACTGGCCGCGGAGCGCCGCTCCGAGCGATGTCTCGTCGACCTCGAGGAGCTGTATACAGCGATGGAGGAAGCGGCCGACCGTGGAGACGCCCACGATCAAGCGTTGAACAACACCCGGTTCCACGCCAGGATCATCGCGGCGTCCCAGAATCGAACGTTGCAGCGCCAGTGGTCGATGCTCGAACCGTTCGCCCGGACCTACGTTACGGCTTCGGCGCCCGGCATGGACCTCCACTGGCTGTCGGCAAGGCACGAGCCGCTCCTTGCCGCCATCCGTGATCAGGATCCCGAGCTTGCGGCGGAGTTGAGTCGCAAGCACGCTGCTGAGGCTGCCGTCCTACTCAAAGGCCTCGACCGGGTAGGCGAGGGAGTTGCCGAGGGCTAGGAAGAACGTTGAGAGATCGCGGGGAGCGGTGGCGACGACCCCTGGCACGAGAACCCCACGAGCGATGAGGCGCCGCGGAACAGAGATTAGACGAGAGCCCTGCCGGTGATCGGCACCTGGCCTGGGCCCGGATGGCCGAAGGCTTCACCGCGATCGCCGGGCGGCCCAGGGTCGCCCGAACTGACCATACGAGGAACCAACAACAGATTGAGGAGAAACCACAATGGCAACGCTCACCGAGGAGATGGTGGCAAGCACCGCGAGGATCAGGATCGACGTCATCGGTTCCGAGGTTCCCGAGCATGTGCTCCAGAACATGGACTTCATGAACTACCGGCTAGCGGACGTTCAATTGGCGACCGAATCCATTGTCGGCGAACCGGACCTCGTTTGGGATCGCGATGCGGAAGACAAGTCGGTGACCTGGGACGGCAGAACGATGCGCTTCAGCGGTGATTGGGCCGAGGGGCCGATCCAGAAGGCGATCGTCACCGTTCTCGCACTTCGCATGGAGGCCGAAGGCCTGCACCCCTTCCACTCGTCGGCTGTGCGCTACAAGGGTAAGACTGTGCTCTTCCTCGGCGGCGAGTCCAACCACGGCAAAAGCATGTGCCAGATCGAGGCGTGCCGGCGCGGTGGAGACCTCATCTCGACGGAGACCACGGTGATCGATGAGACCGGAACCGTGATCATGGGGTCCAAGACGGTCTTCATCAAGAGCCGCGCCAAGGGGACCGAGCGTGCCGACAAGGCAGCTCCCGAGCGTGGAGCCCAGATCTTTTTCGGTGACGAGATGCCGACGTGGGAGGACTACGACAAGCCGAGCAACGTCGACATCGTCATCGTCCCCGCAATCGACGGCAACTTCGATCCAACGACGGCCGAACTCGGCCAGTTCGAGGCGCAGTTCCAGAACTTCCACTCGCTACAGAACTACTTCCTCACCAACGAACTGCTCGCAATAGGCCACTCGATGCCGCTGACCGACACGGAGGCACTGCGCAAGGCGCGGGCTGAATTCACGGAGAGCTTCTGCGCTCCCCGCTCGTTCTACATGATTCGGGCCGCCAATCCGCAGGCGCTCATGGACGAGGTTGACAAGGTCATTTGACGAACAAGGAAGCGTGACGACATGAAGGAGTTCTCGTACGAACGCCCTGAATCGCTCGAAGAAGCGCTGCAGGTGCTCGGCGCCAATGGTTCGGAAGCCGAGATCCTTGCCGGTGGGACCGATCTGGTGATCGCCATGCGGGATCGATACGCCCAGCCCAAGGTTGTCGTCGACATCAAGCACATCGCCGAGTTCTCTCCGTCGCTCACCTGGGACGGAGATACGGTGACACTCAGCCCCACAGCCACGATGAGCGAGGTGGTGGCTGACGAGGGTATCAACACCCATTTCCCGGCGCTGGCTGAAGCTGCAGTCGTCGTCGGTTCGGTACAGATCAGGAACCGGGCCACGCTGCTCGGCAACATCTGCAACGGCTCACCGGCTGCCGACACGGCGCCACCGCTGCTCGCATACGACGCCACCATCGTGGTGGCCGGGTCCGAGGGTACCCGGAAGATTCCCATCGACGACTTCATCGTCGGACCCGGGCGAACGGACCTACGCGAAGGCGAGATCGCGATCGCGATCGAACTTGCGGTGCCGCCCAGGCTCGTCGGAAGCGCCTATGAGCGGATGACCCGCCGCAGGGGCACCGATCTGGCATCGGTCACGCTGTGTGCGACGGTCGACGATGCCGGTGTCACACAAGTCGCTTATGGAAGCGTCGGACCGCGTGCCTGGCTCAAGACCGACGAGACCGGAGTGCTCGCTGATCCGGCCGCTTCCAGCGAAGCCAAGGCGGCCGTCTACGAAGAGATGTTCGTCGATGCCAGCCCGTCGGTGCGATCGATGCGTGCGAGCCCGGACTATCGACGGGCGATGTTGCGGGTGCTTGGTGCCCGCGCCGTTGGCAGGGCCACGGAGCGCCTGCAGAAGCTGCAAGGAGTGTCATGAGCGAAACGGTCCACATCGAAGCAACCGTCAATGGGCGCGACCGTGCGTTCGAGGTCGCAGCGAACCACACCTTGCTCGACGTTCTCCGCGATCAACTCGGCCTCACCGGAACGAAGGAGTGCTGCGTGGTGGGCGAGTGCGGCGCGTGCACAGTCGTCGTCGATGGTATCCCGATGAACTCGTGCCTCATGCTGGCCGTTGAGATCGATGGACGGGACGTGACCACCGTCGAGGGTTTGGCCGCGGACGGGCACCTGAACGCTCTCCAGCAGGCGTTCCTCGACGTCAGCGCCCCCCAGTGTGGCTTCTGCATACCGGGCCAGTTGATGTCGGCCCATGCGTTGCTCCAGCGCAATGCGGATCCCACGATTGACGATGTGCACGAGGCACTCGGCGGGAATCTCTGCCGGTGTGCCGGATACCTGCAGATCACCGAGGCGGTCATGGTGGCCGCGGAAGCGGGGAGGCAATGAGTTCCGACGGGATCATCGGCTCCTCGCCGAATCGGGTCGGTGGCCGAGACCGAGTCACCGGCGCCCAGGAGTACGTCGCCGACATTCACTCTGTGGGCGAGCTGCACGCCAAGCTCGTCAAGATCGATGAGTCCCGCGCCCGGATCGTCTCGATCGACACCACCAAAGCAGAGCAGGTCCCCGGTGTCCGTTTGATTCTGACCCCGGACGATCTCCCCAAGCCGATGCCGCGATTCGGGCCCCAGTATCAGGATCGTCCGGTCCTCGCTGTGGGAACCGTCAACTACCACGGAGAGCCGGTTGCTGCCGTGGCCGCCGACACGAAGGAGGCCGCCGAGGAGGCGGCCGATCTCGTGCACGTCGAGTATGAGGTTCTGCCCGAGGTCCACACGATCGACGCCGCGTTGGATCCCGATGCGCCGCTCGTGCAAGATCCATCGCTCCGACCCGGCGAGCCACTCGCGCACACCAACATCAAGACCGAGATCAACTTCGGCTGGGGCGACGTTGCGGCGGTCGAAGGTGACGCGGACTACGTGATCGAGCGGGAGTACGAGTTTCCGATGATCACCCACTTTGCCATCGAGCCGCATGGTTTCATCGCTGAACCGGTGGACGATGGGCTGAACGTCTGGAGCACGATCCAGCACCCGTTCCAACTGCAGAAGACGCTTGCAAATCTCCTCGACATTCCGCTCTCCAAGATGCGGGTCTTCGCTCCCGATCCAGGTGGCGGTTTCGGCGGCAAGCAGCATCCGAAGCTCGAACCTCTGGTTTGTTATATGGCGCTGAAGACCGGCAAGCCGGTGCGGCTGATCATGTCGCTCGAGGAGACTTTCCAGGCCGTCCGGCGTCCGTCGACCCGGGTTCGGGTGAAGATGGGGCTCACCAACGATGGTGACATGGTCTTCCAGGACATCGCGACGGACTACCTCATTGGGGCATACGTCGATATCGCAGATCGAGTGGCTGAGAAGTCGTCGTATCTGGCCGCCGGCCCGTACCGGGTTCCAGTGGTGAAGATCGCCGGAAGGACCATTCTCTCGAACACCACACCGACAACGGCGTTTCGCGGTTTCGGCGTCCCCCAAATCACGTGGGCCCGCGAGTCGACGCTGGACGAGGCGGCCCTCGACCTCGGCGTCGATCGTTTCGAGATCCGGCGGCGCAACCTGCCGGAGAAGGGCTTTGAGTTCGTGCCGGGCGATACGCCCGCCGACGGGGATTGGCGCCAGACGGCGGACAAAGCCGCAGAGTTGATCAGCTGGGGAACACCGCTGCCAGAAGGCCGTGGTCGAGGTATCGCCTTCGGAATCAAGTCGGGTCCGACGACCGGTTTGTCGTACTCGACGGTGAGGCTCCTCGCCGACGGCAGCGCGATCATCTTCTGCGGCACCTCTGACATGGGCCAAGGCGCCCGAACCGTGTTCGCTCAGATCGTTGCCCAGGAGATGGGCATTCCGATCGAGAACGTCAACGTCATCATGGGTGATACGGCCACGGTGCCGTACGACCAGCAGACATCCGCAAGCCGATCGACTGTGCTTATGGGCACCTCGGTCTATCGAGCATGCAAAGACATCCATGGCAAGGTGAGGGCAATGGCCGCCCGGGTCCATGAGACCGACGAAGCCGAAATTGAAGTGGATGGCGGGGTCGTACGTATGGCCGGCGAGGAGTTGGCGATCACTGATGTGGTCACGGCAGGCCTCGGTGCACTCGGCGGAGAAGTCATCGGCAACGGGGAGATGCGGAAGGACAAGGTTCCCGGCCACCCCCTCGCCGGGAATGCCGCGTTCTTCGAGTTCAACTGTACGGCTATCGAAGCCGAGGTCGACGACGAGACGGGTGAGATCGAGATCGTCAAACACGTAACGGTCGGCGACGTCGGAACGGCGCTCAACCCACAGCAGGTGCAGGGGCAGGACGACGGTGCGGCGATTATGGGCCTCGGCCATTCCTTGATGGAAGGACTCATCCTCGATGAGCAGGGACGCACCAGGAACCTGGGTGCCATCGACTATCGCATTCCCACGAGCAAGGATCTCCCGACCGAGTTGATCAGCGCCAGTATCGAGAATCATGATGGACCGGGGCCTTACGGCGTGAAAGGTGTCAGCGAAGGCAGCCTGTTGTGCACTGCCCCGGCCGTCGGCGCCGCAGTGCGCGACGCTACCGGTCTCGTGATCCGAGATCTGCCGTTGACGCCGCAGCGAGTTTGGGAAGCAATGAGGGAGCAGAAGACATGAGCGAGATTCAACACGTTGGTCCCGTGAGGGACATGCCGGCAGAGAAGGTTGTTGAAGCAGCGCAGATGGTGAAGGAGGGGCGCTCCTACTCGTTGTCGGTTCCTCGATTCACCGGGATGCCGCTCTTCCCCGGCCATCCGCCGTTCCAGGTGCTCAACTATCGGACGCCTCCCGGCATCAAGGCCGGAGGGGTTCAGCCGTGGGGACCGCCGAACGAGGTGGGTCTCGGATATATGGCTGAGTACGTGATGGCGTGTTCGCACTCCGGCGCCCACATCGACGGCCTTGGCCACATGACCATTGGCGACGACAATCACTGGTACGGAGGCGGCAACACCGCGGAGCACCTTACGGACCACGGTCCGATCGTCGGGGATGCCTCGCACCTCCCGCCGTTCTTCACTCGCGGTGTCTTGCTGGATCCGCCTGCCTATCGCGGCATCGATGCCCTTCCGTCGAGTGAACCCATCGGGGCGGACGAGTTGCAGGCCATTGCAGAGGCACAGGGCGTCGAGATTCGGCCGTGGGATGTCGTGCTCATCCGCACGGGGTATCTCAAGTACTGGCCGGACGCCGAGGCGATGGCCGAGCACAAGACGGCCGGCCCTGATCTCTCCGCGGCCGAATGGCTACTGGAGAAAGGTGTGGTCGCCACCGGCACCGATACCGAGACCTACGAGGTGATGCCGACACCGGATCGTGGTTCGCCTGCGAACCCGCAGCCGGTCCACACGAAGCTGCTGATCGAGAACGGGATCTACCTGCTCGAGAGCATCTACCTCGAGGAGATCGCTCGCGACCGGGTGTACGAGTTCCTCTTCGTAATGCTGCCGCTGAAGATCCGCGGGGCCACAGGCTCGATGGTCGATCCGTTGGCGATGCTCTGAGCGGAGACGATTCACAGAGGCCGTAGTGTTCGCCGCCCCGAACGACGTTCGGCATCGAGGAGGTGCCCAAGCCGGCGCCTGGACCCCGGGAGGTCCTGTGCCGGGTGGCAGGAGCGTCGCGACGGTGCGCTGAATGTGATCGCCGAGCCATAGTGGTTCAACCGGAGGCTCGGGAGGCGACGTTCGATGTTGTCGGGTCACGGATCCCGAGCACGGTTGAATTCAGAGCGTGCGGAACAACTCGATCGCCTGTTGGGCGGCGGTCCGGCTGTCCGGCAGTGGCAGCGTCTCAGTGGAGAGGTATCCGCGATAGCCGGACTCCCTGAGCACCGCCGCCAAGGCGTGGAAGTCGATGTGGCCCCGGCCTGCCGCCAGGCGATTGCTATCCGTGAACTGCACGTGGTGGATACGCTCGCCGGCCGATCGCAACGACTCGGCCAGGTTCGCCTCCTCGATATTCATGTGGAAGGTGTCGGCGAGGATTCCAAGGTTGTCGAGATCAACGTCGCCGATGAACTGCAGCGCCTCCTCGATGGTGTTGATGTAGTTCGTCTCGTATCGGTTGATCGGTTCGATGACAAGTGAGACATTCTGTGCGAGCGCGTATTCGGCATACCGGCGAACCGCGTCCACGGCCCGGTGGTACTGGTCGATATGTTCGAGATCCGATCCGGTCAGCGTGCCACGTACGCCCCCGATCACGACCATCGCCTCCCATGGGGCGGCGAGGTCGATGATGCGGTACATACGCACATCGAGGAGCGCTCGCACCGCGGGATCATCCGAGGTCGGCGACCATCCGTCCGAGTAGAACGACTGTCCCGTGGCGATCGCTGAAAGTTGAAGGCCGCGTCGGCGCAGGCCATCATCACACGACACCACCGCCGGGTCTCCGGGATCGCGGACGCTGATCTCGATCGCGTCGTATCCCAAGTCAACTGCGGCATCGAGTGCCGACGTCCAGTCACCGGCGAAGAGCAACGGGGCAAAAACGGCCGGAGTGGGGGAGATGGCCATGCTTGTCTTGAACATCAGACATCAACCCCCATTCCGGACTTCCAGTGCGGTCGCCCGCGTTTACGGCGGATAGGCGAACGTGTACAGGTGACGGCCTCCTGGCTCTCGTGGGCCCTTGAGTACGGCTTCGACATCCTCTCGAGGACGCATGCTCACCTGTTCGATCGGAGGGAGCACCCCCGGCGGGTACATCTCCATGATGTCGTTGACCAATCGCTCCAAGTAGTCGAGGATCGCGTTGACCCCGCCCTTCGCCTTTTCCGGATCGGCCAGCGTGGGGTCGCCGACCGAACCCTCCGGGGTTGCGACTACCTCGAGAGGAGAACCGCCGACCTGCTGCCAGAACGGAAGCGGTCCCTCGGAAAGCGGCAACGCCGAACCCGACTTGTTGATGTGCCCGGGAGGCAGCAAGGGTGTGAACGACGTCTTCTCGGCGTGCTGTATGTCGATGAACTCCGGGAAGAGCGCCATCGAGAATGAGGCTTCGCATTCGTCGCCGTGGATGAACGCAGTATCGAACGGCCCACCGTGTTCCTTGTCGCGGAGGTGCTCCGGGATCACGAACCACCAGTTGACGTTGACCAGGATGGCGGGGACCTGATACTTCTTCCCGAACTGGTGCATTGCGGCAGGAATCACGTAGTCCTGGCCGTGCCCGTTCAGCAGAATCTGCTTACGGAATCCGGCATTCCAGTAGCCCGCGATGACCGCTCGCAGGTAGGCGTTGAACGTCTCTTCAGGGATGACGATGTTCCCGGGCATGCCGAGGTGATGGAAGGGATGGGACCCATACCAGATAGGTTCAGCCACTGTACAACCGGTCGCCTGGGCCACCTGCTCCGCCTGCCTGGTGACGAGGAACGTGTCTTCACCGGGATTCTGAGCCAGACCATGGGCCTCGGTGCTCCCGATTGGGATGATGATGAGGTCGTTCTCCTTGAGCCGGTCCTCGATCTGCTTCCCCGTCATCGTCTGGTGATAGATGCCCGTCGGGCGCTCCATGTGGCCGCCGTCTGGCGGGATCTGCCATTTGCTCATGCCTACCTCCTCTTCCTCGTTTGTCGTCTTCCGATTCCGTGTGCCGGTGCCGGCGTGTGGATTCTCATCAGGCACCGGGCTGGATCAGGACCTTGATCGCTCCGTCCTTGCGTTGCGTGAAGGTCTCGTAGGCCTCTGCGAAGTCAGCCAGCGGGAAGGTATGCGTGGTGACGGCGTCGACGTCCAGCTTGCCTTCTGTGATGAGAGGAATGACCTCCTCACATGTTCCCGGATTGGCCCGTACACCAAAGAGGTCCATCTCCTCGAACACGATCCGCTGCAGCGGCAGGACGCACGGCTCCAACGGCACACCGATGAGGGCAACGCGTCCGCCCTTTCTCGTCATGGCCACCGCATCCGCCGGCGTGTTGCCGCGCGCTGCGGTGTCGATCGTGAAATGGGCTCCCTTCCCATCGGTGAGTTCCCTCACCCTCTCGGGTCCGTCTACCTGCGAATTGTCGACCACTTCGAACCCCATCGCGGCCGCGGTCTTGAGACGGTCACCTCTTCCAACAAGGATCACCCGGGCTGCCCCGAGGAGTCCTGCGATCTGGCCGGCCAGTAGCCCCTGGGCGCCGGGACCGATGATTGCCCCGACTTCACCGGGACCCACTCCGACCCTCTTGACGGCGTGTAGGGCGATCGAACTGGCGTCCACCAATGCGGCCTGTTCGAGCGTCATGGAGCCCGGGATCTTGAACACGCTCTTGATCGACGTGTTGTGATACTCGCGCATGGCACCGGTGGAGTAGTGGCCGTAGTGGTGATGGCCGAGATCCTCGTTCCCGTAGTTATCGCAGAGGTTGTAGCGGCCGATCGCACACATCCGGCAGTTGCCGCAGCCGTCGTGAGCGGTCCCGGCCACGCGGTCGCCGGGCCGGAAGCCAAGCTCGGCTGATCCTTCACCAGCGGCAATGACGACACCGGACCATTCGTGGCCGGGTGTGTACGGATATCCGCGCGGCCAGCCCTTCTTCAGGAAGTTCCCCGAGATGAGCTCTTTGTCGGTGCCGCAGATTGCCACGGAGTGAACCTCACACAGGACCTCGTGCCGACCGGGCTCCGGCACTGGGACGCTCTGTACCTCGAACTCGTTTGGACCAAGCAAGACCAGGGCGTCCATGCCGGCAGGGAGGGCTGTCTCGGTCGCAATCGATTGCATTGGTGCTCCTCGTCTCGCCATTGGCGGCTCGTGTCGTGCTCTCGCAGGATGTGAACAGTCAACCAGGTGTGTCATGGGGTGCGCAAGTCAGGTGGCGTAGATCGGCGTCGCGGCCCGTCCGGGAGAGGCGGTACTGTGAGGCCAACGCGTTGGAGATACGATCACCGAGGTCTACGAAAGGTGCCCCACGATGCCGCGAATCCCCTACCCGGATCTGAACGCCATCGAGGATCCCGAAGTCCTGGCGATTCTGGATCGAGCACGCCGAAACGGGACGCCCCGGCCCGAGTCTCAGGCGATTCGGTCCCATGTGCCGGCAGTCGTCAAGACCTTCTCCGCGGCGTGGGAAGAGACGTTTGTCAACGGCGTCGTGGAGCACGACCTCAAGGAACTCTGCCGCGTGTACGTCACGAAGACGGTCGAGTGCGGCTACTGCGCGGCGCAGCGTTCAGAGGATGCCGCGGTCGAGGAGGACCACTACTCGGATCTCCTGGAGTTCCGAACCTCCCCCAGGTACAGCGAACGGGAGAAGGCTGCCCTGGGCTACACCGATGCGATCGTCTGGAACGCCGACTTCGCAGACGACGCACTGTGGCACGACCTCCACGCCCACTTCACTTCGCCTGAACTGGCCGAGCTCGGGTTCTTCATCGCGCTGACGTCCGGCCAGCAGCGCTGGCTCAAGACGCTGGATCTCGGGCACCGCGAGATACTGGCTGATACGGACGCCGGCCTCGCAGCCGGCTCTTCCGCCGACGACTGATCTCGGCGAACGAGGTGCTGTCGCTCAGAGCCGCGCGATCGTCAATCCACCGTCGACCGTGAGGATCTGCCCTGTGGAGTAGGGAATGTTCCCGGCGGCCAGCGCAGCAACCACCGCCGCAACGTCCTCCGGCATTCCAAGTCGCCGATCGAGTGTGAGTCCTGCCTTGATCAGAGATTCGTACTTCTCCGCAACGGGTGCGGTCATGTCCGTCTGGATGACGCCGGGACGCACCTCGAAGACGTCGATGCCGAACTCGGCGAGGCGGGTTGCCCACAACATCGTCGTCATGGAGAGGCCGGCCTTGCTGATGCAGTATTCGGCTCGGTTCGGCGAAGCGACCGCGGCGCTGATCGAAGTGATGTTCACGACGCGTCCGCGGAATGCCGGGTCCGCCTTGCGCTTCTCGATCATGTGCCGCGCCAGACTCTGTGTGAGCAGGAAGGGACCCTTGAGGTTGACGGCGAGTACGGTGTCGAGGTCTGCCTCCGTCGCTTCGAGTATGTCCTTGCGCCCCGGCGAGGTGATCCCTGCGTTGTTGACCAGCACATCGAGGCGCCCGACCACCCCCAGCGTCTCGGTTACCAGTCGGCTTCGCCCGTCTGCGGTTCCAATATCGGCGGCGACGTAGGTGATATCGCCCAATTGTGAGAGCGTTTCGAGCGTCGCAGCTACAGCTTCGGGGGCCCGAACCCCGTTGATCACCACCCGGTAGCCGTCGGTGAGGAGCCTTTCGGCGATACCGAGTCCGATGCCGCGGGAACCGCCGGTCACGAGTGCGCTGCGTGTCGTCATAGCAGATCCTCAACCGGCCCAAAGAAGGTGAGATACGGCAGGCCATCGGCGAGGCGTTGGGCGTAGAGGGCCGCCTCCATGAGGTGGTAGTCGCCCCACATCACCGATTCGCCGGATGGGACACCGCTGTCGTTCGGAGCATGGTCCCATCCGTTGGGCCGGTGGTAGACGCCGTGGAGGAGGATGCCTTCATGATCCGGATCGAGACTTAGGTACCCGTCGCCGAGCAGGGTCTGCAGGACGGTGAGTCCCGCTCTGGTGTAGCGGTCTCCGGCTGGATCTCCTGCGCCGGTGAGGTAGCGACCGAGCCGGAGCAACCCTTGCGAGGCGATGGCTGCAGCCGAACTGTCGACCGGCTCGTGGGCATTGTGTGGCTCGGCCGGTCGGTCGAGATAGTTGCCCATCGATGTCAGACCCGGGGCGCCCGTATCCCAATACGGCACACCGTCGAGCGGCGTCTGGTCGATGTAGAAGTCGCAGGAGGCGGTGGCCGCGGCGATCATCATCGAACGGACCGACTCTCTCCCGCCGAGAGGTTCGAGTTCCAGATCCTCGATGGTTTCGAGGAATTCGAGTTGCTCGGCATAGCCGGACATGACCCAGGACAGGCCGCGGGTCCACGTGGTGAACGGCGAGTACCCCTGCTGCGTGCTTGGCGCCCGGTAGTTGCCGTCGGTGACGTTGAACAACGACTCGTGGGCAACCCGTCCGCGAATGTCGTACACGTCGCGGCCTTCGCCGTAGAAGACGTTGTGGGTGGCCGTGGTTGCGGCATGTTGCACGCCACGTTCGAGCAAAGAGATGGATCGGTCGTTCTCGCCGAGCAAGCAATGGCCGAGGTGGTGCGCCAACATGAGGGATCGAAGCGAACGCATCGTGTCGCAGAAGAGTGAGTGAGGACCGTTGAACGAATGAATGAAACCGCCGCCGTCTGCGGTCTCGGTCCAACGCATCGCCTGAACCGCTCCGCTTACTCGCAGTGCGTTCTCGTAGAACGCCAACTCCCAGGCATCGAATGGGATTCGACCCTCGAGCATCAGTCTCCTGAGGTTGCCGTAGGTGCTGACGTTGTTGAACCCGTGGTCGTGCACGCCTTCATGGGTGAGATGCGGCGACATGTGATCGCGTGTGAGACGGCGACCCAGTTCGAGCGCTTCGTCATCTCCGGTAGCGTCGAATTGCAGGATGGCTTCACCGTAGAGAAAACCCTGGGTCCACTCGGTCCAACCGCGTGCGGTGTACCGACCGTCGACCGTGTACACCGGTGTTGCGAGATCCGGTGACTTCCTGCGGCACAGTCGCTTGACTTTGGGGCCGGAGACTTCCCACAGCCGGGTCAGGTCCGGGTTGAGTGACGCCGGTTCGATTGAGGGGTCAATCTTGATCAAGACGCGCTCCGAGTCTCGGTGAGCAACTGCACCATGTTGCATCTTCGTGCGAAGCTAGCACGGCGGCAGGGCGACGCGGGAAACGGACGAGCCCCACGTCAGCCGGACTTCGATCGCTTCTCCTTCTTGGCGGCGGCGATCGTAACGCGCGATTCGCTCTTCTTGTAGTGATCGTCCAGCGGGTAGCAACCCGAGGCCAAACCGATGCGAGGCCCGGTGGTGCAGTCACTGAAGGTCCGACAGATCATCTTCGGATCGATGGCGTGCCCGGCGAGCACATCCGCCGGCAGTTGTGGGTAGCTGAGGGCCATTCTGCCCACACCGACCATGCCAACGCCCCCGGTTCGTACCTGGTATTGGGCGACGTTCGGGAGCAGCTCTTGCAGATAGCTGTAGCCGCTACCCAACAGCACGAGGTCCGGGTGAGCTCTCGTCAGGGCGGCGGTAGTTTCGAGGTGATACGCGACTTCGGCAAGCGGGTCGCGCGGCGGGAGATAGCCGTCGAGCGCGGGGTGATAGGCGGGCCGGGTCACATGGGGGTTGTAGTACGGGCTCCCAATCGTGACGCATACGAGTTCGACCCCCAACTCGGCACAAAGATTGAGGAACTGGTGGGTCTCCCCGAGGGGGTTGCCTTGATCGTCGGGACCGAAGACGAAGGGTGGCTGATCGAGCGGTTCCGGGTACCCGACTCCGTCCGAGTCTTCGAGGTACGGTCCGGGATCCACTGCGCTCAGCCGCACCGCGATGGTGAGGTTCGGGCGCTGTGCTCTCAATTGCTCCACGACGGAGCGCAAGACCCTCGTCCGTCCTTCGAATGATCCGCCGTAGCGACCGGGCCTGGTTCGGGCGCTCAGCAGTTCGTGGAGGAGATAGCCGTGGCAGTGTTTGATGTCCACGAAATCAAAGCCGGCGTCCGCGGCGAGTATGCCGGCCCGGACGTAGACGCCGACCAGCTCGTCGAGTTCGTCGTCGCTCAAGACCGAGGCATCGGATACGGGAAGCCGTTCGTCGAGCTGAGGCTGCCGGTAGGCGGTACGGGGTAGCGGCTCACCGAGTGGTCGAGACCATCGACCGCTGTGGGTGAGTTGGAGACCGGCGACGAGGTGCGCTCCATCGAACTCGCGGGCCCGCGCGGCTACCATCCGGCTTCGGAGGTCGCCGAGGAACTCCGCCGTCTCTTCGTTGATCATCAACTGGTTCGGGTTTGCTCTGCCCTCCGGGGCAACGGCGGTGGCCTCGCCCCACACCAGGCCAGCTCCGGAAGCCCCGAAGCGCAGCCAGCGGCGCTCCAGATCCGGTGTCGGCAGCCCGTCCGTCGTTCCATCCCAACCCTCCATCGGAAGGATCGCGAACCGGTTCTCGGCCTCGAGGTGCGAGCCAATCCGGATCGGGGTTGCGAGTGGTCCCTCGGGTGCCGGCTCCACGACGGTATCGAGTGGCAGGTCGATGCCCTGCTCCGCCAAGTAGGCGCGCATGGCCTCCGGCGTTCCGATTTTCTTGACTTGGGGGAACCGTCTCCGCGAGGCTGCCATTCCACATCCCTTTTCTGAAGAGGCTGATGGCTCTGCGGGTCATTCAACCGAGCCTGCTTGTCGTCCGCGAGAACCGCATCGCTCAACGTCGATGGGGGATCAACCCGGCTCTTCTGAGCGTCTCGATCTACGCCGTCGTCGCCATCGTTTGGCGATCGCCATGGTAGGTCGAGCCTCCCGACGCGGTCAACCGCACCTCCGAGGGTGCCCAAAGCGCAATCGTTTGCAGTTGCAAACGATCGAGGCAATCCGTATTGTGCCGCACGGCATATCGATCATCGATTGCGTAGGAGGTAGCGCATGATTCGATTCACGAGACTCTTGACCCTGCTGGCGGTGTTTGCCCTCATTGTGGCTTCCTGCAGCAGCGACAGTGACGACACAACCACCACAGCAGCAGCCGGTGGCGAGGAGACCACCACAACGGCAGCGGCAGCCGAAGAAACCACCACAACTGCAGCAGCGACCGAGGAGACCACTACCACGGCCGCCATGTCGGATGATCCGATCCTGTTCGCCGCGTCGTTGCCCCTCACGGGTGACTTCGCCATTCCGGGCAGCAAACACGCCGATGGGTATCAGTTCTGCGTCGATGAGATCAACGCACGGGGTGGGATCCTCGGGCGTCCGGTCGAGTTGCTCGTCGAAGACAACCGGTCCGATCCGGAGATCACGGTGTCGCAGGTTCAGCGCCAGATCGAGGTCGAGGGAGCAGACGCGTTGCTCGGCACGTTCTCGAGCTTGCTGACCTTCCCGGCATCAACCGTGGCGAACCAGGCCAGCATGATGTATCCGATCCCTTCGGGTGCTGCGCTGCGTATTTGGGAGCGGGGATTCGACAACATCTTCTACTTCCAGCAGAACGCGGCCGAGCTGATCGGCTTCTCGCCTGTCTCGATGATCGAGTACTACACCGGCACCGGTGTCATCGATCCGGCGATCAGCACGGTGGCGATCGTGCACGCCGATGACTTCTTCGCCAACGCGATCGTCACAGGCCTGGTCGGTGGCGAGGTCGCGATCCCGGATTCGGATGTGGTCGTGGCGGTTGATGGCTACCTCGAACCGGCGGGCATCGAGGTTGTGTACCAGGAGCAGTGGCCTGTTCCGTTCACCGACTGGCTGACGTTGGCCAACTCGATTAAGAACAGCGGGGCCGAGATGGTTGCTGCCGCGACCGCTTCGCCGGATGAGGCGATTTCGCTGATCAACGCATTCGCCACGGTGCAATACAACCCGAAGCTGATCTGGATGTCACAGGGTGCACAGAGCGAGTTCGAAGAGACGCTCGGAGATCTGGCCAACGGCGTCACGATCCACTCGGCCTGGCATCCGCTTGCCGATTGGGAAGGCGTGCTCGGTGGTGAGGTCTACACGAACACCGACTTCATTGACGGCTTCACCGCATCGTTCGGGCGGGCCCCGGATGAAGACGAGGCGATCCCGTTCTCGCTCTGCCAGGGCGTAGAGCAGGCAATCCTCGGTGTCGGCTCGACGGACAATGTGGCGATGTCGGAATGGATGCACGCACGTACGTCGGCCGATCCGGTCATGACCATTCTCGGGGAATGGGTATGGGATGAACGAGGGCTGCCGATCGATCGCTCCATGATCATGGTGCAGTGGCAGGACAACGAACTCAAGTTCGTCTACCCGGTTGGTGAATTCCCGGGCACGGTGGACCTCGTCTACCCGAGGCCTTAGTTCCCAACCGACGATTGAACAGATAGACAACGAAGGTGGGGCACCGCAGATGTCGGTGCCCCACCTTCTGACCAGATGAACACGCAGTAGCGAAGATCAGCGAGAGGCGGGAGTTGCACTCGTGAGTGCATTTCGACGCAGAACGGCGGTTGGAGGGCGATCGTGGGCCTGATGCTCGAGGCCCGGAACCTCAACAAGGGATTTGGCGGCATCCAAGCGGTGAACGATGTCAGCTTCGACATCGAGGAAGGAACCATCACTTCCCTTATCGGGCCGAACGGTGCCGGCAAGACCACCACGTTCAACCTCATCAACAACGTGATCAGGGCCGACTCCGGATCGGTGACGTTCGAAGGCACCGAGATCACCAAGAAGATGCCGCACAAGCTGACCCGGCTCGGCATCGGGAGGACGTTTCAGGTCACCAGGGCCCTCGACGACATGACGGTGATCGAAAACATGGTGGTCGGGTCCTCTGCCCAAGACCTCCGGGGCACTTTCGGTTCGCGAATGCTCGATACCGAGACCGAGCGAGCCCTCAGCCTCCTCGAGTTCGTCGGTATCCAACAGTACGCCTATTCAAAAGCGGAGTTGTTGTCGTTCGGACAGCGCAAACTCCTGGAGTTCTCTGCAGTGCTTATGTCGAATCCCCGACTTGTCATGCTCGACGAGCCGGCGGGCGGCGTGAATCCTGCGCTGCTGGAGCGCATGGTCGACCGGATCCGGCGGCTCAACGCGGAGGGTCTCACATTCTTCATCGTGGAGCACAACATGGACCTCGTCATGGACCTCAGTGATTCTGTGATCGTCATGGCCCACGGCGAAGTGCTCACGCATGGGACACCGGAAGAGGTGCAGAGTGATGGCCGCGTGCTCGATGCCTATCTAGGGATGGCTTGACATGCCGATTCTCGAGGTCACCGACGTCAGTGCTGGGTACGGATCAGGGCCCAACATTCTCCAGGGCCTCTCGCTCGAAGTCGAAGAGGCCAAATCTTATTGCATCATCGGCCCGAACGGTGCAGGCAAGTCAACGCTACTCAAGGTGATTGCAGGGCTGCTTCATCCGCGATCCGGTGACGTCGTGTTCCGGGGCGAGTCGCTGGCACACCGGAGACCCGACCAGGTGCTGGCAGCCGGAGTGTGTTTCGTCCCTCAGGATCAGGCGTTGTTCCCTGAGATGAGTGTTCGTGAGAACCTGATCATGGGTGCCTACCTCGTGAAGGATCGCGCCATCGTCAAGGAGCGCCTCGCCCGGGTGTACGAGATGTTCCCCATCCTTTCGGAGCGAGCAGGCCAGGACGCTGGCAAGATGTCGGGCGGTCAGCAGCAGATGCTGGCAATGGGTCGCGCCCTCATGATCGATCCTATTCTGCTCATGCTCGACGAACCAACTCTCGGTTTGGCGCCCCAGATTGCCCAGCAGATCTTCTCGCAGGTCGAGCAGCTGAAGAGCATGGGCCTCACCGTGGTGATCGTTGAACAGAACGCACAACGCGGACTCGAACTCGCCGACTGGGGTGTGGTGCTCGATCTGGGCATCGTCCGCTTTGAGGGGCCGTCGGACGGCATTCTCGGAGATCCCCGTGTTCGCGAACTCTATCTCGGCAAAGCAGCGGGTTCGGGAGACAAGAAATGACCAATCTGATCCAGGTCGCGATCCTCGGACTCCTGCTCGGTGGTGTCTACGCCCTGATGGCAGCTGGTTTGACGTTGGCGTTCGGCGTCATGCGGATCGTGAACCTCGCCCATGCAGCGTTCATCATTGCTTCTGCCTACATATCGTTCTTCGCGTTCGACAAGCTCGGCATCGATCCGCTGCTATCGGTGGTGTTCGTCATGCCGATCATGTTCCTCTTCGGCGTCGCCGTCTACCAGGTCTTGTTTCGGAGGATCGAAGGCTCGGCCAAGTTCGGCGAGATGACTGTGTTGCTCACGTTCGGGATCGCAATCATGGTCGAAGGTCTCCTGGGGTTCGTCTTCACCGGGATCTACCGAAAGGCGCAGCCGGGATACGCCAACGAGTCGTTCATCGTCGACGGTCTGTTCCTTCCCCAGGGCGACATCCTCTTCATCCCGAAGGGCCAGTTCTATGCATCCCTGATGAGCATCGTGCTGCTGGTCGGGCTCTGGGCATTCCTGAGATACAGCCACACGGGGTATGCCATCCGGGCGACCACGCAGAATCGCGCGGCCGCGCAGATCGTCGGAGTGAACGTCCGGAGGGTTTCTGCTATCTCCTTTGGTCTGTCGACGGCGCTCGCGGGCGCTTCCGGCGCGCTGATGAGCTACCTCTTCCCGTTCTTCCCGTTCCGTCACTGGCAGTGGGTTGCGGTTCTGTTGGCGTTGGTCGTGTTGGGCGGCATGGGAAGCATGAAGGGCGCTGTCATCGGGGCCCTGGTTCTCGGTGTCGCCAGTTCATTTGTTGTTGACCAGATAGGGCCGACGTGGGGCCCCATGACCTTCTACCTGGCCCTATTCCTGATACTGCTCGTCCGGCCTCAAGGCCTGTTCGGCAAGGAGGCCCCAGTGTGATCGAAGACCGCGCCGCCGTAGGTCCCGACGGTTCCGCCCCCGAACCGGAACACAAGGAGGTCCAGCGCCCGCCAGGGCCGGCGCGCTATCGCTGGTACGTGCTGGCAGCGGTGGTCGTAGCCCTGCTGGCGTTGCCGTTGTTCCGGCCGATGATCAGTTCCTATAACTATGTGTTGACCATCGGAGCCCTCGTTCTGATGTGGGTGGCAATGAGTTCGAGTTGGAACATCCTTGGCGGATTTGCCGGCTACATCTCGCTCGGTCACAGTGTGTTCATGGGAGTCGGCGGGTATGTCGCAGGCGTCTTGCTCTATTACCACGGCGTCAGCCCATTCCTGACCGCTCCCCTCGGCGGTCTGGTGGCAGTGGCAATCGGCTTCCTTGCAGGGTTCATCACACTGCGCACCCGTGGCCCGGCCTTCATCATCTCGACGATTGCGCTGCTGTTCATGTTCCTGCTCATGACCGACAACTTCGAATATCTGGGTGGTGCCGCAGGGCTTCCGCTTCCCCCTCTGGAACTCTCACAAGAGTGGCTCCGTGTGCCGTTCTACTACGCGATGCTTCTCATTGCGATGGGGGCAGTCTGGACGGCCTATCGAGTTGCCCACTCGAAGTTCGGCATGGGTCTGCGCGCGATCGCCGAAGACGAGGTGAAGGCCGAGGTCGCAGGCGTTCCCACCCGCCTCTACAAGATCTCCGCATTTGCGATGAGTGCCTTCTGGGTGGGCGTCGCCGGCGCGATCTACGGCTACTCAATCGCGTTCATCCGGCCGACGGTGTTCTTCACCATTGCGATCTCGGCGCAAATGGTGTTGATGGCCATCATCGGAGGGAAGGGGACGGTTGCAGGGCCGGTCGTGGGCGCCGTTCTCATCTACGCCATCAATGAGCTATCGCTCGTCTTCTTCGGCGCCACTGAGTTCAACATCGTGATTCAAGGCACCATGCTGGTCGCGGTGCTGTTGTTCTTCCCACTCGGCGTCGTCGGGACACTTCGAAAGATGAATCGATTACCTGCGTTCCTCAACTGGGATTGACGTGCCCCACCTCGGTTTCGGCCAATCCTCTGTCGCCGCGTCTCTGACGTAGATGGAAGTTGGTGAGATCCTCCTCGTGTTGGCGGCTGTGGCGGTTGGGTTCTTTGCCAAAGGTGTTACCGGCCTCGGTGGCCCGCCGCTCGCGATCCCGGTTCTGGCGTCGTTCATGGGTGTCGAATATGCAGTCGCGGTGATCGCGATCCCGGCGGCCCTCGCCAACTTCTGGCTGATGATCGAGAACCGGTCGGCTGCATCTGATATCCGGTGGTTTCTCGTTCCGATGATGGCAACCGGGGTGGTCGGGACGCTGCTGGGTGTGTGGCTCCTGTTGAACATCGATGACCGGATCATGTCTGTGTTGCTTGGTGTCTTCATGTTGCTGTACATCATCTGGTACTTCCTCAATCCGGAGCGGAAGATCGACAATCGAACGGCACGTCGTCTCGCGGCGCCGGCCGGGTTCGGAGCCGGTGTGCTGGCCGGCGCCACTGGAATCTCAGCACCGGTGGTCGGTACCTATGTCCACAGCCTCCGTCTCGCTCGCTCCGGATTCGTATTCGCCGTCGCGGCGCCGTTCTTCTTCCTCGGGCTGATGCAGATCGCTTCGCTCGCGGCGCTCGGCGGCTACGACCAGGCGAGAGTCACCGCTGGGATCATCGCCTGTATTCCCGTTGTCGTGGTGACACCAATCGCCATGCGCGTTGGCAGGAGATTGTCCGTGCAGGCCTTCCAATACGCCGTTCTCGTCGTGCTAGGCATCGCAGCAGTTCGGCTGCTGTGGTCCGGGCTTGCGTGAGGTTTCGGCCGGCCTACCTCGAGCCGACCGGGCCCGTCGAGGAGCGGACCACGAGCGAAGGAGTCAGGCGCATCGGCTCGTACGACGTCTCGACGGTGCGATCATCTTCGGCCAACAGGTCGAGCAGGAGGCATCCTGCTGCCCCACCCATCGCTTCGTAGGGGAGCGAGATTGTGGTCAGAGCCGGATCGAGTCGATCGACGAGCGCAATGTCGTCATAGCCCGTGACCGAGAGATCCCCCGGGATGCTGAGCCCGCGTTCTCGGATTGCGTCGATGCAGCCGAGCGCAAGGAGATCGTTCGCGGCGACGATCGCGGTGATCACGCCATCCGAATCCAGCAGTCGGTCACACGCGGCGTGACCGTCCTCTAAACGGAACGACCCCGCTTCGAAGATCCTGCAGTCGGAGGCGGCGAGTCCCGCTCCTTCGATTGCGTCGATGAAGCCGTCCCTCCGGAAGAGGCCGGTTGAGATGTCGAGCGGGCCTGCGATGTGTGCGATCCTTGTGTGCCCTAGCTCCACGAGGTGACGAACGACCAGAGCAAGCGCGGCCTTGTCGTCGCCCACGATTGCCGGGAGGGACTCGTTCTCCACTGACCGGCCGACCAGGACGGTCGGCACCTCGTGGAGCAACACCGGCTCGGGGGGTGTGAAGTCAAGACGGGCATTGGCCACGATCAGCCCATCAACACGCCGGTCCAGGAAGGTCTCCACCGCGGTCTTGGTGCGCTGCGAACCTTCGTCGTCTGAGCCGATC
Source organism: uncultured Saprospiraceae bacterium (assembly GCA_964195515.1). Taxonomy (GTDB): domain Bacteria; phylum Actinomycetota; class Acidimicrobiia; order Spongiisociales; family UBA5794; genus JAHEEL01. Next base: position 7,471 of record CAXMQO010000036.1, on the reverse strand, counting down.
AGCAGCGAGTACCCGGCCTTGCTCAAACTGCGTTGGGCGCCCGCGAGGATGGGCGGGATGAACGGGCTGATTAGATCTGGCACGACCATACCCACCGACTGCGTGCGGTTGGTCCGCAAACCTCTGGCGAAGGGGTGAGGCTGATATCCGAGGAGTTCGGCTGCGGCGATGACCCGGTCGGCGGTTTCGACACTCAATTCGGACCGTGTCTCTTCGTTGAGGCCGCGTGAGGCCGTCGAAATGTGGACACCGGCTTCGCGTGCGACGTCCTTGAGTGTGATGGCTTTCACTATCAGATGGCCCCCCTCTGTCTTCTCGTCCGTAGCGGATCGACGGAAGGACTCGCCGCGTTCGAGACGCTGCCAAGCCCGTCTACCGAAGGTTGTGCCGCTATCGGGTAGGCTCCCGCAATCGATTGTAGACCGGCAGCGCAGGAGGAACATGGCGACCCACGTAACCACGTCCGAGGACATGCCGGAGCCCATCATTCGCCGCAAGACGGTTTCGGTCTACAACGACGGGTCGATGATGGCCGTCCACGACTACGGCGAATATGGGCACATGGTCACCGATGAGCCAATTGCCCACGGCGGGGCCGGGGAGGGCCCTTCACCGCTGCAAGCAGTGCTCGGTGCGCTTTGCGGTTGTGAGTCCGTGACATTTCACCGTACGTCCGACGACATGGACTTCAGCTACGACGGTATCGATTTCGAAGCGGAGTTCACCATCGATATCAGAGGACGTATGGGCGTTCGAGAGGTGAGACCGCACTTCCAGACGATTCGCGTGCAAGCCACGGTTGTCACCGATGAGAGCCCGGAGAGGCTGGCTGCTGTTGTGGAGGAAACCGAAGCCCGCTGTCCGGTCTACAACCTGGTGAAGGACGCGGGCGTCAACGTCGAAATGTTGTGGGTAGCCAAGGCGCGCGAAGCGTGAGCACGTCGCACCATTGAGGTCGCGACGACCGCGGGCGGATCAGCCCGACAGGCCGTCGTCCACTTCGACGTTCTCCGGTTCAAGTGTCCTGCCGGAGGCAGCAGCCTGGAGTTCGAGCAGGGCTGCGAAATCTTCGTCTCCCCAGCCTCGAGCGATGCCCTCCACCACGATCTGATGGGCGAGGGCGGACGTCGGCAGAGGCACGTTAAGTGCCCTGCCTTGCTCGAGACCGAGTTCGAAGTCCTTGCGCAGCAAGTGCCAGGTGAAGGTGGGCACCCACTTGAGGTTGACGAACGCCGGTGTCTTGTATCGGGAGAACGTCGATCCCATCACGCTGTCGTTCAAGAATTCGAGGAAGTCGGCACGCGAGACTCCGCCGGCCTCAGCGAGCACTGTGATTTCGGCCATCGTCTGGGTGACGACACCAAGGAGCAGGTTGTGGCATATCTTGACCAACCGAGCCTCGTCTCCCGTCCCGACATAGGTGACCTTCTCGCCGTACATGTCGAGATACGGAAGCACCTCTTCGTAGGCCTCGAGCGGGCCGGAAGCCACCGCGGTGAGCCTGCCGGACCGCACCACCTTGGCATTGCCGCTAACCGGGGCGGCCACCACAGCAGCACCACGCCTTCCCGCACCTTCTCGCAGCGTCACCGATGCGTCGGGATTGATCGTCGTGGAGTCGACGATGATGCGCGGACAGGTGTCGGCGCGGGAGAAGACGCCGTTCTCGCCGAGCGTGACCTCGATGACATCTTTGGGGCCGGCCACCGTGGTGAAGACGATGTCGCGATCGGCGAGGTCGGCCGGGCTGTCGACCACCTTTGCTCCGAACTCAACGAGCGCTTCAGCCTTGGCCCTGGTTCGGTTGTACACGGACACGTCGCAGCCGTTTGCGAGCAGTCGCTTGATCAGCGCTGAGCCCATTCGGCCGGCGCCGATCCAACCGATCGTGTGCGAGTACCCAGCTTCCATGTGAATCTCCAGAATCGCCCATGTGCAGGGCGTCGCAATCGTTTGATGGTGGAGCATACCCCGGTGGCAATCACGTCGACGCGGACTCCGAGACAGGGATTCTTGCTGCCGCAGGACGTCGCCGGCGATCGCTCCTACCATGACATGATGAACTCATCCGCCCCGCAGGCCGAGGCAGAACAGAACCACCCCGCGGGTGGCGACGCGCCGTCAGCGACAGCGGACTACGTGGTAGTCGGTGGCGGCATCATCGGTCTCGCCGTAGCGCGCCAACTCCTCCTCGAGCGCCCCCGCAGCGACGTCGTCGTTCTCGAGACGGAACGCGCGATCGCCATGCACCAGACGGGTAGGAATAGCGGCGTCGTCCACGCCGGCATCTACTACCCACCGGGATCGCAGAAGGCCACCTTGACCAAACGGGCCATCCCGCTGCTTCGTGACTTCGCTCGTGAGAAACACGTCCCCTACGAGGAGTGCGGGAAGTTGGTGATCGCTACTTCCCCACACGAGTCGGATCGGCTCGGGAGCCTTCTCGACAACGCTACGGCCAACGGCGTACCAGGGCTGGAAGTACTGGACGGAGCCGGCATCAGGGAGCGAGAGCCGGCCGCGGCCGGCCATGCGGCCATCTGGTCCCCGACGACGGCGATCACGGACTTCGCAGCCCTTGCGGGGGCCATGGGCGACGATGTGACGTCGATGGGTGGATCGGTGCACACCGGCGTCGAGGTATCCGGCATGACGTCGACGTCATCGCGGGTCGAGATCTCGACCCGTGGCGGCATCACTGTCACGGCTGGATCGGCCATCATCTGCGCCGGTCTTCAGTCGGATCGGCTGGCCCGAACAGCCGGCGATGCGTTGGAGCCCACGATCGTCCCGTTCCGTGGCGAGTACATGCATCTCGTCGGTTCGTCGAAGGAACTCGTAAATGGGCTCATCTACCCGTTGCCGGATCCGCGTTATCCGTTCCTCGGCGTCCACTTCACCCCAACCGTGCATAGCGAGGTGCTCGTCGGGCCCAATGCCTTGCTAGCTCTTTCGCGCGACGGCTACCGGTGGGGCGACATTGACGCGAGGTACGTTGGCGAACTCCTGCGTCTGCCGGGAATGTGGCGGTTGGCTGCTCGGCATTGGCGACGAGGGACGATCGAAGCCTGGCGCTCCCTGAACAGGGGTGCATATGTGCGGGAGCTTCAGAAGTATGTGCCATCGATTGAGTCCGACGATCTGGCGCCGGCCAGAGCCGGGGTGAGGGCCCAAGCAGTGAGCAGAAACGGCGATCTCCTCAGTGACTTCGTTGTTACACGCACCGATCGAGTGGTGGCCGTCCGCAACGCCCCCTCTCCCGGCGCTACCGCCGCGCTGGCGCTCGCCGAGGAGATTGTGGCCCAGGTGCCCAAGTAGTCGTCCCCTCCGGCGGTGCAACAAGCGCCCACCACCCACCGCAGGGTCGGTTGAACTGGTGCCTCAGTTGGCCCAGATCACCATGGTCGAGCCGGCGATGACGGCCACCATGCCGAGAATGAGACGCCATGTCCACCGCTCGATCACCGTCCCGACGATGAACGGGGCTATGAGCACAACAACAGGGGTTGCCGCTTGCTGCAGTGTCACGACAACATTGACTTCGACGAGGTCGAGCGCTGTCCACTGTGCTGCAATCGCCACCGCTACGAGGATCCCACCGATCAGAATCCAGCGGCGTACCTCAGGCGGCACTCCTGATGTGGTTGGTACCCTTCCCGAGGCCAGCACGACGGCGTACAGCGCGGTTGCGGCGGCCAGGCCGATCGTGACGCCGATCACTGGGCTCGACAAGCCTTCCAGACCCCAGCGGATGAACAGCGGACTGGTACCCCACGACAGCGAGGCAGCGAGGGCAAACCACGGATAGGTGAGCCGTTGATCGCCACCGCCACTTGCTCGACGTGCGATCAGGATCACACCTGCGGATACAAGGGCGATCGCCACCAGCGCAACAGGACCCAACTTCTCGTCGAGCACAAGCACAGCCAGCAGGCTGCCGATCAGAGGTGTAGCAGCCGTGACCACACCGGTGTTGGACGCCCCGATTCGCTGCTGGCTAAGGCTGAGGAACGTCCAGCCGAAGAAGAAGTGGATCACCCCGGCGGCCCCGAAGGCGAGGAGGGCGAAGACCGGCGCCGACGAGAGCAGCGCGAGGTCCTGGGTAGCGGCGGAGAAGATGCCGAGCCCGACGACCGCGACCAAGAGAAGGGCGAACGTGGTCCGATAGGGATCGATGAGTTGGTTGGCCCGTCGGTTGACGGCCTGGAAGATGCCGAAGGACACGCCGGCAAAGAGGGCCCACGCTGCCCCACCCATAGCCATTCTCTCCTTGCCCTGCCGCGATGCAGTTGCTCGGGGAGGCTAGCGAATCGCCGGACTCACTTCGGGAAGGCCGAGCGATCCGTGGTGGACGCGGGTGTTCGGCGTGGTTGGGGGAATGGGCCGCTCACCGGATCACACGTGCGCCCGAGGCTCCCATTGCGCGCTCAACCTCCGCCAAGGTGACCATCGACGTGTCTCCGGGGGTTGTCATGGCGAGGGCTCCGTGGGTCGCTCCGAATTCGACCGCTTCGGCCGGAGTTCGGTCGGTGAGGAAGGCATACGCCATGCCGGAAGCAAATCCGTCACCGCCACCGACGCGATCGTAGATCTCGAGGTTCTCTCGCCGCCGTGCGACGTGAAGGCCACCATCGGCGTACAGGACAGCCGACCAGTCGTTGATGGTCGCCGTCTTGGCGTCGCGCAGCGTTGTCGCCACCACCGTGAAGTTGGGGTATTCCTCGACAAGTGCAGTCATCATGCGGCCGAATGCGGCTGGGTCGATTTTCGACAACGATTCCTCCACACCTTCGACGGTGAAACCGAGCGAGGCGGTGAAGTCCTCCTCGTTGCCGATCATGACGTCGACCATGGGCGCAATCGTCCGGTTCACCTCGATAGCCCGCTCATTGCCTCCGTGTGATTCCCACAAGGAGGGTCTGAAGTTGAGATCGTACGAGACGATCGTTCCGTATCGTCTTGCCGCAGTGATGGCTTCAATGACCACGTCGGGCGTCTCGGCGGACAGCGCGGCGAAGATCCCACCCGTGTGGAACCACCGGACACCCTCGCTACCGAAGAGCTGTTCCCAATCGATGTCACCTGGGCGCAACTGCGAGGCGGCCGTATGCCCTCGATCTGAGGTTCCCAAGGCAGACCTGATTCCGTACCCCTTCTCGGTGAAGTTGAGCCCAACACGCGACGCACGTCCGAGACCATCGAAGGGGACCCATTTCACGTGCGAGACATCCACTCCGCCCGTCAGCATGAGGTCTTCGACGAGGTGACCGACTTCGTTGTCGACGAGTGCGGTCACCACGGCAGTGCGGAGGCCGAAACACTTGCGCAAGGCGCGGGCCACGTTGTACTCGCCCCCACCTTCCCAAACCTGGAACGATCGGGTCGTGCGGACTCGTCCCGAACCTGGGTCGAGCCGCAACATGACCTCACCGAGGGCGACCGCGTCCCACCGGCACGCTTCTCGGCTCTTCAGATCCAGCGTTGACATGTCCACGCCTCCTACTCCGGGTGACCGAACTCGACGATATCCCGTCTATCGCAGACTCGAAATGATCGAGAGCACATCGGCCGTGCGCTGCTCGAGGGTTTCCCAATCTGCCGCTTCCACGAGTGCCTTGCTCACGAGTTTGGACCCGATCCCGACGCAGGGAACCCCCGCTGCGAACCAACCCGTCAGTGATTCACGCGTGATATCCACACCGCCGGTTGGCATGAGAAGTGCCCACGGGCATGGTCCGCGAACAGCTTTGACGAAGGCGGGGCCACCGACGAGTCCGCCGGGGAACACCTTCACGATTTCGCAGCCAAGCTCGTGAGCGAACGTAATCTCCGTCGCTGATCCACAGCCGGGTGAATAGGCAACCTTCCGACGATTGCACACTTCCGCCACCCGGCGGTCGAGCGCGGGACCTACGACGAAGTTGGCGCCGAGGTTGATGTAGGTGCCGGCTGTGATCTCATCGATGACGGTTCCGGCTCCGAGTATCACGTCCGGGTGTTCGGACGAGCAGTACCGCTCCAGTTCAGAAAAGATCTCGAAGGCGTGGTCGCCGCGATTCGTGAATTCGATGGCGCGTGCTCCGCCTCGGCTCAATGCGGCGACGATGGAGCACGCTGTGTCGACTCCATCATGATGGAAGACGGGAACCAACCCGACGTCGATCATCGAGTTGAGCACGGTAAGTCTCGCGAACCTGGCCATCTCGTCCCCTGTCGTCTCGATTGATTGACAATGGCGCGCTCCGAGGGGAGCACGCCGACCTTAGCGATCTGCCTCTGACCAAATCCACCGTGGAAGGCCGGAACACCCGGCACCACGAATCAACGTTCGATGGGGAATCCGACGATACTTCCCCACTCGGTCCAGCTGCCGTCGTACACCCGCACGTCCGATTCCCCAAGCAAACGCGTCAGGATGAACCAGGCGAGCGATCCACGATGGCTCAGGCGGCAGTACGTGACGATGTCGATGTCATCCCGGACCCCAACGGCTTCGAAGCGTTCACTCAGTTCGTTGGGCGGCAGCAGCGTGCCGGTGTCGGTCAGCAGGTTGTCGATGAACAAACTGCGTGCTCCTGGGATGTGACCTCGCCGCTCTGCTCCGTGATCGAAGGCCAGCCAGGGCGGGGAGACCCGTTCACCCCGATACTCCTCAGGTGATCGCATGTCGATGAGGAGCGGACCGTCGGAGCCGAGACCCGCCCTGACCTCATCTCGCCCGATTCGCGGACTCGAGTCAACGGAACCGGCAGTGAGGTCGCCGACGAATGGCTCAAGGACGTCGGTTGTGAGCGGACGCTGCTCGGCCACCCAGGTTCGGCGTCCCCCGTCCACGAGGCGGCAGCGGTCTTCTTGTCCCGACATCGTCATGACCCAGTACGCATAGGCACCGAACTGGAACGGGTCACCGATCAGAGCGACCGCCGTGTCGTGGTTGACGCCGAGCGCCCGGAGCCGTTCTGCCAGCACCTCGGGCGAAGGGAATTCCCGGTCGCTGTCGTGCCAGAGCAGGTCCTTCCAATATACGAAGTGAGATCCCGGGATATGTCCGGCTCGGTAGTCAGCTTCGGCGAGCGGATCGATGGACACCTCGAGGATCACGACGGTGGGGTCATCAAGATGGTCCGCGAGCCATTGAGTGGTAACCAGCGGGCTGTTCACGCCTTCGTTTCCTCTAGTACTCGTTGGCAACCATGAGCTCTTCACAGGGGAAGAGCGTGATGATCTTCGGTCCCTCTGCGGTGACGACCACCTCTTCTTCGATGCGAGCAGCGGACCGGCCGTCGGTCGCTGGCGCATAGGTCTCGAGAGCAAACACCATGCCCTCCTTGATCTCGACGGGGTCGTCGAGGGAGTTCAGGCGGCTGATGATCGGTCGTTCGTGGAGGCCTACACCGAGCCCATGGCCGAATTGGAGCCCAAATGCATCCATCTCGTCGTCGAAGCCGAACTCCTCGGCCCGCGGCCAGAC
>CAXMQO010000035.1:0-8154 GCA_964195515.1 uncultured Saprospiraceae bacterium | reverse complement strand
CAAGAGCGCTCTCGCGTGGCAGGTCTTCGCCGGCACGCTCGCCCCGTAGGCGCAGGCGTCCGGTCGCGACCACAGGACTCGAACGCGGAGAAGGGACCGGCTGACTGGTGCCGGCCCCTTCTCTTCTGTAGCCGATGCGGGAGAAAGGGGCCCCGCATCGGTGTTCGTCAGCTCGCCGGGACGAGCACTGCGTCGATGACGTGAACGACGCCGTTGCTGGCCATCACGTCGGGGGTGACGACGGTCGCCACCTCGTTGATGATGACGCTGCCGTCGACAACCGCAATCGAGATCGTGTTCTCTTCGTAGAGGGTTGGAACATCGGCAGGAGCGATTTCGATGACGTCGGCGGCACTGATCTCACCGCTGACCACGTGGTACAGCAGGATGTTCGCCAGGTCGGGGTTGGCCAGGAGCTCTTCGGCGGTGACGCCGAGCTCTTCGAGCAGCGCGCCGAAGGCTGCGTCGGTTGGGGCGAAGACCGTGAACGGTCCTTCTCCATTGAGCGCATCGACGAGGCCGGCGGTCTCGAGGGCTGCGAGCAACACCGTGAACTCGGCCGGGTTGCCGGCGGCCAACTCGGCGACGATCTCGGCGATCGTCGGCTGCATGGCTTCTGTGGTTGTGGTGGTGGCCTCGGTTGTGGTGGTGGTCTCCTCTTCCATGTCCTCGGCCATCGCAACGCCAAGCGCTTCAGCAATGTCCGGCGGGAGGAGCACGGCGTCGAGGACGTGGACGATGCCGTTGTCGGCAATGAGGTCCGCTGAGACCACGGTCGCTTCGTTGATCATGATCTGACCGTCGACGACGTTGATGTCAACCGACTGGCCGTTGACAGTGGGCACGGAGCTTCCGTCGAGGGTTGCGACCAACTGCGAGTCGGCCGCCTGCGGCAGGACGTGATAGGTCAAGATTGCCGTCAGCGTCTCCGTGTCGGCGAGCAGATCGGCGGCCGTGATTCCGAGGGCTTCGAACGCGGCTTCAAACGCTGCGTCGGTTGGAGCGAGAACCGTGAAAGGCCCTTCTCCTTCGAGGGTCTCGGCGAGGCCTGCTGCGTCGATGGCGGCAATCAGGGTTGAGAACTGGCCTGCTTCGATCGCGAGATCGAGCACCGACTGCTCTTCCATGACGGGTTCAGTCGTGGTCGTGTCGTCACTGTCGCTGCTGCACGCCGCCACGACCATGGCGAACGCCAGCAGGAGAGCGAGGATTGAGAATCGCTTCTTCATGTGGTGATGTCCTTTCAGACTTACTGCTAAATCCGCGCTCTGCGGACACCCTCTATACGGAGCAGGCCCGCAAAGCGGATGACGAGCCTCGCGAATGCTTGGCTGGGCCACGTGAAACCGACAGCTACCAGCGCGGTAAGGCACGGCCATGAAGCTTTTCTCGGCTGGGGATGTCTGTTATCTTCTTGCTAAATGGAGAACGCTGAACCTGATGAGCTGAGCCTGCACGAGGTCGCCGACATCCTCGGTGTGCACTACATGACCGCGTACCGCTACGTGCGCCTCGGAATCCTCCCGGCGCAGCGAAAAGGTCGAACCTGGCGGATTGATCGTTCCGACCTCGACGACTATCTCGCCGAGGATGAACCTCGTACTCCGCGTGGGGAGGCCGATTGGGCCGATCGGTTCTTCAATCGACTGCTGGCAGCAGACGAAGCGGGGGCGTGGGGTGTGCTCGAAGCAGCATTCAGCTCAGGCATGACCATCCCCGAGGCCTACCCAGCCGTGCTCTCCCCGTCGATGAAGCGCATCGGCGAGTCGTGGTCGGTGGGCGAGATGGACATCGCAACCGAGCACTCCGCATCCGAGGTTGCGGCACGGATCGTTGCCCGCCTGGGTCCGCGTCTGGCGCGGCGCGGCGTGAAGCGCGGAACCGTTGTGCTCGGGTCTACTGCCACGGAATTGCATTCGCTGCCGCTGGCCATGGCGACCGATCTGTTCCGGGCGGCGCAGTTCGAAGTGATCGATCTTGGCGCCTATCTTCCGCCGGAGTCGTTCGCGTCGTATGTTGCAAAGACCAACGGACTCGTGGCCGTCGGCGTTGGTGTCACGTCACTCGGCCAGGAAGACGCGCTCCGCGAAACGCTCACTGCGATTCGCAATGTGACTTCGGTTCCGATCGTGATCGGCGGGGGAGGCGTGGATGAGGGGATCGCACTCCGCCTCGGCGCCGACGGCTGGGCCGCGACCGGACCCGAAGCCGTCGGGGTCGTCGAAACCTTGCTTGGCGCCGCCAAAGTTTGAACGACCGGGCGGGGGCGCGGCGTCAGGGACTGATCAAGGGGGCCGGGAGGGCGTCCCCGGGCTTGCGGTAGACCACCTGAACACCATCGATGCGTCCACTCCTGAACCCCGCGATGCAGTAGGCCAGGTAATAGCGCCACATCCGGTAGAACCGCTCGTCGAAGCGATCGGATCGTCCGACGATCTCGGGCCACGCCTCGACGAAGCGCTGATCCCACGCCTGCAGAGTGCGCGCGTAGCTGGTTCCGTGGGTTGAGAGGCCAACCCACTCCAGGCCCGCCTCGTTGCCGAGTTGTCGGAGGATCTTCTGGGAGGGCAGTGCACCACCAGGGAAGATGTACGAGCGAATGAACTCGTCACGACCGATCATCTGGGTGTGGAGGTCGTGGTCGATGGTTATCACCTGGAGCGCCGCCGTACCGCCCGGAACGAGCGAGCGGGCAATGACCTCATAGAGGTCGACCCACGATTCCTCATCAATCGACTCGATCATCTCGATCGAGACGACGCGGTCATACTCACCCTGAATCTCTCGGAAGTCGGCAAGGACGATGTCGACGCGATCTTCGAGACCAGCTTCCTTCATCCGCTGTTCAACGTAGGCATGTTGTTCGGGGGAGATCGTTACCGCCGTCACCGTGCAACCCAAATCCCCGGCGGCGTACTCAGCCATGGCGCCCCACCCGCAACCGATCTCGAGGATGCGTTCTCCCGGCCGGATTCCCGCCCGATCGGCGATCCGTTCGTACTTGGTGCGCATCGCCGCTTCGAGATCGGCGCCGTTCGTGAAGATGCCGGAGGAGTAGCTCATCGATGGATCGAGCCACTCGGCGTAGAACTCGTTGCCGAGGTCGTAGTGCTCCACCATCGTTCGGACAGCGGACATTCCGGTAGCTCCGCGCAGCCGCGCCCATGCGGTGCGCGCGGTGTGCATAGCCGTCGCCCAGACGGCCGTGTGGCGGCGGCGATCGTGGTTGTCGACGGCGAATTCGAGGAGGGTGGCAAGGTCCGGTGTGTCCCAGAGACCGTCGATGTAGGCCTCGGCGAAACCAACCCCGCCGGTGCGCAGGACGCGACGCGCCACCGCATCGGCGTCGCCGATGCGGATCGACGCTTCGAGTCCCGGCTTCGAACCCACGATGTCAACCGATGTGCCTTCGATGTCCGCATGCAGCGTGCCGGTATGCACGACGCTGCGGAGCACACGGGGGATGGTGCGCCCAATTCGGGACGCTGAACCGGTGGTCATGGAGTCACTCCGGGCGAGAACGAGACCGATTCGATGGGCGGCGCAGGGCGCTTTCGGTACGTGGCACCCTTGAGCCAAAGCCTCGCAGCCTCCCAATGGATCGCTCCCATGATCTTGAACGTGACCAACGGGTAGCGAATCGTGGCGCCGAGGAGGGTCTTCGGCGTCAGCGGGCGTCGTCGACCCGCAAGCGTTGCGATGAAGACCTTCTCGTCTGACACTTCGTAGGTAATCGCAACGGATAGGCGCCGGCCCGGCTGTGTGATCCGGACCCGGTAACCGCCTTCGACGTCGAAGAACGGGGACACGAAGAACTCCTTGCGGAATCCATGCCGGTGATGGTCGTTGCCATCGACCTCGAGGAGATGGGAGTGGGCTTCGCCGAACGTGTTGTGGATCTCGTACAGGATCCAGCGAGGGTCACCAGCGGTGTCATCGATGAACCAAACAGTCAAGGGGTTGAACTCGTACCCGGCGATTCGGGGAAGACAGAGCAATCGAATCCGGCCCGGGGTTTCGTCGAAGCCGGCCTTTTTCAGCTCGGCGGCGATCCACGTCCGCAGGTCACCGCCGTCGCGGGCCCCGTGGTCCTTGTCGAAGAAGCTGATCAGGTTCGTCCGATTGTGCGAGAAGAACCGCATACGTGCGAGTTCGTCGAGTTCGTCGAGATCGATCAGGAGTGAGAAGAGGCCGTATTGGAGGCGATGTTCGAACGGTTTGCGCCGAACGTGGGTCGTGGTTCCCTCGTAGATGGCGGAGTTCGTGACCGCGGTCATGTGTGATCCCATGTGGTTGCCGGTGCGCTATGAATTGCCGCCGGTGAGGCCGGCACAATGTCGTTGTGCCACGGAGCGGGCGAGCCGAGAGCGGCGGCAACCGTCAGTCCTGACTGCAGCCCGTCCTCGTGGAAGCCGTACCCAGTCCACGCTCCAGCGTACCAGACGCCGCCGCGTCCCTGGATCGCAGGGAGTCGCCGTTGGGCTCGGTCAGTGTCAGGGCTGAATTGCGGGTGCGCGTACCAGATGTCGTCAATGATCAGGCCGGGTTCGCGCTCTGGATTGAGGGTGATGAACACGTCATGGCGCTCGTCAAGATTCTGGAGTCGGTTCATCCAGTAGGTGACGGAGACGGGCTGCCCCGACCCAGGAGGGGTGCCGACAGCGTTCCACGCAGACCATGCCGCTTTGCGGCGCGGCATGAACGTGGGGTCACGATGGACCACCGCACGATTTCGCGCGTAGGGGAACGCTCCGAGGGTATTGCGCTCGTCGTCGGAGAGGTCGTCGGCGAGGAGTTCGGTCGCCTCTGGCGCATGAGTGGCAATGACCACTTCATCGAATTGGAGACGTTCGTCGGGTGTCTCAACTTCAACGCCTGCGTCAACTCGCCGGATCGCGGTGACGTCGACACCGGTGCGAGTTGCCGTGATCTCCTTGGAGATCCGGTCGACGTACTCGCGGCTTCCTCCCGAGATCGTGCGCCAGCGCGGCCGCTCCAACTCGAAGAGGCCGTGATTGGCAAGGAAGTGTAGGAAGGTGCCGACCGGCATCGACGCGGCGTCGGTGCCGGCTCCGGACCACACCGCCGCGGCCAAGGGAAGGAGGTAGTCGGTGATGAACGGCTCGGGGTAGGCGGCGTCTCGCAGGTAGTCGATCAAGATCGAATCGGCATTCGGCACCGACTCGTGATTCGCGACCTCCTTGCGGAAGCGGTATATGCCGCGCAGGATCGCCCAGGTCCGTCGGGAGGTCAAGTGGCGAGGATCCGAGATCAGGGCTCCCGGCGTCGCCGCGAACTCGTATCGGTCGCTCTTGACCGAGAACGACATGTCGGTTGCCTCGGTCTCTACGTCGAGTCTTGCGAGGAGGTTGGTCAGGTTCGGGTAGTTGCGGTGATTGAAGACGATGAAGCCAGTGTCGACCGGAACCATCCGCTCTCCCATGGATACGTCGATTGTTCTCGCGTGTCCTCCAAAGCGTTGGTCTCGTTCCATGAGGGTGACGTTGTGTCGCTGGCTCAGAGCCCAGGCAGCGCCCAGACCGGAGACTCCCGAGCCGACGACGGCAATGTTCTTGCGTGTGGTGCTCATGTCGGAGATACTTCGAAACACGACTAGTTGGTGGATGTCCCATCATCCACAACCTCAGCGTGTCTCGAATCATACCCAAACGGAAACGAACCTAGGAGGCCAAGATGCCCGTCATCACCGAAACCGTCGAGACCGATCTCCCTGTGGAGGCGGCATTCGACTACGTCGCCAATTTCGAGCACGCCGTCGAGTGGGATCCTGGCGTCACCTCCGCTCGCAAGATCACTGCCGGTCCGGCAGCGGCTGGGACCGAATACGACCTCGGTCTCAGCTACGGGGGATCGCCCCTGTCAATGGTGTATCGCATCACGGAATGGGACCCGCCTCGGCGAGTCGTCCTTGAGGGCGACGGCGACCGAAGCTTCACGGTGGATCGCATCTCGTTCCGTCCGACCGCGCAAGGAACCTCGGTCGAGTACCAAGCCGACATTCGGATGAAGGGGATCTACCGGCTCGCCGTGCCGTTCCTCGGCAGAACTTTCCGCAGGATCGTTGACGGGGGGGCCGAGGGCCTCGACCGTCGTCTGCGCGAACTGTCAGCAGAAGACGGCGGCTGATGGCTCCGAACACGGACGACATCCTCGAGGCATCGATCGTCGGCAGTTTCACGAACGTCGGGTACCGCCTGCGCTCGCGTGGCTGGGATGCGGACATGGCCGGGATGGAAGGAGCGACGGCGGTGATCACCGGTGCCACCTCCGGGATCGGCCTGGCCGCCGCCCACCAGATGGCGGGGCTCGGGGCGCGGGTCGTTCTCATCGGACGCAACCAGGAGAAGCTCGATGCGGCGGTGGCGGAGGTGGTCGAATCGTCGGGTGGCGACGTCGCGGGATATCAGGCCGATCTGTCTTCGCTCGAGCAGGTGCGCCGTCTTGCCGATGAACTCCTTTCGGAGGAGCGGCGGCTCGACGTGCTCGTCAACAATGCCTCCGTTCTGGTGCCGGAGCGTTCGGTGAGCGTCGACGGGTTCGAACTGACCCTCGCGACGAATCTTCTGAGCACGTTCCTGCTCACGAACCTCCTGATCCCGAGACTGGTGCAAAGTGCACCCGCCCGGATCGTCACCGTCTCGTCCGGGGGCATGTATACCCAACGACTCGATGTCTCAGGGATCGAGATGAGTGCCGACGGCTACGGAGGATCCGTGGCATACGCCCGAACGAAGCGGGCGCAGGTCGTGTTGACCGACATCTGGGCCGAACGCCTCGCGGGTACCGGCGTTGTCGCGCACTCGATGCATCCGGGCTGGGTGAACACGCCGAGTATTGCGGCGTCGCTGCCGACGTTCCGCCGGATCATGGGCCCGATGTTGCGCAACGCCGACCAGGGCGCCGATACGATCGTGTGGTTGTCCTCGAACCCGCGTGCACTCGAATCTTCGGGTCAATTCTGGATGGACCGACGGCCCCGGTCGAAACACCGCTTCAAGCGAACCGAATCGGGCGACGCTGAGGCTGGTCGCTTGTGGGCCTTCCTCTGCGACGCGACGGGTTGGGTGCCTCCCGAGGGTTGGCCGGTATCCGGTGGCGAGTCATGACCCTTATCGTCGCATCGGTCGACCTGCCGCTCCCGCCATCCGACGTCTGGGTCGAACTCTCTTACCTCGAACGCCATTCGGAGTGGATGGCCGACGCCGAACGGATCGAGTTCGCCGGCGAGCAACGGCGCGGGGTCGGTACCGAGATGATCGTCCGCACGCGTGTGGGTCCGTTCGTGATGAACGACGTGATCGCGGTGCGGTCCTGGTCCGAAGGGGAGAGCATCGGCGTGATGCACCGTGGCTTGGTCACCGGCCTCGGCGTGTTCGCGCTTCTCCCGATCGAGAGTGGGACGAGATTCGTTTGGCTCGAGGACCTCGCGTTCCCCTGGTACCTCGGAGGTCCCGTCGCGGCGCTGCCGGCAGTCCCAGTCCTCCGGTGGATCTGGCAGCGAAACCTGAGAAGGTTCGCCAAGACCCTGGGCTGAGACCGGCGGTCGGCTTGGCTTTGTCCGCTAGATCCGTTGGGGGACTGAGAAGTGAGCGAGCCTCCGGTAGCTGGTGGCCCGAAGACCCTACGTCCCTGGACCAATTCGGTTGTCGCGTGCGCCTTCGAGAAGAAATCCAAGAAATCCACTTGCGGTATCCGAGATGGTGTGTATATTTACCACTAAGTCATTTAGCACTAAACAATGACACTGACTGGAGATCACACATGACGCTCACCGCCGCACGGCCCTTCGAGGCAATCCCACCTGTCTCTGCATCGTCCGCACCGAGCCGCATCTCCGAGTCGTCGGAAGACCGGGCGCTCTGGTCGGCGCTGCTCGATCAACGCGAGGAGGCGCTCAGTGAGGCGTATCGCCGCTTTGGCCAGAAGGTCTATCGCACTGCGTTCGGTGTGCTCCGCAGGGCGGAGTTGGCCGAGGACGTGACCCAGGAAGTCTTCGTTCGCATCTGGCAACGTCCGGAGCGGTTCGATCCGAGCCGGGGGAGTCTCAGCGGCTTCCTGCAACTCGATGCGCACGGTCGGTCGGTTGACCTGCTCCGTTCCGAAAGGGCGCGCGCCGATCGAGAAATCCGCGAG
>CAXMQO010000034.1:0-6606 GCA_964195515.1 uncultured Saprospiraceae bacterium | reverse complement strand
CACGATCACCCAGATGTTGAGGATGTCGAGGTGCTCGATAATCGGCTCTCCTGCTGCCTTCAGCTCGACGTTCACCGACTGGATGAACGTGAAGAACAGCGCCAGGGCGGTGACCGCGGCGGATGCGATGGCGAACCCCTTGGCGACGGCCGCCGTTGTGTTCCCGACGGCGTCGAGCTCATCGGTGGCCTCGCGGACCTCCGGTGGCAGGTGCGCCATCTCGGCGATCCCGCCGGCGTTGTCGGCGATCGGCCCGTAGGCATCGACCGAAACTGTGATTCCGAGCGTTGCGAGGACGCCGATCGCGGCGATCGCCACGCCGTAGATGCCTCCCCCGTCCACGGCCAGGTCACCGGCCCAGTAGGCGGCGCCCATGCCGAAGGCGACAACGATTACCGAATACGCCGCAGACTTCATGCCCTCGGAGATACCGGAGAGGACGACCGTCGCGGGCCCGGTCTGTGTCTGGCGAGCAATCTCCTTCACAACTTTGTACTCATCTGAGGTGAACCACATCGAGATGCGTCCGACCAGGACTCCGACGAGCAGGCCGACGAGAACGGCGAAGAAGAAGCCCCATGGGTTCTTGACTCCTTCAACGCCACCGAACATCAGCGGCGTGAGTGCGGCGACGCCGATGACGGTCAGCCCGGCAGCCGCCCACGTGCCACGCTCGAGCGTGGCTGCGAGGCTGGCCTTTCCGGGCCTGACGAGGAACGAACCGATGATCGAGGCGAGCATTCCGATCGAGGCAATCATCAGTGGATAGAACACGGCTTGCATCGTGAATGCCTCGCCGGCCACACCGAAGACGAGCATCGCGAACGCGAGCGGTGCAATGAGGGATCCGACATAGGATTCGAACAGGTCGGCGCCCATGCCCGCGACGTCCCCGACATTGTCGCCCACATTGTCGGCGATCGTTGCCGGGTTCCTCGGATCGTCCTCCGGGATCCCCGCTTCGACCTTCCCAACGAGGTCGGCGCCGACGTCGGCCGCCTTCGTGTAGATGCCGCCACCAACGCGTGCGAACAGGGCGATCGACGACCCGCCGAGACCGATCGCTGTGACGATGGAGACCCAATCATCGAGTTCGAGGACTTCCTTGAACAGCAAGATACCGAGCGAGAAGCCGAGCAGGCCGAGACCGGCGACCGTGAAACCCATGACCGCTCCGCCCCGGAACGCGACCGGCAATGCCTCTGCGGTGCCGCCGCGGCGAGCAGCCTCAGCGGTACGGGCGTTCGCCGCGGTCGCGATCCGCATCCCGATGAAACCGGCCGTTGCCGACAGCAGTGCGCCGAAGACGTAAGCGATCCCGCCCCAGGGCCAACCCCACGGGAGAAGCACCGTGATCAGCACCGTCATCAGAGTGACGAAGATCGCGATCGCCCGATACTCGCGCTTCAGGAACGCCATCGACCCCTGTCGAATGGCACCCATCAGCTCCACCATCCGGTCGCTGCCGGGATCGGCAGAGGTCACCTGACGGGCGTAGACGAAGGCAAGGACCAGAGCGGCAACACCCATCGCCATGGCGATGTAGAGCCAGAATTCCGGTTGATTCACAGGCAACTCCCAAGGTTGATAGAAGGATTTCAGAGTGATTATAGATTCGCGCGGGGCCGGTCCAGATTGCGCAGCTGAAACTCCTCTTTACCCCTCTCTCACTCGCCTGTGGAGCACGACCAACCGAAGCTGCTGATGGGTTCGCACCGCCGAGCTACTTCCCGTTGCCTGTCGCGTGTCGCCTTCGGCGGCGCCAAGTCCGCGAACTTCACCCGGGTCTCTCGTACGATCCCTGTCCGTGAAACGACTCGTCTCTCCGCTCCCCGCCCTCGTCGCTCTGGTGTTCTTCGCCGCGGCGTGCACATCGACTCCCGCGGCCGCTCCCGAAGCCTCCCCCGCCTCAACGACCGCTCCGCCGATCGCCACGACACAAACGGCCGTGTCAACGACGACATCGCAGGCTCCCACCACGAGCAGCACCGAGGCGGCCCGAACCGTCACCGTCGACGGCGAAATGCCGGAGGCCTTGCTCGCCGCCATAGCGACCGTGCTCTCGTGGCAACGAGACGGCCGCAACGAAACACCTACGCTCCCCGAGGGACTTGCCGAACACCTCGCGGCTACCCCCCTGAGAACTTCGGACACGGTCTCGGTGAGCGGTACCACGGCAACGATCGAAGGCGGGGAGATCGCCGTCGTGGAGACCGACACCGGCGACGTGCTCCTGGCAGCCGATGAGGGCAACGGATGGCAGATCGTCGGCGCCGATCCCGCCGCGGGTCCCCCCTGGTATGGCGAAGAACCGCGAATGGTCATGGTCATCGGGTCCGATGCTCGCCCCGGCGAAAACCAACAACGGCTCCGGGCAGACAGCATCCACCTGCTCACCGCGAATCCGTCGGAAGGGAACGGCACCATCGTTGGCTTCCCGAGAGACAGTTGGATCTCGACACCGTACGGCTCGATGAAGTTCACTTCCCTGATGGCCGGACGAGGTCCCCAAGTCATGGTCGACAAGGTCGTCAGTACTTGGGATCAGCCGGTTGAGGGCTACGTCGTGACAGGCTTCAAGGGGTTCGAGGACCTCATGCGAAGCATCGGCAATCTCCCAATCGACCTGCCGAGAGCCATACCAACCCAGGCTTGGTGGGACGGCTTCAGAGCCGGAGAACAGACACTGACGCCGCAGCGCACGCTGGAGTACTCCCGCACCCGCAAGAATATCGCAGGCGGCGATCTCACACGCTCGGCGAATCAGGGTCTCGTGATGCTGGCAGTGCTCCGGGTCCTCCAGATGAACGACATCGTCGATGCCCCCGAGATCGTCAGCGTTCTGCTCGACCACACATGGACCAGTTTGACGCCGAGCGACCTCATCCAGCTCGCCGCCACGGTGCACACGCTGGATCCGGAGGAGATCGAGAACGTCGTCCTCCCCGGCACGCTGGGACGGGCCGGGGCTGCCTCGGTGGTACGCCTGACACCGGAGGCCGATGTGATTCTGGCCGATCTCGCGGATGATGGACTGCTTGGGAAGTAGCCGAATAGCCGAATAGCGGAGTTGCCTCCGACGCCTACGAGACCGGCGCCGTCCGGGCGGATTCAGCCGATTATCGTGAACCAGATCGCTCGAGCGCTGGTGAGTCTGTGACCGTCGGCCCCGCATCACGATCTGGGGTCTCGAGTCCCTGGCGCTCCATGGCTCCCCACCGATGGTCGCGGCGCATGGCGGACACGAGGCCGCGGAGACGCCACCAGGTCGACAGTTGTCGGTATCCGAAGTTCTCGGCCAGGGCCACGCCCAGCAGTTTCAAGAGATCGCTGAAGCGACGGTACCTCCGGAATGAGAGTTCCTCGAGTGCGACGGCGGCGATCGAAAGCGCGGTTCCGAAGAAGATCGCGAGGACGAGGAATCCGATCACGAACACAACGGATGCCGTGCCGAAGAGAACGGCCGCAACGAATGCTGCGTAGCCCACGACTTCGACAACGGGGCCGAGCATCTCGAATGCCACGTAGTACGGAAGCGCCATGGTCCCGACAACCCCGTACTTCGGATTCCCGATCATCCGGCGGTGGCGCGTGATGACCTGAACCAACCCGCGCTGCCACCGATCACGCTGCCGGCCCAGCGCCGCAATCTTCTCGGGTGCCTCGGTCCACGCGACGGGATCCGGAATGAACTCGATCCGGTACGGGATGCCCTGATCGCGGCAGTGGCGGTGGAGACGAACGATCAACTCCATGTCTTCCCCGACCGTGGCCGCGTCGAACCCGCCGGCATCGGCGACGACGGACCGTCTGAACACTCCGAATGCTCCCGAGATGATCAGCGTCGCGCCAAGGGTGTTCCATCCGACGCGGGCCGCAAGGAAGGCTCGCAGATACTCGAGAACCTGGAATCGAACCAACATGCTCTTCGGAAGGCGAACATCGTCGATCGAACCGCCGACGACGCTGCAACCGTTGGCGATGCGAACGATCCCACCGACCGCGACGGTCGACGCATCTTCCAGGAACGGGCGAGCGACCCGTGCGAGCGCATCGGGCTCCAGGATCGTGTCTGCATCCATGGCGCAGAACAGCGCTCTCCGCGAGTAGTTGAGCCCTGCATTCAAGGCGTCGGCCTTCCCGCCGTTCGCCTTGTCGATGACGGTGAGGTTCTCGTGTCGGACGCCTTGGTAGACGGCGTGCACCGGGGCGGCCGCCAGTTGACTCGTCGGGACACGGGTGACCGGCTCGAGATCGAAGGCCGCTAGAAGCACCGAGAGTGTGCCGTCGCTCGATCCGTCGTTGACCACGACGATCTCGTAGTCGGCATACTTGAGTGTCAGGAGCGATCGAACCGACGGAACGATCGAGGCAGCTTCGTTGTAGGCGGGGACGACCAGAGAGATCGGCAGACCCCCGCTCGACGCGAGCAGGTCGTCGATCTGGAGCGATTCAAGCCGGCCCATATACCGTCTCAGACTCCGAAAGGCGTTCAGGCTCAGAACGAGGTACGTGCCGTTGAGCAGGGCAAAATAGGTGAGGATCAGGACTTCGAAGGCGTTGAGTAGCCCGCTCATGCCGCACCGCCGTACAAGGTTTCGATCGCCGCATCGGCCGCCAGGCCGCCCTCCGCGACCATCGACGCGAGCTCATCCGTCGCATGCAGATCAGCAAGTGCGTAAGCCGATCGGATGGCAACCCACGGTGACCCACCATGATCCAGTGCCGCGATCATCCCGGCATCCGACGCGCCGCCCAGCTTGCCAAGAACCGTGATCGCGGCGGCGCGGACGAAGAATCGCTCATCGGCAAGGAACGGCCGGACCGCAACAGCGTGCTCGCTTCGACCGACCACGGCAAGCAGACGGAGGCAGGCGGCAATGAGATCCGGGTCGTCGTCGGTGAGTTGCGCGGCCGCGATGTCGGCGGCTTCCGCGTCCCGCAGCAGCTCGAGCGCGCGAATCACTGCCGCCCGATCCCTCGCCGAGTGCCGGTCATCTGCCGCAAAGGCCCGCATCTGAGGGGCAGCGTCCATGCCAACGTTCGCCAGCATCGACGAGGTAAGCGCGTGGCTCCACGAGGAGTATCGGTGAAGTCGGGCGAGTACTTCGGCGAACCATTCCGCTCCGTTCGGCTGGCAGAGAGCCCGAGCCGCGACCAGCGACACCAGCTGCGAAGGATCATCGAGGCGGGCGGCGATGGCCGGCTCGTACTCGTCTCCGCCGAGACAGCTCACCATCTGCAGGTATCTCGCCCGGGTCTCGGCACTACGCGCCTCAAGATCCGGGGTGATCTCGTCGAGCAGCGGGGCCGCGAAGTTACGGAGTCGGTCACGGTCGACGCCGCGGAGCCGGCGTGAGAGATTCCAGGCGATTACGATCACATCGCGGCGCTCACCCGGGTCAATCTGCCGACGCAGGTCCTCGAGATTCGATCCGTCGGAGATCGACGTGATGAGCCTCGGGTACCAGGTACTCCTGCGTGCCTCGAGACGCTTGTCGCGTCGCCCGTTGACGACGCGCAGGAGGATCACCAGACCTACGAAGACGACGTTGAGGAGCGCGAGGGCAACGATCACGATCAACAGAACATTCATGATGCTGTCGTGTGTCGACGGACACGAACGGCGAGTTCGGCCGGAGAGAACGGCTTGATGATGTAGTCGCTCGCCCCGAGCGCGAATCCACGAACCACATCTTCCTCGCGCCCCCTTCCGGTAAGGAGAATGACCGGCATCTCGGCCGTCTTGCTCGACTCGCGCAGACGACCAAGGACCTCGAAACCATTCATCCTTGGCATCATCACGTCAAGGATCGCGAGATCCGGAGGAGACGCGAGCGCATCGGCAAGGGCACTCTCGCCATCCCTGTGCTCTCGGATTTCATAGCCGTCACGCTGCAGTCGATCCCGGATGAGCGCTGCCACCAGTTCGTCGTCCTCTGCCACCAATACGGTCGCTCGTGCATCGCGATCGGCCGGTGGAGGATCGCCGGCGACCTGGTTCGGTATCGCAGCACTCGCCTCGTCGACACTGAGCACCTGACCGATAAATGCGGAAAACGAGTCCGCGTCGAAGGGTTTCTCGACGCAGGCGAAGGCACCGGCTCGCATGACCTGGTCGCGAAGCTCGTCGCCACCCGAGCCTGAGAGGACAACAACCGGGATTCCTGACGTCGATGGATCGGCCTTGAGCACTTCGAGCAGCTCACGGCCATTCCCATCGGGAAGAAGGAAGTCGAGCACGACAAGATCGATGGTTCCGTCGATCACCGTTCTCGCTACGCCGATCGACGCTGCCTCAAGGAACTCGCGCCCGGGTCGCGACAGCGTCCTGGTGACGACCATGCGAATCAGCGGATCATCGTCGACTACAACGATCCGCCGTACGGCACGATTCGAGCCGACGACGTTGTCGAGGCTGGCAACGAGTGCTTCAGCCGCCTGAACCAGATCCGCATCGGAAGCATGCAGCACGACGTTCGCGAGAGTCGTGATCTCCGGGTGGCCGAAACTGGTTCCCGATCCCTTCAACTGATGACTGATTGCGCGAAGGAATTCGATCGCGGCGGGATCGCCTCGTCCCGCCGACGGGATGCAATCGCGAAG
>CAXMQO010000033.1:0-4521 GCA_964195515.1 uncultured Saprospiraceae bacterium | reverse complement strand
AGCCTGCTTCGGTGAGGAGCAGCGTTCCGTCGGCGAAGTCGAATGCGGCCAATCCGTTCCGACTCGGAATCATCGCTCCTTGGGGAAGCCACTTCAGGCGACCGGCAATCATCAGGTGCACCACGAGATGGAGACCGTCGTCGAGGTCCATCACGACCCGCTTCCCAAGACGCCAGGCATTGAGGACGATCCGATCAGCGGCGGCATCGATCGGCGGGTCGTATGTCCGAAGCACCGAGACACTCCGAACCCGTACGCCGACCAGGGTCTCTCCCACGATCCGCGACCGGAGCGCGTGGAGATACGCCTCGATCTCAGGAAGTTCGGGCATACCGAAACAGTAGATCAGTAGCACGACACAAGACGTCGGGTCTTGCCACTTCCTACTGGCGTCTCGCTACTGCCTTCTGAACCAATCGATGGTCTGGGCTAGACCGTCATCGAGATTCGTCCACGGTTCCCATCCCAGGATCTCCTGAGCCGCCTTCGGGTCAAGGGCCGATCGACGTTGCTCCCCGGCTCGTGGTGCGGCGTGGTTCGGCCGCACCGATGATCCAACGATCCTGGCCATCTTGTCATAGAGGTCGACGACGGTGGTCTCCACCGCGGTCCCGATGTTCAGATAACGACCTCCGCCCTGAAGTGCCGCACGCCAGCATGCATCGGTGACATCCTCGACAAAGACGTAGTCGCGGGTCTGGAGTCCATCGCCGTAGATTGTCGGCGTTCGCCCGGCCAGGAGGTCTCCGGAGAAGATGGCAACAACGCCGGCCTCTCCCGCCGGATCTTGGCCCGGTCCGTAGACGTTGGCGAAGCCAAGAGAAACATAGTCGAGGGCGGCGGTTCTCTTGAAGTAGTCCAGGTAGTCGTCGACGATCTTCTTCGATACGCCGTAAGGCGAATCCGGCCTCCTGGTGACGGTCTCGCGTGTTGGGATCGAAGAGGTATCTCCGAACGTCGCTCCACCCGACGACGAGAACACGACTCGATCGACACCGGCATCTCGAGCGGCGAGAAGTACGTTGATCGTGCCGAGCACGTTGATCGCTGCGTCCGTGATCGGATCGGCAACTGACGCTCGCACATCGATCTGGGCGGCGAGATGGAAGACAACCTCGGGGGCGAAGCCGATGAACGCATCACGCAATTCCGGCGCCCGGACATCGATCTGATGGAAGTGGAGACGGCCGCGTGCGCGAGCGTCTGCAAGACGCGAGAGCATTCCCGTCGAGAGATCGTCGACGACGAGCACCTCGGTACCCTCGTCGATGAGGCGGTTCACCAAGTTCGAACCGATGAAGCCGGCTCCGCCGGTAACCACTGCTTTCGAGATGCCCATCAGTTCCTCCGATCAGGCGGGAGCGTAGCCCGGTCGTGGAGTCGTACCTCCCCGCTGTGTACGGCGATGACCCCATCAGACGTCTCTACGAGCAACGAACCTTCGTCGGAGACCGCAACGGCGATTCCCGAACCGGTCGCGTATGAGACCGATCGGCCGATCGTGACGCACGCTCTTCGGTACTCGTCGATCCCCCAGTCATCGGAGTGGCGCGCCATGTGGTCCAGGAATCGATCGACCCACCCCGTGGCGAGTTCGGTGGTAGCTCGGGGCCCAGGGTCGTTTTGGAATAGGGCGTCGGCACCCGCGATCGGTGTCGCCCACAGCAGATTGATACCACAACCGACGACCACGGTCCCATCACCCGACTCGGCGAGCAACCCACCGACCTTCCCATCACCGGCCATGAGGTCGTTGGGCCAGCGCAGACCCACCGTGACGCCGCTGAGCGCGCCGATGGCCGACCGCGCCGCGAGTCCGGCTGCCAGCGGGATCAGACTCCAGGCCTCAACGGGCCAGGCCGGCTCGAAGGCGAGCGACGCGAAGACGGCGCGATCGGGTTCGAGCCAATCGCGGCCCAGCCGGCCCCGCCCCGCGGTCTGGTGGTCGGCGATCACCAGGACCGGAGTGAGCCGGTCGTAGCGGTCGCGAGCCTCATCCTGCGTAGATTCCGCCGACTCGAGCTCGACAACTGCGTATCGTGTAGCCAATCATCCGCCTCGATGGTCAGATCTTGAGACTACCCGGAGAACCGTGAGCACCGAAGACCGCATCAAGAAGCTACGAATCCTGCGCGAGAAGGCCATCACGCCAACGAACCAGCGTGCGGTCGATCGTCAGCACGACCTCGGAAAGCTCTGTGCGCGCGAGCGCATCGACCTACTCCTCGACAAGGACTCGTTCCAGGAACTCGACATGTTCGTGCGACACCACGCGTCTGGCTTCGGCGTCGAAGACAATCGCCCTTCTGGTGATGCCGTGGTCACCGGCTACGGCAAAGTCGACGGACGTACAGTCTTCGTCTACGCGGAGGACTTCACCACGTACGGCGGGAGCCTCGGCGCGGCGGTCGCCGACAAGATCTGCAAGGTGATGGACCTCGCGATGGACAACGGAGCGCCGATCATCGCCATTAAGGACTCTGGTGGCGCCAGGATCCAGGAGGGTGTCGCGTCGTTGCACGGGTACGGACGGATCTTCGAGCGGAACGTTCGAGCCTCGGGGGTGATCCCCCAGATCTCGGTCATCATGGGACCCTGTGCGGGTGGCGCCGTCTACTCGCCGGCGATCACCGACTTCGTCTTCCAGGTCGAGGAAACGGCCCATCTCTTCATCACCGGACCCGAGGTCATCAAGGCCGTAACCGGTGAAGACGTCACCATGGAGGAACTCGGAGGGGCCCACGCCCACGCGACCCGGTCCGGTGTCACGCACTTCGTCGTTCCCGACGACCGGTCGGCGATGGAGGAGATCCGCTACCTGCTCTCGTTCCTGCCGCAGAACAACATGGAGGTTGCTCCGTTCTTCACCCCTCTCGACCGTCCCGATCGCATGGACGAACTGCTCACAACGATCATCCCGGACTCGCCGAACCAGCCATACGACATGGTCGACGTCGTCGAGGCGATCGTTGACGATGGAGAGTTCTACCAGGTGCACGAGCACTTCGCTCCGAACCTGATCGTCGGATTCGCCCGACTCGATGGATACACCATCGGCGTCGTCGGGAACCAACCGGCGGTCCTCGCCGGAACACTCGACATCGACGCATCGTCCAAGGGGGCGAGATTCGTTCGGTTCTGCGACGCGTTCAACATCCCGCTGGTGACGCTCGTCGACGTGCCCGGCTTCATGCCCGGCGTCGGACAGGAACACGCAGGCATCATCCGCCACGGAGCCAAACTCCTCTATGCGTTCTCAGAGGCGACCGTGCCGCGAGTGACGGTGATCACACGCAAGGCCTACGGCGGTGCGTTCCTTGTCATGAACGCCCGTGCGGTGCGCGCCGACATCGCAGTCGCATGGCCCACCGCGGAGATCGCCGTCATGGGGGCAAAAGGGGCCGTGAACATCATCCATCGCAGGGAGTTGCGCGAGGCTGATGATCCGGAAGCCGAGAGCCAGCGCCTGATCGACGACTACGAAGATCGCTTCAACAACCCGTACGTCGCGGCCGAAAGGGGCTACATCGATGATGTCATCGAGGCTCGCGAGACGAGACCCCTTCTGATCCGCACCCTGGACATGCTTCGCAACAAGAGAGAAGCAACACCGCCGAGGAAACACGGCAACATCCCGCTGTAGACACACCATCCGGAGAGATCAACGACGACCACGGCCACTCTGCCTCGTGCACCCATCACGGTCGGCACGTCCAATGCACCCACGCCGAGTTTCCTGCATCCAGCGAATACTCGACCAGCCATGCGGCCGCGGCGACATTGGCTTCGGGAGAGAACGGCGACTCCCCTTGGAACCCCGCTTGCTCCGAAGCACGGGACCATGTGCGATCGAGGAATTGGAAGAGACCCGAGGCGCCGCTCCTCGGATTGTGGGCATTCGGGTCACCGTTCGACTCGCAGTCGATGATCAACAGCGCCTCCTCGATCCGCTCCGGAGGGAAATATCGGTCGACAAAGCGCCGCCACCGCTCGACCGGTCCGGCGACGGGGACTGCCTCCACTGACATCAAGGCATCCATCGCAGTCCTCTCGGCCTCGACCATGAGCTCCGTGGCAGCAATCGCTCGCCCGGTGAGGAAGTCCGCTTTCGCCAATGCCTGGTCAGACGCTGGATCAGTCGATCCGATGAAGTTCAACACCGTCTCGAGCAACGCGTCGATCTCAGGGCTCACAAGGACTCCTGCTCGCTCACCGGCTCCGGCAACAGCCACCACGAGGCGTGTGACCGCGTCCAGGAGGCGGTCTGCCTCGCTGTGATTGAGGTCGGCTCGCCGGGCGAGCAGATCGACAATCCCTCCTCGACGAGCGAGGTCTGCGCCGATCGAGGCGCGCTGGGAGATGTCGGACATCGTTTCGATCTGCCGAAGTGCATCCGGGAGGGAATCGGTCTCTGAGGCATACGCGTCTGCCGCTGGATGCGCGGCCAGACCGAACGCGACGAACAAAGCTATGAAGAAGCGGGGATACCGCATGGGGAGACCCATGAGCAACATCAGCCTA
>CAXMQO010000032.1:0-16123 GCA_964195515.1 uncultured Saprospiraceae bacterium | reverse complement strand
AATGTGTGGAGCTGACCGGTACTAATAGGCCGAGGGCTTGACTATGAATATCGCGACGGCAACTCGTACTCGCTATGGAGTGCTCAAAGAGCGCTCAGAAGGTTTCGGTGGCCATGGCGGCGGGGTCCCACCCGTTCCCATTCCGAACACGGAAGTTAAGCCCGCCTGCGCCGATGGTACTTGGGCCGAAGGGCCCCGGGAGAGTAGGTCGCCGCCGAACACTATTAAGCTTAGGCCGCCCCCTTCATGGGGCGGCCTAAGCCCGTTTTGGGGTATTACAACAATGAGCAGTCACCACGACAAGAAGAACGACCGAAGCCAGTCCGGCAAAGGTGGGTCATCCGGGCGGTCGGGTAGTTCGTCTGGCAGTTCGTCGGGCGGTTCGTCTCGTCGGTCGAGTGGTTCCGGTCGTTCTGGGGGCACAGCAGGGCGTTCCGGCAGTTCGTCCAGTCGGTCAAGTGGTTCCGGTCGTTCCGGCAGTTCGTCGGGAGGGTCGTCTGGGCGTTCCGGCGGCTCGTCGGGTGGTTCGTCTCGTCGGTCGAGTGGTTCCGGTCATTCTGGGGGTTCATCTGGACGATCGGGTGGATATGGTGGCTCTGGTGGGTCATCAGGGCGGTCCTACGGGAACGACGACCGGCGGTCTTCGAAGGGTGGCGAGAAGGCCGACTGGGAAGGTCACCAGACGAAGCGTCGGCGTGACCTCCAGGGAGCGGCCGTCGATCTGCCCAACTGGATCGTCGAAGCCCTCGTTCGCGTGACACCCAAGGACCGGATCGCCCCCGCCCTCGAGGCGCTCGGCGAAGCGTCTGCCGCGATGAACGACGGGCGCTATCACGCTGCGGTCAAAGACGCGAAGCGCGCCAAGAACCTTGCCCCCCAAGACCCGACCATACGGGAGACCCTCGGGCTTTCCGCCTATCGGATCGGCGACTGGGATACGGCGCTCGCAGAGCTCCGCGCCTACCGCCGCATGGCAGGAGATGCTTCGCATCTCCCCATTGAGATGGACGTTCTTCGCGCGAAGGGGCGCGGCAAGGATGTCAAGGCAGCGTGGGAGACCCTCCAGAAGGCCGATGTCCGACCCGCAGTCTGGAAAGAGGGCAAGGTCGTCTACGGATCGTATCTACTCGATGAGGGCGACGCCGGCGCGGCCTGGGAACTCACGGGCCCCGACCGGGTAGGGCCGAATGCGCAAGAAGCCGACCTTCGCGTCTGGTACATCGCAGCACGCGCCGCGGCTCGCAACGACAACACCGACACAGCTCGCAGGATTGCGGACGCCATTGTGCTCAACGATCCTTCGTTCCCAGGACTGGACGAACTCGATCAGGAGATTGCCCGCGGCTCCTGACGCGAATCTGTCACAGACGACCCATATCGTCGACTACCCCGCACCTCCTCGAATCGAGAGGAGATGTCATGGACCTCAACCTTGTCGTCATCGCAGGACGCCTCGCAGCAGCACCCGAGATCAGGGTCTTCGAAGGGGGCTCCACGCTTGTCCGCTACCTCGTGACAACGAGAACGGAGGAGCCGCGCAGGCGGATCGACGTGGTGCCCGCCGTGCTCTGGGATGCAGACGAAGACGCGACCCGATTCGAACGCGGCGATCGCATCTGGATCGCCGGTTCGGTCCAGCGTCGATTCTGGAGCGACGACCATAGCCGGAGGAGCCGCATCGAGGTGGTCGCTCACCACGTCCAGCGCGGGACCCAATCGACTCTCGACGAAGCCGCTTCGTTCAAACGCCTGATGGTGGAGGATCCGGCACCGGTCTAGCCTTCATGGGCATGAGACGAGTGCAGATCGCTTCCGCGACTGGCCTCGCGGCCGCCGCGGGAGCGGCCGTCGCAGATGCCGGCGGGAACGCAGTTGATGCCGCTATCGGCGCGTCGATCGCTGCGACGTGCACAGAGATCGGGATCATTGCTCCGGCCGGTAGCGGTTTCATAACGGTGTGGCCTCGCGATGGCGAGCCGATCGTGATCGACGGCTACGCGGAGATGCCCGGTCGCGGTCTCCCCGTCGGGGAGTTCGGCGGGGGTGGGCGCGAAGTCGAGATGAGCTATGGGGGTCACACTCGGACCATCGTTGGATGGGGTTCGGTTGGGACGCCGGGGGCGTTCGCCGCATTCGCCGAGGCACATCGTCGGTTCGGCTCGGTCGAGTGGGGCGCCATCCTTGAGCCGACAGCGAGAATCATCGAGGCCGGATTCCCTGTCTCTGGAGCCTCCGCCGAGTACCTCGACCATTCACACCGTTCGGTCTTCGGATGGAACGAGACGAGCCGTTCCATTACACACCGCCCGGACGGCAGCCCCGTGGGCGAGGGGGACATCATCGACATTCCCCATCTGGCGGATACGCTTCGTTGGGTGGGCGAGGCCGGAGCGTCGGTCCTTTACGAAGGGGAACTCGGTCGACGCATGGCCGCCGCGGTTCGCTCGGGAGGAGGAATCCTCACGGAACTGGACTTGGCGTCGTATCGCGTCGAAGTTCGAGAGCCAATCCGGTTTCAGCTCGACGAGTGGGAGATCGCAACCAATCCACCACCTGCGGTCGGTGGTGTTGTCTCAAGTGCGATTCTCATGCTCGCTTCGTCGCCTCCCTTCGAGGGGTGGATCCCGGATGAGATCGATCGAATGGCACGAATCCAGCGTGCCGTGCTCCGCTACCGATCCGAGCAACTCGATGACTACGGCACGAGGGCCGAGGCTGCCGAGCGGCTCCTCGCGTGCGCCCATGACGGGGATCTGTCGGCCGTTCAGCGGTCACCGAGCACGGTTCACACTTCGACGGCCGATACCGACGGCAACGGCTGCTCCATCACGTTGTCCGCGGGCTACGGCGCGGGAGCTCTTGTGCCTGAGACGGGGATGTATCTCAACAACTCGCTCGGCGAGGTGGAGCTCATGTCGCAGGACTACCACACGCTCAACCCCGGGACACGTCTGGTCTCCAACATGGCTCCAACGCTCGCCCGCCATCCCGATGGTTCGATCCTGGCGATCGGCAGTCCGGGAGCGTCACGCATCACTACCGCGGTTGCGCTCGTGCTCCTCAACTTCCTTCATCTCGGAATGTCGCTCAGGGAAGCGGTGGCTCACCCGAGGTTGCACGTCGAGGTGTTCGGGGGAAAGCCCATGATCGCCCACGAACCCGGACTCGACGTTCGCTCACTCGACGGGATGACCGCTCGCAGGTTCCCGGACCTGGCGATGTACTTTGGCGGCGTGCAGGCGGCTGTGTTCGACCCTATCGCCGGGCTCTACGGCGCTGCGGACTCGCGCAGGAGCGGCGACACGGCTCGCGGCGGCTTCGACTGACGTGAACTACGAAGAATTCGCTCGCCTGTGTCTCGATCCTGTGCGATTGGCCGCTCTTGGCCGAGCCGCCGAAGGATCACTGAATCCTGATGTGCTGAGCGGCGCGATGGCTGTCCGGCGGCGAGACGCGCTCGAAGCGATTGCCGACCTTAGGCTCGCGGGACTGATCACCGTCGACGGTGCTCTTGTGCAAGAGGGTCTGCACGGCATCGCCGGAACCCTCCCGAGACCCGAAGCCGCTTCCGACGCCATCACAGCAGGGGATTGGTCCGACGAGGAGCTGAGCGTCCTGCTGACCTTCTTCTCCGGGGATCGATTGAACGAGATCCCCACCCATCGATTGAAGCGCCGCATCGTGCTCGAACGACTTGCCCAAGACTTCGAGCCAGGGATCCGATACGACGAAAAGGCCGTGAGCGAGCAACTCCGAACCTACAACGACGACTATGCCGCGCTCCGTCGTTACCTCATCGACGAAGGAATCATGACCCGGGCCGGGGGTGTCTACTGGCGAAGTGGCGGGCGATTCCCGTCCGATCTCCCGTTGGAACCGGAGGCTGCGTCGGACGAGTCCGATACGCCGATTGAGCGCGGTCCGATACTTCGTACCCAGCATCCTGACGTCGCGCTCGCCCCCTTCACCGTCGCACATCGGGCCGGCCTCCTCGAGGCCGCCGATGACGAGCGTATCGCTCACCACATGACCGACCAATTCCCCTACCCCTACACAGAGGACGACGCCGATGCATGGATATCCCTCTGTACGAACGAAGATCCGCCGACCAACTTCGTCATCCTCGTCGCAGGAGTCGTAGCCGGTGGTGTCGGCTGTGAGCCCCGAAGCGACATCGTCAAGGGCTCAGCGGAAATGGGGTGGTGGCTCGCGCCCCGTTGGTGGGGACGCGGCATCGCACCGATCGCGGTTGGACGACTCATCGAATACTGCTTCAGGGATCTCGGTCTTCATCGAGTTGAAGCCGGAGTGTTTCTCAACAACCCGGCCTCGGCTCGGGTGGCAGAGAAAGCAGGATTCTTGCTGGAGGGCATCGCTCGCGACGGCTACCTGAAGGATGGTCGCCTCGTGGACCGGCTCAACTACGGCGTCACTCGGTCCTCACTCAGAGACGCCGGAAGCAGCGCATGAGCAGCAGATACGCGTTCTTGAAGTCGGGCGTGTGGATCGTGGGACTGCTCATCGCGTTCCTCACGGTCATCCTCTTCGTGAACCTTGGGATGTGGCAGCTCCGAAGACTCGACGAACGACGGGCCCTGAATGTCACGGTCGAGGCAAGGACTGCCGCCGAGCCGATTGATCTCGGCCTTCTTCTCGCCGGGAACGTAATCGATCCCGAAGCGCTCGAGTACCGGCGGGTGACCGTCGCCGGGATCTACGGTGTCGAAGATGAGATCATCCTGCAAGCGCGGACCCTCAACAGCCGCTCCGGACACAACGTCGTTACACCGCTCACCTGGGACGGAGGCGTCGTTGCGGTCAACCGCGGCTGGGTGCCGATCGACAGTGAGGGACCGCCCGTGCCGACGGCTCGTCCGCCTGATGGGGAGGTCGTCGTCACCGGCATCCTGCTCGCTTCCGAGGAGCGGGGTCCGACCGGGGTGGAGAATCCTGATGGTTCCTACGACGACATCGGCCGCCTCGACCTTGCACTCCTGGAACCCCAGTGGGGACCGGGACTCGCGGGTGTGTATGTTCAGCTGGAAGCACAGGATCCACCGCAGGGAGCGTTCCCTATCCCTCTCCCGCCGCCGGAGATCGGCGAGGGGCCGCATCTCAGCTATGCCCTCCAATGGTTCGTCTTCGCGATCATCATCATGATCGGGTTTCCGAGTCTCGTTGTCAGTACGGCCCGACGTCGTCGACCTACGACTTCTGCTTCGCCTTCCATTCCTTCTTCCGGAGCTTGAGGTCGACCCGATCATCGGGTGTCTCGATCTCGGAAATGTTGGGCCAGTCCGGTAGGTAGGTCTCCCAGCCGGTCGGACGGATTCCGAACCGCCGTGCCAAGACGGCGAGGTAGATCCGGGCCTTGTACTCGCCGAACCCGGGCATGGAGGTCAGTCGCTTCATGAGGTCGTCCGCGTCGATGGCGTCCCGCCAGATAGCGCTGGTGTCTCCGTTGTACTCGACGGCAACAAACTGGGAGATTGCCTGGACACGCTTCGCCATATTGCCGGGGAATCGATGGATAGCCGGCTTCTCCTTGAACACGGCCTCCAACGACTCCGGGTCCAGTCCTGCGATCTGTGAAGGGTCGAGTTCTCCTCCGAGCCGCTCCTGCAAACGGTAGGGTCCGAGAAAGGCCGTTTCGATCGGGATCTGTTGGTAGAGCACAATCCCGACGAGCAGAGCGAACGGCTGTTTCTCGAGCAGGTCGTTGGCTTCCTCATCTTCGGTGTATGGGAGTTGTCGACTCAACGTGGCCTCCTTGGTGAGTGGTTGCACCGTAGCGGCGCAACACCGTTGTATCGGACCGGGCCGTGCGACCGGGTATGGTCCTCAGACAGGGAGGATCGATGACAGAGCGTATCTACTCAACCAAGGCATACGAACGCGCGATGGAGGCAAGGGTCGTTGAGGTCGACCGGGACGACGGCCGCATCCTCCTCGACCGGACGGTGTTCTATCCCGGTGGGGGAGGCCAGCCGCACGACGTAGGAGAGCTCGTCATCGGCGATGACCGTCTCGAAGTCGCTCGCGTGACCCAGGATTCACGCGGCGTGTGGCATTGGCTCGAAGGCGCCCTCCCGCCGGTTGGTACCGTGGTGGATGGCGAGATCGACTGGGAGCGGCGCTACACCCTGATGAGAACGCACACAGCGATGCATGCCATGTGCGGCGTCGTCTGGAGTCGCTTCCAGAGCCCGGTGACCGGAGGGAACATGAACCCCGGTGAGGGTCGGCTCGATTTCGAGATACCTCAGTGGGATCCGGAGGACCGAGAACCCATCGAGGAGGAACTCAACCGCCAACTCAACCTGGGCCGGCGGATCGAGGTGTCCTTCCTCGGCCGCGCCGAAGCCGACCAGGATCCGAGCCTGATCAGAACGAAAGTGAGCCTCCTGCCTCCCTCGTTGACCGAGATTCGGGTGATCGACATCGTCGGGCTCGATCGCCAGGCGGACGGGGGAACCCACGTGGACTCCACGGGAGAAGTCGGATCCATTCGGATTACGAAGACGGAGTCGAAGGGGAAGGGGTTCCGAAGGATCCGCTTCGTGCTCGAGGGGTAACGAGTGCCGCGTCGGGCAACCTTCGCCGCACTACGCGGACGAGGCTCTTGCGTTCGTCTTGATCTCTATGAGAAGCCCCTCGAAGAACCTGCGCAGTGCCGACTCTGCGAGACGGTGCATCGCCACCCGATCGACCACTGCACCGATACGGCCGAGCGGCGGTTGATACGAGGCGAGCAGCGAGACCATCGTCCGGCGATCATCGATCGGTTCTATCTCGAGATCGGCAGTGACGGTTGGATAGATGTCCTGGTGATCGACGGGTTCCCACGAGAGCTGGATGCGCCCCATGGGCAACGGACTCGGTAGGTCCGCAAACTCGGTCACCCGAAAACAGACATCTTTGACGAGGTGAAGTCCGGCGACATCGAGGTCGAGGTGGGTGTCTCCCTCGTGCATCCAGTCCACGCCGATTCTGCGGGGTGCATCCAGCGCAGGGAGCGACTGATCCGTGAGGAACC
Source organism: uncultured Saprospiraceae bacterium (assembly GCA_964195515.1). Classification (GTDB taxonomy): domain Bacteria; phylum Actinomycetota; class Acidimicrobiia; order Spongiisociales; family UBA5794; genus JAHEEL01. Next base: position 9,087 of record CAXMQO010000032.1, on the reverse strand, counting down.
GGCGAACGACAGCGAAGGGGACCCCCACCGCCTTGTAGAGCTGAACGTGCTGTTCGTGCATCCTCCCTATCGAAGCACCGATTGCCCGTCAGCCGTAGGGGCATGGGACCCTTCACTGCTGGGACCTTCGTCCCGGAATGTCACCGATCCCGTCTCTCTCTCCCGTACCGGCGCTCGCCGTGCCTGTGGTGTGACGGCACCGTCTGTCTCCGCGGACACGGAACCGAAGCCTGTACGAATCGTCGGGAAGGCGACCTTCTCGTGGGTTGGATGCGATGGTGAGCGTTCCACGGTCTATGACAAAGCTCACTCTCGCTTCACTTGGACTGGCTCTCGCTCTGGTCACCGCGGCGTGCTCCGGGTTCGACGCACATGCAGATACCCCGCTGGCTGACGAGCCACCGATCACGACGGGCGCCGTCGACGAACGCGAGTTGGCACCCGACTCCGAGTTCGCGATGTTCGATGGAACGTCCGGCACCTTCGCCGACTACCTGGGGAAGCCCCTGGTTGTGAACTTCTGGGCGTCCTGGTGTCCGTCTTGTGTTGCCGAAATGGCGGCAGCGTTCAAGCCTGCACAGAAGCGTTTGGGCGACGACGTGGCCTTCCTCGGTCTGAATATCCAAGACGATCGAGCCGACGCTCTCCGCCTCATCGAAGAGACCGGGGTTCTGTTCGACCTCGGCGACGATCCGCTCGGCGATCTCTATCTGGAGTTCGGTGGCATCGGGATGCCCTTCACGGTGTTCATCGACGCGGACGGGCGTGTCGTCGAACAGCACAACGGCCCTCTGACCGAGAGTCAGCTGCTCGACATGATCGAAGAGACGTTCGCGGCATGATCGACGCGCCGCTCGCCCTGGCGTTCGCGGCAGGATTGGTCGCCACCGTGAACCCTTGCGGATTCGCGATGCTCCCCGCCTACTTGTCCTACTTCATGGGAATCGAGGAGGAAGACCGCAGTCGCATTGCTGCATTGCGCGCAGCGCTTGTGATCGGGGTGATCGTGTCGGCCGGCTTTCTGCTCGTCTTCGGACTGGCCGCCATTCTGATCACGGCTGGGTTCCGGGTCGTGATCGACCTGATCCCGTGGGTGGCGATCGTGGTCGGATTGGCGGTCATCGCACTCGGCGTTGCTCTCGTACGTGGCTACGAGTTGAACGTGGGACTCCCGAAGGCGAGTAGAGCGGCATCCGGGCGGGGCTACCGATCGGTGTTCCTCTTTGGGATCTCCTACGCCGTAGCCTCCCTGTCATGCACCCTCCCCGTGTTCCTGACCGTCGTGGCAACTCAGGTGACGCGCGGTTCATTCGTGTCCGGCATCGCGACCTTTGTGGCGTACGGCGCCGGTATGGCCGTCGTGTTGATGTCAGTCACCGTCACGATCGCGGTCGGAAAGCAGTCACTCGTTGCGTGGTTGCGCGGGTCGGCGCGGCACATCAGCAGAGTGTCTGGCGTCATCCTGATAGCGGCCGGCTCCTACATCGTGTGGTTCTGGGCTGTGAGCTTGCGATCAGGCGCACAGGCACTCGGCGACAGCGGACCGTTTCGTTTCATCGAGAACCTGTCCCAGATCGCGCAGAATGCGATCGCATCCGCCCCTCTCCTCTGGGGGCTGGGATTCGTCGGGATCGTCGGCGCGGCCCTGATCGTCACGCTTGCATCACAGCGGATCAGACGACCGTCGTCCGAGCCGTCGATGTCCGCCGATGAATGACGGCGTCTCCACTGACCTGATTCCGATCTCCGGTCAACGACGAGCTCTTATCGGGATCGCCCTCTCTCAGTTGCTCGTGCTGACCCTATGGTTCTCCGCCGCGGCCGTTGCTCCCCAACTTCGCGAGCAGTGGGGTCTCTCCGTCGGCGAATCATCGTGGCTTACGCTGGCCGTACAGATCGGGTTCGTCGTCGGTGCGCTTGCCATAGCGCTTTCCGGACTGGCCGACTCGGTGGCAGCGCGGAAGCTCTTCACGTTCGCTGCACTCGTTGGGGCCGCATCGAATGTGGCCGTCATCTTCGTGACGGGTGACACGGTGGCGCTTGCCTACGGTTTGCGTTTCGTCACCGGGGTTGCCCTCGCCGGGGTCTACCCGAGCGGCATGAAGGCGATGGCGGGGTGGTTCCAGAAGGGTCGTGGAATGGCTCTGGGTGTTCTTGTTGGGGCACTGACGGTCGGTAGTGCCGGGCCACATCTCATTCGGGGCGTGGGACTGGATTGGCGCGGCGTTCTTATCGGTGCGTCGATTCTTGCAGTCACGGGAGCTGTGCTGATGATCTCCACGGTGTCCGATGGGCCGTTTGAGGTCGCGTCGTCACCATTCTCCTTCCACCATATCGGAGCCGCCGTACGCAACCGTGGTGTTCGCCTCTCAACCTATGGATATCTCGGCCACATGTGGGAGCTGTACGCCATGTGGACGTGGACAGCAGCGTTCCTCGCGGCGAGCGCAGCCGAGCGCGGCACGGATGACGGATGGGTTCCCTTCGCGACGTTCGCCATCATCGCGATCGGCGGGCCGGCCCCTTACGGCGCTGGCCGGCTTGCTGATGGGCTCGGGCGAACGGTCATTGCTGGAGTGGCGATGGCAATCTCCGGGGCATCGGCGATCGCCACGGTCCTCGTGTTCGGGCGTTCTCCCTTCCTGATCGTGCCCCTCTTCCTGGTGTGGGGCGCATCGGTGGTGGCGGACTCTGCTCAATTTTCAACAATGGTGACCGAGACGGCGAGAGAGGAACGCCGGGGGACAGCACTGACGCTCCAGACAGGACTTGGGTTCCTTCTCACCTTGGTCACGATTCGGGGAGTGCCGGTGTTCGCCGAAGGGTTCGGATGGCAGTGGGCGTTTCCCTGGCTGGCATTGGGGCCATTCGTCGGGATCCTCGCCATGATCAGGCTGCGCAAATCCCCCGAGTCGCGACTGCTCGCCGGAGGGATCGGCTAGGTGCGGGCTCTTGGGTCGTCCGACGGCGCACTGATGGCCGCAAAACGCGTGACATTGTCCGATTGCCGACAGAGAGGAACACTATCCCCTACGCAGGTGTTCGATAGAGCAACAGGGAAAGGAATCCTCCGTGACTCGAACCACCATGCTGGTGATGTTCGCCGCGATAGCACTCGTCGCTGCCGCGTGCGTAGCGTCAACCGATGATTCCGTGGCCGAGGAAGCGACGGGAACGAGAACCTCGCCGACTACCGCGTCGACCTCAACCACGGTGACCGAGGACGGGGCGAGTTCCGCACTCCCGACCGGTCCGTCTGCTCTGGACGATCCCGCCTCTCTGGATTTCCCTGACCCCCTTGTGCCCCTCGCGGAGATCATCTCCGGCGGGCCACCTCCCGACGGTATCCCGCCGATCGATGACCCCGTGTTCCTCGACATCGCTGACAACCTGGAGATTCTCGATCCTGCCGAGCCTGTGGTTGCGCTTGAGATAGACGGCGACGCTCGCGCCTATCCGATCCGTGCGATGATCTGGCATGAGATCGTGAACGACACGGTCGGCGGTGTGCCCGTGTCGGTGACGTACTGCCCGCTCTGCAACTCCGCCGTCACCTATCGCCGGGAGATCAACGGAGTCGAGACGACGTTCGGAACTTCAGGGAGGCTGTTCGCTTCGGCTCTCGTTATGTACGATCGCGCTACCGAGTCACTGTGGACGCATTTCGACGGGCAGGCCGTCGTAGGAGTCCTCACGGGTACCCAACTCGAAGCGATCGGATCTCCGCTGATGGCGTGGGGGGACTTCCGGTCCGCCTACCCGACGGGGAAGATTCTCGACTGGAACGAGACCGGGTTCAGCCGAGATTACGGCAGGAACCCGTACGAGGGTTACGATGACGACACCACCCAGCCATTCCTATTCAGGGGAGCGCTCGACGACCGCGGACTGGCAAAGCAGAGGGTCGTGGGCATCGCAGTGGAGAACGAAGCGGTGGCCTACGACCTGAACTTGCTCAGCAATGGAGAGGCAACCGCGACCAACATCGCCGTCGCCGATCAGGATCTGGTGATCTTCTGGAAGGCCGGCCAAGCGTCCGCCCTCGACACGGGCGTGCTCGATGAAGGGCGGGACGTGGGTTCGGTCGGTGTGTTTTCGCGGATCGTGGACGGGCGCTCCTTGACCTTCATCGCCGAGGGGGAGCAGTTCGTGGACGAAGAGACAGGAAGTGTCTGGCTCATCAGCGGCGAGGCGATCTCAGGAACGCTCGACGGCTCCCGCTTGGAGCGGGTCGAGCATCTCGACACCTTCTGGTTCTCATGGTCGACGTATCAGCCGGACACGGTCCTGATAGAGGAGTGAATCACACCGCGGTGTTTCGGCCGGTCGGCATCATTTGACAGCTGCAGTACGGTTGGCAGGTGTGATGGTGCTGAGTGCCGGGAGGTCGAAATGTGGGTGTGGAGTGACGAGTTGGTCGAGCGAGTGTCGATTGCCAGTGTTGACGGATTGGCCGGCCTACCGCTGGTTGCATACGCGGTAGGTTCCGACGCTGATCTCGAGGAGCTGGCGCTCGAAGTTCTCTCTGCAACGGGAGCGGAGAGAGCCGATTTGCGAACGGCGGATCGCGAGACCGCGGAGCGGTAACATCGCTCCCGGTATGGGAATCAACGTCGTCGAGGCCACGGAGATCACCAAACGCTACGGCGAGACGCTCGCGCTTGACGGCGTCAGCTTGTTCGTGCGCCGCGGGTCCGTGTTCGGACTCGTCGGTCCCAACGGTGCAGGCAAGACGACACTTCTGGGAGTGCTTGCAGGTCTTCGAATACCGACCGAAGGTTCGTTCACTGTCGACGCCTCTCGCGTGGCGGTGCTCCCCGACACCCCGAAGTTCGATCCGTGGATGATGGCCCGCGAGGTGGTCGACCTGTCGCTCAATCTTGTTTTGCCAGGGAGCGACCCGAGCGCCATCGATTCCGTTCTCGACCGTACAGGCCTCCTGAGTGTCGCCCATCGGCGTGTCGGCGGGTTCTCACGAGGGATGCTGCAGCGCCTGGGGTTGGCCGCTGCAGTCGTCGGGAATCCGGAGCTGCTCCTCCTCGACGAACCGGCGGCCGCTCTGGATCCCGCCGGACGCAGAGAAGTGCTCAACATGGTGAACGATCTCCGCGGTGACTCGACGGTGGTCTTCTCGAGCCACATCCTTGATGACGTCGAGGAAGTGTGCGACGAGATCGGGATTCTCAACGGGGGTCGGATCGCGTACGAGGGAACGCTCGAGGAACTCGTGCGCGGCAGTTCGCGTCTTCCCTCGTATCGGGTCCGGGTACGGGGGAACGGGGGTCGAGTTGTCGATGCTCTCAAGGTGTGTGATTGGGTGACCGACGTCTCGGGTGGCGGAGACACCGTGATCGTGTCGGCGGGTAGTGCGGCCGTCATCGAGCGGGAATTGGTTCGTTGCCTCGCCCGCATCGATGTTGCCGTTGTTTCGGTTGCCCCTCTGGAACGGAGTCTGGAAGACGTCTTCCTCGAGGTGACCCGATGAGTTTGTGGCGTCTCGAGATCCTCCGCCTCGTTCGAACCTATCGGCTGTGGATCTTGCTCGCCGTATTCACATCGTTCGGAGTGTTGGGCCCCCTCACGGCGCGATTCCTTCCGGAGATCGTCGCAGCGGTAGGGGGCGGGGTCGAGATTTCGGTTCCTCCACCGAGTCCTGAGTTGGCGATGGCGGGGTATCTCGGGAACGCACTTCAAATAGGGATTCTTGCCGTCGCGTTCGTCGCCGCGGCAGCGCTTGCTTTCGACGCCCAGTCGGAGATGGCCGTGTACCTGCGCACCAGAGCAACCATTCACCGGATCCTGACCCCGCGATACGCGGTCAATATGATCGCGGCCATCGCGTCGTTCGTCATCGGTACGGCGGTCGCGTATGTCGGCACGGCGCTTCTCATCGACGCACCAAGGCTCGGAGGGACACTCGTGGCCTCGATGCTCCTTGCGGTGTACCTCGCATTCGTGGTTGCTCTGACGGGATTGGCTGCGTCGTTCGTCCGCAGTGTCCCGGGCGCCGCTCTGATGTCGGTTGGAGCGCTGATCGTGTTCGGGATCATCGGCCTGATCCCGCAGGTGGATCAGTGGCTCCCGTCGAACCTCGTCGGGAGCTTCGATACCCTGATCGCCGGCGGGGAGTTCGCCTACTGGCGGTCGCTTCTCTCCACGATCATCCTGTCGATGGGTTCGATCGCAGCGAGTTTCGTTCTGATGGGACGTCGGGAGACGTGATCCCCGGCTGAAGCCGGCGCATCGCTTAGGATTGCATCACTGTGGCAGAACCGGTTCGACACTGCGCCTGGTGTGGGGGAGGGTTTGAGGTCGTCCCGGGTCCGGGACGTCCGCAGCGTTACTGCCGGAAGTCGCACCGCCAACGAGCGTACGAAGCACGGCGCGAGGCCAGGCGGAGAGAACTCGGACCGGACGAAGTCCTCATCACTCGACGAACCTGGGAGCATCTGCGCGACGCGTTGTATCGACTCGAAGCGGCGGCGGAGGACGTCGCGATTGACATCGGCACGGGGCGGGCGACGAAGACCGACTACATCGAGGCGCTCGGACATCTATCGGCAGCGGTTCGCGACCTCCAGGACGTTGTCGTGGAGCCGACCGCAATCGGGGATTGACGTTAAGCGGTCTCGGTGCCCGCGATCGATTCGAGCCCGAGTTCGGTGATCGCCAGTTCACGGAGCTTGAACTTCTGTACCTTGCCCGTGACCGTCATCGGGTACTCACCGGTGAAACGCACGTATTCCGGCACTTTGAAGTGGGCGATCGTTCCCTGGCAGAACTCGATGAGATCGGCTTCGGACAGGGCCGATCCCTCCCGCTTCTGCACCCATGCCATGATCTGCTCGCCGAATCGCTCATCGGGGACTCCGATCACCTGGGCATCGACAACGTCGGGGTGGGTGAACAGATACTCTTCGACCTCCCGCGGATAGACGTTCTCGCCACCACGGATGATCATGTCCTTCAGGCGGCCGACAATCTTCACGTACCCGGCTTCGTCCATCACCGCCAGATCTCCTGATCGCAGCCAGCCGTCCCCATCGATCGACTCTGCCGTCCGCTCCGGTTCGTTCCAATATCCCTGCATGACCGAGTAGCCGCGGGTGCAGAATTCGCCGGACGTGCCGGCATGAACAACGTCTCCGGTATCAGGTTCCACGATGCGGATCTCGACATGGGGATGGGCGACGCCGACCGTGGAGACCCGTCGTTCGATGGGGTCATCGCGTAATGTCTGAGTGGCCACGGGGGACACTTCGGTCATGCCGTATGCGATCGTGACCTCAGCCATGTTCAGATCGGCAATGACCCGCTTCATAACTTCGATCGGACAGGGTGCGCCGGCCATCACGCCCGTGCGAAGCGTCGACACATCCCGTGTCTCGAGGTCCTCGTGCTCGAGGACAGCAATGAACATCGTCGGAACGCCGTACAGGCTGGTGCACTGCTCCGCCTCCACGGCTTCGATGACGGCGCCGCCGTCGAAGCCGGGTGATGGCACGACCATCGCAGCCCCGTGTGTCGTGCAGGCAAGATTCCCTATCACCATTCCGAAGCAGTGGTAGAACGGGACGGGGATGCAGACCCGGTCGTACTCGGTGTAGCCGAGACGCTCTCCGCAGAAGTACCCATTGTTCAGAATATTGCGATGGGTCAGCGTCGCACCCTTCGGGAATCCGGTGGTACCCGACGTGTACTGGATGTTGATCGGCTGGTCGGCATCGAGCAGCGATTCGCGCTGCCACAGCTCCTCGTCCGGAACGTCGTCCCCGGCATCGAAGAGTTCGTTCCACTCGGGGGAGTCGAGAAAGATCGCCCGTTCGAGCCCCGGCGTGGAGTCGGAGACCGCTTCGATCATGGCGCGGTAGTCCGACGTCAGATACGACGGGGCCGAGATGAGGAAGCGACACCCGGACTGGTTGATCACATATTCGAGCTCGGACGTGCGGTAGGCCGGGTTCACGTTAACGAGGATCGCTCCGATCTTCGCCGTGGCGTATTGAACAGCGACCCACTCTGCACAGTTCGGGCTCCAGATGCCGACGCGATCGCCGAGTTCGACGCCGAGTCGCAAGAACGCTTTGGCCAGCCGATCGGTTGCGTCGTCGAATTCTCGATACGTACAGCGAATCCCCTGATGGCGAACGATCAACGCGTCGCGGTCCGGGAATCGAGTCGTAGTGTGTTCGAGGTTCTCGCCGATCGTCTCGGTGAGGAGCGGAACATCCGTTGGGCCCTGCGCATACGAGAGCTGCATCTACCGTCCTTTCCAATAGCCGTACCGTACGCAAGGGATCATCGGGCGACCAGGGACCAGGGTCACATCGCGCGTGTGTTCCGCGCGTCGGCATTCATGACGTTCGGGCATCTGGTTGAATGGCCGGATGCGCGATTGGACGACAATGCCGAAGGCCGAACTGCACTTCCATCTGGAAGGTGCGATCCCGGTGCCGGTGTTGTGGGAGCTGATCCAGCACCACGGCGGAGATCCGATCATCAAGAGCCAGGAGCAGTTCGCCGAGTGGTTCAGTTACCGGGATTTCTCTCACTTCATGGAGACATGGGAGTGGATGAACGGCTTTCTCCGCTGCCATGACGACTTCGAGTTCGCGGCAGAAGCCGTCGCCCGCCATCTCGTGCAGCAGAACATCGTCTACGTCGAGGCGTTCTTCTCTCCGAGCGACTTCCGCCAGCATGGTCTGGAGCCGCAGGGGATCGCCAAAGCGATCCGAGCAGGACTCGATCGCGTGGCCGGCGTCGAAGTTGCGCTGATTGTTGACCTCGTTCGTGATCGCGGTCCGAATGGAACAGCCAGGACTCTCGCCGCGATCAAGGAGGTGGCGTCAGAGACCGGCGTGATCGGCGTCGGAATCGGCGGATTCGAACGTGCGCATCCGCCGGAGCAATTTGCTCCTGTGTACGACGATGCGCGGGAGGCCGGCTTTCGCCTAACCGCCCACGCGGGGGAGGAGGCAGGTGCCGAGAGCGTGTGGGGTGCCATCAGAGACCTCGGTGCTGAGCGGATCGGACATGGCGTGCGATCGGTGGAGGACCCCGAACTCATCGAGTACCTGGTCGAGCATC
>CAXMQO010000031.1:0-8272 GCA_964195515.1 uncultured Saprospiraceae bacterium | reverse complement strand
CGGCCGTGACTACACCAAAGGACGGGACCTCTCGAACGAGGTCGCGGCCGCTATCGACGACGAAATCCGAAAGCTCATCACTCAGGCCCACGAGGAAGCGACGCAAATCATCATCACGCACCGTGATGCCCTGGACCGGATCGCCGCAGAGTTGATGGAGCACGAAACGCTCGACGCCGCCCACGTGATCAGAGTGTTGCACGACGTCCCGAAGTGGGAGCACGCCGAATCCGGCGCCCTGCGTATCAAGGGACCCGAGAATGCCGGGAGAACCGGGGACGTTGCCGCCGCCCGGACGGGCCCCGGGACCGCGCCCTGACCCGTGCCGTTCGAACCGATTACTTGGGAACTGCGTACGCGATCTCTCACGACGGCGGACCACACCCTCGTGATGGGAATCCTCAACACCACACCCGACTCCTTCTCCGACGGCGGACGATGGCTTCACCCCGCTGCGGCCATCAACCGGGGCCTCGAGTTGGCGGCCATGGGCGCAGATCTGATCGATGTGGGCGGTGAATCGACGAGGCCGGGCGCAGCGTCGGTCGATGCAGCAGAGGAACGAGCGCGCGTCGTACCCGTCGTCAAAGCGCTTGTAGCGGAAGGATTGGTCGTCTCCGTCGACACGAGCAAGCCGTCGGTCGCCGGCGCAGCGATTGACGCCGGGGCAGAGATCGTCAACGACGTCAGCGGCCTCTCGGATCCGTTGATGATCGAGATGTGCTCCGACACCGGCGTTGGTGTCGTGATCATGCACATGCTCGGAGATCCCCGCACGATGCAGATCGACCCAACGTACGAAGACGTCGTCGCGGACGTTGCAGGGTTTCTCAGGCGCCGAACTGAGGCGGCGGCTGCTGCCGGGGTCGACCTTTCGCGGATCGTGGTCGACCCCGGCATCGGGTTCGGTAAAACAACTCGACATAACCTCTCATTGATCAACGGCATCGACCGGATCGGAGAGGGCCGTCCGGTGCTTGTCGGTACCTCGCGCAAGGCCTTCCTCGGAACGATCCTCGACCAAGCGGGGCGACGCTCGTCACCAGACGATCGCGACACCGCCACAGCGGCGACGACCGCGCTGGCGATCGCAAGCGGCGTAACGGTCCTACGGGTACACGACGTGGGCGGCGCCGTCGACGCTGCGCGAACAGCCGACGCTATCGTGCGGAGTCGTTGATGACCAAGAAAGATGTGCCAGGGCTCGAACCGAGAGGCTTCCGGTGGGTGATCGCCGGTCGCTTCGCAGTGTCCGAACGGATCGGCGGATCCGGATTTCAGCATCGGCGGGTCCGGCGCGAAGAAGAGATCGTGTGGCTCAAGGAAAAGGGCATCAACACGGTTCTCACCCTCCTCCCTGCAGGTCAGAACAAGGCTGCATATGAGGAGGCAGGTCTCAGGGTCATCGTTCACACGGTCGAAGGGGCACCGGCCGAGATCAACAACGTGACCGGTGTGTTCAACTCCATGGACGACGCACTGAACATGCGAGGCGCATCGGTGCTCCTGCACCGAGACACCATCGACGAAACCGTCGCCGGGCTCCTTGCCGGTTATCTGGTCCACTGCGATCTCGTTGCGGATCCCATCGTCGCGACATCGGTGATCCAGGAGATCCTCGGACGTCCCATCGGTCCTGAGGGACGCGGACTCATTCCCACACGGTGAGCCGCTGTGCGATCGCCACTGGATCGAACCTCGGTGATCGTCTCGGCCACCTGAGCGCGGCACTCGATGGTCTCACTGCAATCGGGGCTCTTGCGGGCATCTCGTCGGTCTACGAGACCGCTCCGATCGGTGGGCCGGAACAGGGCCCGTTTCTCAACGCTGTGGTCCTCATTGACACGGCTCGCACACCGACCGGTCTGCTTCGCGAGCTCTTGTTGATAGAGAGAGCGCGTGGCCGAGTGCGCCACGAGCGGTGGGGGCCGAGGACACTCGACCTCGACCTGATTCTCTTCGGTCGCAGGGAGATCGACGAACCCGGTCTCACCGTGCCGCACCCGCAGATGCGCCACCGCAGATTCGTGCTCGAACCCCTCCTTGAGATCTGGCCGGATGCCAGGATGCCCGACGGATCGGCCATCACAGCGGCTTCGGACACCGTTGGCAGCCAGCAACTGAAGCCCATAGACGTCGCGCTCAAACGCGCCGAACCAGCCACGACGTAGTACGTTGGCGGTGCCCACACAGTCCATCACCTGAGCAGGACCGATACCGGGAGGATCGGAACCATATGCGCATCGCCATTGTCGGGCCCGGGCGGGCGGGCCAATCCATCGCCATCGCAGCGAACGGTGCCGGCCACGACGTAGTCGCCGTTGCTGCCCGAGATACCGAGCAGGCCATCGCCGTAGCTCGACGTTTCGATGCCGTTCCGCTCGCCATCGGCGAGCCGATTCCGCCGGTCGACCTCGTGATCATCGCCGTGAGCGACCATGCCATCGAGGCGGTCGCCGACGTGGTCGCGCCCGTCGCAAGGAATGCCGCGGCGAGCGCCGTCCATCTCTCGGGAGCAACTCCGGTTTCGGCATTGAGATCGTTCGGTGTCCACGACGTCGCGATCGGGTCCTTCCATCCGCTCCAGACGATGCCGACGCCGGAGTTGGGAGCTCGGAGGCTCGTCGGAGCGTGGGTGGCCGTGACGGCGGACGAGCCGCTGCGATCGACGCTCTACGATCTCGCCGGGACCATCGGCCTCCACCCGTTCGAGCTCCGCGATGACGACCGGGCGGCATATCACGCTGCCGCTGCCGCCGCTGCGAACTTTCCGATCTCGGCACTTGCCATTGCCCAACGACTGTTCGAGGCGACCGGCGTGCCTTTCGATGCTGCTCGCCCGCTCGTTGAGGCGATCGTTGCCAACACCTTCGAATTCGGCCCGCAGACGTCGCTGACCGGTCCAATCGCTCGCGGCGACACAGGAACCGTGAGCCTTCAGATCAATGCGGTCCGCGAGACGACACCGGATCTCGCGGCCGCATTCGAGTCGATGGTGGACGCGACGGCGGCCGTTGTTGGCTCGTTCAGCGAGGACGGCGAGGAATGAAGACGGTCCGGACGTTCGCGGAGACCAGGGCGTTAGGTTTGGGCTGCGTCGGCCTCGTCCCGACGATGGGGTACCTTCACGAAGGGCACATCAGCCTCGTCGATGCGGCACGACGCGAGTGCGATACGGTCACCGTCAGCCTTTTCGTCAACCCGCTCCAGTTCGGACCAAACGAGGACCTCGCCTCATACCCCCGCGATCTCGAACGCGACGCAGCGATGGTCGCTGCAGCCGGAGCCGACGTCTTGTTCGCTCCACAACTCGCGGAGATGTACGCGGGTGAGTCGCTCACGACGGTCACGGTCGCCCTCGTCACGGAGGGAATGGAAGGCGGACTCCGGCCGGGGCACTTCGATGGTGTCGCTACCGTCGTCGCCAAGCTCTTCGCCGGCGTCGCGCCCAATCGGGCCTACTTCGGCAGGAAGGACGCCCAACAACTCGTTACCGTCCGTCGTATGACGGCTGATCTGTCATTCCGGACCGTGATCGTTGGGGAGCCCATCGTGCGAGAGTTCGACGGTCTCGCCCTGTCGTCTCGCAACACCTACCTGGATCCGGCTGGACGCACCGCGGCTCGCTCGATCAGCAGAGGAGTTGCTGCCGCTGCCGACGCCGTCTTGGCAGGGGAGCGGTCCGGCAGGCAACTCGAACGGATCGCGGCCGCACCCGTGAACGAAGAGCCGGGCATCGACCTCGACTACGCAACACTGGCAGACCAGGAGACGGCGTCGTCACTGACCGACGTCGACCGACCGGCCTTCCTCGCCGTCGCCGCAAGGATCGGGAGGACGCGGCTGCTCGACAATGTCCACATCGATTGGACTGATGCCGGATGGGTCCCCGACCTGGGCATCCGTCTTGACGTACCTTCGATCCTCTACGGGGAGGCCTGATGCTGCTCGCTATCGACGTAGGAAACACCCAGGTCGCAGTTGGACTGTTCCGAGACGACGAACTCGTCGGCCATTGGCGATTCTCCACGAAGGAGCAGACCACCGACGAGATGCGATGGGAGCTGTTGGGTGTCCTTGCCCTCGACGGCTTCACGCCGAGCGATATCGGAGGTGTTGCAGTATCGAGTGTGGTGCCGTCGGTGACCGCGACGATGCGCAGTGTTGCGCCGGCACTCTCGCATGGCGCAATCCTGGTCGTCGGCCCGGGAATCCGGACTGGCATGTCGATCCTCATCGACAATCCCCGCGAAGTTGGAGCCGACCGGATCGTCAACGCGGTCGCCGCCCGAGAGCGCTACGGGAGCCCATCCATCGTCGTGGATTTCGGGACATCGACGAACTTCGACGTGATCGGCTCAGACGGTGCCTACATCGGCGGCGTGATCGCACCGGGTCTTGAGATCTCCACCAGGGCGTTGATCTCGGGAACGGCGGCACTCCGACGAGTGGAATTCGTCGCACCGCGGTCTCCGATCGGCAAAGGCACCGTAGAGGCGATCCAGAGCGGGGCGCTCTACGGTCACGCGGGTCTCGTCGACGGGATCATCGAGCGGCTCGTCAACGAAGTTGGTGGTGACGTGACCGTAGTGGCCACCGGCGGTCTTGCCTCTACCATCGTGCCCCACTGCAGCAACGTCAAGACCATCGATGAGTATCTGACGCTCGAGGGATTGCGCATCATCTTCGACCGAAATCAGGAAGACCAATGACCGACGACAAGGCGGGCAAACCGGTCGCCTTTGACGATCCGCTCGTTGCTGCACGGATAGCGAAGCATCAGGAAGCACTGGGAGCCGGCGGCTACCCGTACCGATTCGATCGCACCGACCTCGCCGGAGACCTTCATGAGCGGTTCGTCGATATCGATCCCGGGTCTGAGACCGGTGTTGATGTCACCGTCGCCGGACGACTCATGAACGTGCGCGACATGGGCAGACTCGCCTTCGGTGTGCTCCAGGACGTCTCCGGTCGGATCCAGCTGTTTGTCAGCAAGGCGGTCCTGGGAGACAAAGACTTCGCCCGGTTCCTCGACCTCGACTCGGGGGATTGGGTCGGAGCGACCGGCGAGGTCATGGCCACGAAGAAGGGCGAGCTCAGCGTTCGTGTTTCGTCGTTCGTGTTGTTGTCCAAGGCGCTGCGGCCGCTTCCCGATAAGTGGCACGGGCTGAAAGACATCGAGGCCAGATCGCGGCGACGCTATGTCGACCTCATGGTGAACGAGGAGTCCCGCAGGACGGCGCTGACCCGAGCGAAGGTGATCTCCGGGCTGCGGCGTCAATTCGAAGACCGGGGGTTCATCGAGGTTGAGACTCCGGTGCTGTTGACGCAGGCGACGGGGGCCACCGCGCGACCGTTTCAGACGCATCACAACGCGCTCGATCTCGACCTCTCGCTGCGTATCGCAACCGAACTGTTCCTGAAGCGACTGGTCGTTGGGGGGATCGAGCGCGTTTTCGAGATCGGTCGGATCTTCCGGAATGAAGGTATTGACGCCACCCACAACCCAGAGTTCACGATGCTCGAGGCGTATCAAGCATTTGCCGACTACGGCGACATCATGGTGCTGATCGAAGAGGTCGTCGCCTCGGTTGCCGAGGCAGCCGTCGGCACATCCACGCTCTCCTACCAGGATCGCATGCTCGATCTCACGCCGCCGTTCCGCCGGGTGCGGCTCGTGGATCTGGTCGCGGAGGTCGTGGGAGAGGACGTATCCCTCGACACGTCGATCGACCGGCTGCGCGCGCTCGCCGGCCGCTACGGGATCGCGGCCGATCCGTCATGGGGAGCGGGTCGCGTCATCTTCGAAATCTACGAAGCTGGTGCGGAGTCGACGATCTGGGAACCGACCTTCGTGACGGACTATCCCAAGGAGGTTTCGCCCCTCTCGCGGTTGCACCGCGATGATCCTCGTCTCACGGAACGGTTCGAATTGGTCATCGCCGGTTCGGAGTACGCGAACGCTTTCTCGGAGTTGAACGATCCGTTCGATCAGCGCGAGCGCTTCGAAGCCCAGGCCGAAGCGCGAGCCGCAGGCGACGACGAAGCCCATCCGATCGACGAGGACTACCTGCTTGCCCTCGAGTACGGCTTGCCGCCGACCGGCGGCCTCGGGATCGGTGTCGACCGCCTCGTGATGCTTCTCACCGACAGAAAACACATCAGAGAAGTGATCCTGTTCCCAACAATGAGACCAGAGCAGTAACAGGCAGCAAGACACAAGAGGCGACGCCTGTTTCGGTCTTGCTACTGCTCTACTGCTCTACTGACTTCACGCGCGCGCCGCCGCGACCCGATCGAGCAGATAGGAATCGAGGTTCCGTAGCACCGGTGTGAGAGCGCTGGCGGGAATGCGATCCGACGCTTCCTCCGCGGCCCGCATGTGTTCCATGGCCTCGTCGATGACCATCTCAACGTATCCCCCCGCGACCGTGAGTTCGATGACCTGGTCGATCACAACCCGATCGGTCGGGGCTCCGCCGGCAAGCAGTTCACGTATCTCCGCTCCGTCGGGACCATCTGCCGCATACAGCACCGGCAACGTGTAGACACCCTCGCCAATGTCGGAACCGGCCGGTTTGCCGAGGAATACTCCGTCGGCGATGAGGTCGAGGACATCGTCCGTCATCTGGAAGACGAGACCCATCTCCCATGCCCATTCCGAGATGGCTTCCATGTCGTCCGGCGTGGCGGATGCTGTGATCGCACCGAGACGGGCAGATGTGCGGATCAGGCTTGCGGTCTTGCCGCCGATTACCTGGAAGTATCCGTCGGCTCCGTGGTCGAGCCCTCCGGAGAATCGCAACTCTGCCACCTGCCCCTCGCACAGGCGGGCGTAGGTGCGCGCGATCAATGCCACGGCCTCTTCGCCGAGCGGGGCCGCTACCTCGGAAGCCCGTGCGAGCAGGAAATCGCCGGCGAGGATGGCGATCGTGTTCGACCAGTTCTCGTTGACCGAGACCTTGCCACGTCGGGAGTCGGCTTTGTCGATGACGTCGTCGTGGTAGAGGGAACCGACGTGGACCAATTCGACCGATACCCCGGCCTCGATCGGGCCGTCACCGTCGTTGGGGCCGAGTTCCCCGGCGACCTGTGCGAGGAGTGGCCGATATCGCTTTCCACCAGCGCGGAGAAGATGCTGGGCGATGTCGGTGAGGAACACATCGTCGGAACGGGTCACCTCGAGGAGGCGCCGTTCGACGGCGGCCATACGCTCCCACACGCGGGGAACGGGGACGAGATCGTTCAGGATGGGGCGATCCACGGGTCTCCAGGGACTTCGGGAATCGGGATGGTAGCCCCGGCGTTGGCAGAAGCATGAGGCAGAGTCATTGGACGAACATCCGGGGTCTACGAGGCAGCTCGCCCTATACTTGGCGAGGCGCCCGGGGAACCCGGCGCCGTCGTTACATCATGAGGTATCGCCTTGTTTGAACGGTTTACCGATAGGGCCCGGAGGGTCGTTGTCCTCGCTCAGGAAGAGGCGCGACTCCTCAACCACAACTACATCGGCACGGAGCACATCCTCCTCGGCCTCATCCACGAAGGGGAGGGTGTCGCCGCTCGCGCCCTTGAGAGCATGGGGATCAGCCTCGAATCCGTCCGGAGTCAGGTCGTCGAAATCATCGGTCAGGGCTCCCAGGCGCCAAGCGGACACATTCCGTTCACGCCACGGGCAAAGAAGGTCCTCGAACTATCGCTTCGCGAAGCCCTCCAGCTCGGTCACAACTACATCGGCACGGAGCACATCCTCCTCGGCCTCATTCGAGAAGGGGAGGGCGTCGCCGCCCAGGTGCTCCAGCAACTCGGTGCCGAGCTCCACAAGGTGCGGCAGACGGTCATACAACTTCTCTCGGGTGTCCAAGGTGAGGAAGAGACATCTGCCGGCCATCCCGGTGGGAGTGGACGGAGCGAGTCGAGTGCATCGAGCAGTGGTTCGACCGTGTTGGACCAGTTCGGTCGGAACATGACGCAGCTCGCGCGGGAACGCAAACTCGACCCGGTGATCGGGCGAGCGACCGAGATCGATCGTGTCATGCAGGTGCTGTCCAGGAGAACGAAGAACAACCCGGTGCTCGTTGGAGAGCCGGGGGTCGGCAAGACCGCCATCGTTGAAGGGCTCGCTCAACGGATCGTCGACGGCAATGTGCCGGACACGCTCACCGGCAAACATCTCTACACCCTCGATCTGGGCGCACTCGTGGCTGGCTCCCGCTACCGAGGTGATTTCGAGGAACGTTTGAAGAAGGTCCTGAAGGAGATTCGGACGCGG
>CAXMQO010000030.1:0-17697 GCA_964195515.1 uncultured Saprospiraceae bacterium | reverse complement strand
CCGGTTCTTCGTCGAGACCTCGCGAATCGTGGCGTCGGGCGGATCACTCGTTGTCATCATCAATCACCCGGCATTCACGGCACCCGGTTCGGGGCCGTTCATGGATACCGACTTCGATGTGTTCTGGCGATGGGGGAACTACCTCGAAGTGGGCTCGAGTGACGTGCCGGCAGGGCCGGGGACCGTTGTCATGTACCACCGTTCGATCGCCGAACTCCTTACCACTGCGGCTCGGTCCGGCTGGTCCCTCGAAGAGATAGTCGAGGCTCCGCTCGGATCCGCGGCAATCGAACGAGAACCCTCCTACGCAGGACAAGAAGGGATCCCCCGGTTCCTGGGGGTCCGGTGGCGGCGGTGAATCAAGTTGGACGCTCCAGCGGCCGATAGGGGAAGGGAATACACCCGTCCTTCGGAGGCTATCGATGACAGACCATCTCGTCGCATACGAATACGGCACCGGCCAGGTGTGGGGCTACATGCGGGCTCGTTCATCGTCAGAGGTCAGAACGATCGTTCCCGAGGTAGATGTCTACGAGACGCCGCCTGCGTGGATGGCCGAAGCCGAGATGCGGTCACTGCGTGAACGTGCCGTCTACGTATCCCACGATGCACTCGACTCGATTCTTCATCGCCGGTCACCAGCCGCGTAACAGGGACACCGAACCTTCCGGCAGCGGATAGCATCGGGATCGATGCTGCGTCGACCGCCTCCAGCCGAGATACCCGATGGTCCCGGGGTGTACCTCTTTCGCGACCAACACGGGGCCGTTCTCTACGTCGGGAAGGCGAAGTCGCTGAGGAAGCGCCTCGCCAACTACTTCGGCGCAGACGTCGAGGTCAAGACGGCGGCGATGGTCGAAAGTGCGGACTCTGTCGAATGGATCGTGACCCCGTCCGAGGTGGACGCGATCATGGTGGAGTACTCCCTCGTTCACGAGCATCAGCCCCGCTACAACATCCGGCTCAAGGACGACAAGAGCTTCCCGTACCTCGCCCTGACCATGAATCAGGAGTGGCCACGGGCGACCGTCGTTCGTGGGAAGCGTCGCAAGGGGGTCCGGTACTTCGGACCGTACGCCCAGGCATACGCCATCCGACAGACGCTCGATCTGATGCTCAGGACGTTCCCGGTCCGGACCTGCACCGACAGCAAGTTCCGACGGTACGAAGCCTCCGGCCGCCCGTGCCTCCTCTTCCACATAGAGAAGTGCTCGGGCCCGTGCGTCGGCGAGATCGAACCCGATGCCTACGGCGAGCTTGTCGATGGGATGACTTCGTTCTTCAGCGGCAATTCGGAGAAGATCACGGAACAGCTTCGGGAGGAGATGCAGGCGGCGGCCAATGCCAAGGAATACGAACGGGCGGCTCGGGTGCGGGACCAACTCACCTCGGTGGGCAAAGCCATGGAGCGCCAAGAGCTTGTCACCGAGCGACCGGAGGACTTCGACGTCATCGCCGTCGCCGAGGACGAGTTGGAGGCGGCGCTCGTGGTCCTGAACGTGCGGCGGGGACGGGTCACCGGTCGCAAGACGACGATCGTGGACCGCGTCGAGGAGGTGGACACCGCATCGCTGATCGGCATCCTTCTGACGGAGCTCTACGGCGACGAGCGGCCACCCAGGGAGGTACTTGTCGAGGAACTCCCCGACGACGTCGAGGTGAGGACGGCATGGCTCCGAGAGCGGCGAGGAGGCGCTTTGTCGCTCCGCGTCCCCAAGCGTGGAGCGAAGCGTCGAATCCTGGAGGCCGCAGCCCAGAACGCGATCCAGGAGTTCAATCGTCATCGCTTGCGACGGCACACCGATCACAATGCCAGAGCCCGAGCGCTGAACGATCTCCAGGTGGTGCTCGCTCTCCCAGAGCCTCCGCTCCGCATCGAGTGCTACGACATCTCGACGATCCAGGGTACGAACACCGTTGCTTCGATGGTCGTCTTCGAAGATGGTCTCCCCAAGAAGAGCGACTACCGCCGCTTCAAGATCCGAACGATCGAGGGCCAGGACGACTTCGCCGCGATGGAGGAAGTGATCCGGCGGCGTCTGAATGCCTACCTGGTTGAACGCGAGCTACCCGTCGAGGAGCGCGGTCGATTCGCCTATCCGCCGTCGCTGATCGTGGTGGACGGTGGAGCCGGACAACTCGGTCGGGCAGTGGCCGTCCTCGAAGAACTCGACCTCGACATCCCGGCGGTAGGTCTCGCAAAGCGACTCGAAGAGGTGTATCTCCCGCATTCGATGGAACCGATTGCGATCCCGAAGGGTCGCGAGTCTCTCTACATGCTCCAACGCGTTCGTGACGAAGCCCACCGGTTCGCCATCACCTATCACCGGCAACTGCGGGGCAAACGCATGGTCGACTCGGTTCTGGACGAGGTCGACGGCATCGGACCGGCACGGAAGAAGCTGCTGATCCGCCGGTTCGGATCGGTGAAGCAGATCCGTGCCGCGTCGAAAGAGGAACTCGCCGAGGCGCTTCCCGATAGTGTTGCGGTAACACTCTGGGAGAGCCTCCATGGATGAAACGGTCCGGTCCGAACCACACGTCGTCATCATCACCGGCATGTCCGGCGCCGGACGGTCGCACGCCGCCGACGTTCTCGAGGACATGAAGTTCTTCGTCGTCGACAACCTGCCCGCAGACCTGATCATCGAACTCGTGCAGCGGTCGGGTGTCGGAGACGAGTCACGCGACCGCATCGCCGTCGTCGTTGACACCCGGGGTGGCATTACGGCGGAGCAACTCTCCGATACCGTCAAGCTGCTCCGCCAGATGGCACTCCGAACGACGGTGCTGTTCCTCGATGCCGACGACGCCGTCCTGATCCGTCGATTCGAAGAATCGAGGCGCCCGCATCCGGTGGCGGCATCGACCCTCGATGAGGCGATCGCTCTCGAGCGAGCGAACATGCTCGAGATCCGAGGATTCGCCGACGTCATCGCCGACACGTCCGATCTCAACGTCCACCAACTCGGTGATCGCCTACGAAGCGCATTCGCCCGGGGACTTCCCGAACGGCAAATTCAGATCGACGTCACATCGTTCGGGTTCAAGCGCGGGGTCCCGAGAGTCGTGGATTTGCTCTTCGACGCACGTTTCCTGCCCAATCCACACTGGCAACCAGAGTTGCGATCGTTGACAGGGATGGACGCGGCGGTGAGCGACTACGTCTTCTCCCACGACGAAGCGGGGGAGTTCCTGGAAAAGGTCGTCGATCTGCTCGACTTTGTGATCCCGGAGTACGAACGAGAGGGAAAGGCGTACTTGACGATCGGGGTGGGGTGCACGGGAGGTCGGCACCGGTCGGTTGCCCTGGCCGAGGCGATCGGGGTTCACCTCCGTGGGCACGACCATCAAGTCACGGTGCACCACAGGGATGCCGGGCTGGGAGATGGTCATGCCCACCAGCACTGAGGGGGGCGCGCTTCTCGACGTCCTCGACTTCACGCACCCCGCTCCGCACGTGGTGGCGGTCGGTGGAGGCAAGGGACTCGCTCGCGCTCTTCGTGCCATCCGCTCCTACGCGGGGCGAATCGATGCGATCGTGACGGTTGCCGACGACGGTGGCTCGTCGGGACGGCTGGCGCCTGATCTCGACATCCCGCCGCCGGGGGATATCCGTAAGTCGCTCATCGCTCTGACACCCGACGACTCGGTGTGGCGCCGGCTCTTCGAGTATCGATTCGAAGGGGCGGACGTTCACGGTCACTCGCTCGGCAACCTCATCATCGCAGCGCTCACCGACATCGAAGGATCGTTCGAAGCAGCCCTTCGAACGTCCGAACGGCTCCTCGGAGCGACCGGTTCCGTGATCCCCGCATCGCCGTGGCATCTCGAACTCGTCGCGGACATCGACGGCAGAGAGGTTCGGGGGCAGGTCAACGTGTCGCTCGCCCGGGGAACGGTAAGCGCGGTGCGGGTGCTGCCACACGGCGCACCGATCAGCGAAAGCGCCGTTTCTGCGATCGGACTGGCCGACCAGATCGTGCTCGGGCCGGGGAGTCTGTATACCTCGATCATCGCCGCCATGGTGGTGCCGGGGATCGTGGATGCCATCAACCGGTCAAGCGCCCCGCTCGTCTACGTCGCTAACACCGTCACGCAGGACGGGGAGACACTCGGCATGGATGCCGTGGACCACCTCGAAGCCCTGATCCGGCTTACCGGTGTACGCCCACCCAGTGCTATCGTCGCGTCCGACTCCCCGGTGTCCGTCGACCCGCCGCTCGAGGTGGTCGGGATCGATGCAGAGGCCGCCGCGACCTACGGTGCGGATCTCGTGACCGCGGACCTGCTCGACGAGACCGCCGAGCGTCCGTGCCACGACCCGACACGGCTCGGCGCCGTTCTCCGGGGACTCGTTCAGACATAACCACCTATCGCTAGGGAACATCATCATGCGAGTAGCCATCAACGGTTTCGGTCGGATCGGCCGGAACTTCCTCCGGGCAGCCAAGGGCGGAGACATCTTCGCGAATCTGAAAGAGACGGTGTCGAGCGCCCAACTCTCGGACACGGCGGCTATTGCGTCGACACTGTCGAAGCTGAAGCAGGACGTTCTCGGAATCGACATCGTCGCAATCAACGACCTGTCCGACGCAGCGATGCTTGCGTACCTCCTCAAACACGACTCGGTCCATGGCTCCTACGCCGGCTCAGTCGCACTCGAAGGCGATGAACTCGTTGTCGACGGCGACCGGATCAAGGTCTTCGCAGAGCGTGATCCCGCCGCTCTCCCTTGGGGTGAACTCGGCGTCGACGTCGTCATCGAAGCGACCGGCATCTTCCGCACCCATGAGAGCGCTTCGAAGCACCTCGAGGCCGGAGCCAAGTGGGTCATCGTCTCCGCCCCGATGGGCGACCCCGACTATTCGGTAGTCCTCGGTGTCAACGACGAAGGGCTCGATCCGGCTAAGCACAAGATCATCTCAAATGCCTCGTGTACGACGAACTGCCTTGCCCCGATGGTCAAGGTGCTCAACGACAATTTCCAGGTTGACGAGGGCATGTTCACCACCGTGCACGCCTATACGAACGACCAGAGCATCCTCGATCTCGTCCACAAGGATCCGCGCCGTGCACGCGCCGCCGCCGTCAACATCATCCCCGCGTCGACGGGCGCTGCCAGCGCTGTCGGCAAGGTGATGCCGGAGATGGCGGGGAAGCTGAAAGGCACCGCACTGCGTGTTCCGGTCCCCGATGGGTCGATCACGGACCTCGTCGTGTCCGTTGGTGCTGACGATGTCACCGTGGAGAAGGTGAATGCAGCGTTCAAGATTGCGGCCGACGGTCCACTCAAGGGGATCCCCAAATACAGCGAAGAGCCCCTGGTCTCCAGCGACATCGTTGGAGATCCACACTCGGTCATTTTCGACGCCCTGTCAACCATCGTGTCTGATGACAGCATGGTGAAGGTGTTCGGCTGGTATGACAACGAGATGGGTTACTCGACGCGACTTGTCGACCTCGTCCGCAAACTGACCTGACGTGACCCTGCCGACCCTCGACACTCTCGACGTCGAAGGGCGACGCGTCCTCGTCCGAGCGGACCTCAACGTCCCGCTCGACGGGGGCGCCGTCGCTGACGACTTCCGGATCACGGCGAGCCTTTCGACGATCAGGGAACTTCTCGATCGAGGAGCCGCCCCAATCGTCGCCAGCCATCTCGGTCGGCCGAAGGGTGTCGATCCGATGCTCAGCATGCGACCGGTGACGGAGCGACTGAGCGAGTTGGGTGGCTTCCCGACCGTTCAGGCACCGGCGGTCATCGGTGCCGACGCTGCGCTGGCGATCGCGACGGCGCCAGCCGGATCGGTTGTCGTATTGGAGAACACGAGGTTCGAACCGGGGGAGTCCAAGAACACCCCCGAGGTCGCCGACGGCCTTGCCGCGCTCGCCGACGTCTTCGTCAACGACGCGTTCGGCACGGCACACCGATCCCACGCCTCGAACGTCGGGGTCGCCGAACGGTTGCCCAGTGCTGCCGGTCGTCTCCTCGAAGCAGAAATCAAGGCATTTGCCCGGCTCCTCGGTGAACCGGACCGACCCTATGTGGTCGTACTCGGCGGTGCAAAGGTGTCGGACAAGTTGGAGGTCATCAAACACCTCCTACCGACCGTCGATCTCATGCTCGTCGGCGGGGGGATGTGCTTCACCCTGCTCAAGGCGGGCGGCTATACCGTCGGAGACTCGCTCGTCGAGGAGTCGATGATCGAAGAGGTCAAGGCCGTACTCGACGGCCCGGGAGGGTCGAAGATCGTGCTCCCCGACGACCTGATCGTGGCCGATCGATTCGCTGAAGACGCAACCCATCGAATCGTGTTAGGAACGGCGATTCCCGACGACATGATGGGCCTCGACATCGGACCGGAGACAGTGCTCCGTTTCGGCGGTGTCATCGAAGAGGCTGCGAGCGTCTTCTGGAACGGCCCGATGGGTGTCTTCGAGTGGGAAGCCTTCCGATCCGGCACGGCCGGCATAGCTGCAGCGGTCGCCTCATCGGGCGGATACACCGTCGTAGGCGGCGGAGACTCAGTGGCCGCGTTGCGACTCCTCGGAAGAGACCACGACGTGTCGTTCGTCTCGAGCGGGGGCGGCGCCGGACTACAGATGCTCGAAGGAAAGACCCTGCCGGGCATCGCCGTACTCGAACAATGGAGCTGACATGCGCAAGAACCTGATCGCCGGCAACTGGAAGATGAATGCCACACATCTGGAGACCATTCAGATGGTGCAGAAGCTGAGCTACCGCCTCGACTACGCGGACTACCAACGAGTCGACGTCGTGCTGTGTCCGCCGTTCACTGCGTTGCGTTCCGCTCAGACCGTGATCGAGTCCGACCACCTGCAGATCCGACTTGGTGCCCAGAACGTTCACTGGGAAGACAAGGGCGCCTACACGGGGGAGATCTCTCCCGGTATGCTCGCCAAACTCTCGGTCTCGTACGTGATCGTCGGACACTCGGAGCGGCGTGAACTGTTTGGCGAGACCGACGCCGACGTGAACCGGAAGGTCAAGGCGGTATTTGCTGCGGAGATGACTCCCATTCTCTGTGTAGGAGAGACCGAAGAAGAACGCGAGTCCGGTGTCACCGAGGGGAAGGTTGGCGGCCAGGTCCGCGCCGGTCTCGAAGGACTCACCGGCGAACAGATCGCAGGTCTCGTCGTCGCCTACGAGCCGATCTGGGCGATCGGCACCGGACGAACGGCATCCGATGACGACGCAGGAGCGATGGCGGAGTTCATACGACAGACGATCGCCGACGTTGCCGGTGACGCGTCAGAGTCCACCCGAATCCTCTACGGAGGTTCCATGAACCCCGGCAACGTCGCAGGACTGATGGCGAAGCGGGACATCGACGGTGGACTCGTCGGCGGTGCGAGCCTCGATCCTGACACCTTTGCCTCTGTGATCCGCTACTGGGTGTGAGCGACAACCTCTGGCGAGCGGAGAGCGAATTCACGGTCTCTCGTCGCATCCCGTGGGACAACGACGAGGGGCTGCGGCCACACATCGACCGCGTCGTCGACGCGTTTCGAGGCAACGAGGCAACGGCCGAGGTTGAGGTGGACGCCAACCTCGAATCGGCTCACGTCGCGTTGTCGGTCATCGTGGTGGTGCCTGAAGACGGCGATGGCGATTCGGTCGCGAGGGAGCACATCGGCGCTGCGATTCGCGAGTGCGGCGCTCGGCACGAAGGACTGTTGCCCCTAGTCGACGAGTCACGCCTCGAAATCAGATCCAGGCCATTCTCCGGACTCAGGATGCCGCTATGGATCTTCTTCCGGATGACGGGTGACCGAGTCGTGCCAGACTGACCCCACGCACACGCGAAGGGGTTGACATGGAGTACACGCTGGTTCTGCTGCGTCATGGACAGAGTCTCTGGAATCTCGAGAATGTATTCACCGGATGGACGGATGTCGCCCTCTCGGATCGTGGAGTCGAGGAGGCCAAGGAATCCGGACGCCTCATGGTCGAAGCGGGTCTGACGTTCGATGTGGTACATACGTCGCTGCTTCGGAGAGCGATCGATACTGCGGCGCTCGCACTCGACGAGATGGGTCTCGGCTGGATCCCCGTCGAGAAGAGTTGGCGCCTGAACGAACGCCACTACGGGGCGCTCCAGGGACTCAACAAGAAGCAGACGTCGGATGAGCACGGTCCTGATCAGGTGCACGTGTGGCGACGGTCGTACGACATCCCTCCGCCGGCGCTCGAGCCGACCGACGCTCGCCATCCCATCAACGATGCTCGCTACGCATGGATGCCGCCCGAACTTGTTCCCGGCACCGAATGCCTCGCAGACGTCGTCGACCGGATGCTGCCCTACTGGTACGACCGCATCGTTCCCGACATCAGGAACGGGCGGCGGGTCCTCGTCGCGGCGCACGGCAACAGTCTTCGGGCATTGGTGAAGCATCTCGATGATGTCTCCGACGACGAGATCACCAGCCTCAACATCCCCACCGGCATCCCGCTCGTCTACCGCCTCGACAACGATCTTCGACCGATCGAGAGCCGCTACCTCGGCGACCAGGAAGCCGCGAAAGCAGCCGCGGAGACCGTAGCGAGGCAGGCGGGGGCCGAGTAGATCAGTAGCGCAGTAGATCAGTAGACCAGGGCCCGACATCTAGTGGCAGATCCTGGCAGGATGGTGTTTGCACTAGCGCTCCAAGACCGTCATACTTCCGGTCGAACGGCCCGCCCATTGTGCGGGCTACTAAGAAAGGGTTCCTGGGTTGCTGACCGGATTCGTCGCCGTTATCCAATTGCTGATTTCACTTGGTCTCATCTTCATGATTCTGCTTCACGCGGGTCGAGGCGGTGGGGTCTCCGACATGTTCGGAGGTGGAATGAGCAGCGGGAACATCACCGGTTCAACGGTGGTCGAGAGGAATCTCGATCGTCTCACGGTGGTGATGGCCATTCTGTTCGCTGTTGCCACACTCTGGTTGACGTGGCTCATGGCCTGAGTCCCGTGTGGGACTGAGAGCCACCCTGGACTCAACGCACTGATACAAGGAGGCAACCATGACTCGATTGTGGCGTAGCCGCTCAATCGCTCTGATGGTTCTTGTTATTGCTTTCGCCCTTGTGGCGGCCGCCTGCTCTTCGAGCGATGGCGGTGGCGATACCGATGAAACCACGACGACCGTAGCGACCGAAACAACAGCTGTAGAAACCACGACTACTGCCGCGCCGGCGACGACGACGACCACCGAAGCGGACCCGGGAAAGCCGTACGGTGGCGAGGCGATCGTCGGAGATTCCCAGGAACCACCAACGCTCAACCCGTTCGTTCCCGGCGGTGACAACTTCATCGTCTCGATCGTCGGACAGGGCTATCTGACGGGCGCCTTCGAGATCGACGGGTATACGCTCGAATTGCTCCCTGAGCTCCTCACAGAACTCCCGACGACTGTGAATGGCGGCGTCACGGTGAACGACGACGGGACCATGACCGTCCGGTACCAGATCAAGGACGAAGCGGTCTGGGAAGACGGGACGCCGATCAGTGGTGACGACTTCATGTTCACCCTCGAGACGATCCTCGATCCCGACCTGCCGGTCAACAAGCAAACGTACGAGGACATCAACCTCGACACGGTCGTTGCTGGCGATAAGACGTTCGAGTACACGCTCGCCGCGCCGACGGCGCTCTACGAGCTGCTCTTCTCGCCCATCCTCCCGAAGCACTCGATCGAAGGCTCGGACTTCACGACCGACTGGAACGAAGCGATGTGGGCCTCAGGTGGTCCGTTCATCTTCAGCGAGTGGGCCAAGGGCGAGTTCATCAAGCTCGTTCGTAACGACAACTACTGGAAGACCGACGCCGCGACCGGGCAACAGCTGCCCTATCTCGACAGCGTGATCTTCAAGTTCATTCCCGAGAGCGAAGCGCTCATCAACGCCTTCAAGGCACGTGAAGTTGATGTCATTCAGCCCGACCCGAACACCGAGATCATCGAGACGCTGCTGGCCCTCGAACCCGAAGGCGCCCGCGTTGAGGTTCTCTCCGGTCCGGTGTGGGAGCACGTGAACTTCCAGTTCGGCGACGCGCGCTTCAAGAGGAACGAGAACTCGTGCACCGAGTCCCTCGCGATGCGTCAGGCCGCAGGTCATGCCATCGACAAGCGGTTGATTGTCGACGAGATCCTCGCCGGCCAGGTTGAGCCGCTTGACTCCTACGTCACGGCGTTCGCCCCGACGTTGTCCCAGAACTCCTGGGCGCAGTACAGCTTCGACTCCGCGGTTGCAGGAGAGCTCTATGCCGCAGCCGTCGAAGAGACCGGCAAGGAGTGCTCGTTCGTGTTCTCCACGACGTCGAACAACGACGCCCGTGTGAAGCTCTCCGAGCTGTTCGTCGACATGTTCGCCGCTGCGGGCATCCCCTACTCAAACGAGCTTGAGGATTCCACGCTGTTCTTCGGTGAGACGCTGGACAATGGCCTCTGGGACTTCGGTGAGTGGGCATGGGTCGGTTCTCCCGGCTTGTCCGGCCTCGTCGGTATCCACGACCTGTGGGATCCGGAGGCTCCGCCACCGGACGGCCAGAACTACTACCGCTGGGGCGTCGAGGCCGATGGCGCTTACGTCGATGACGCCACGACACGCTTCGCTGTGATTCGTGACGAGATGAACGCGACCGTCGATCCGGTCGAACTCACGGCACTCATCGGTGAGGCCGAGAACATTCTGGCCGACAATGCGGTCATGCACCCGCTCTATGCGCGGCTCGTGACGGCGGCGGTGTGGGAAGACACGATCGGTGGCTTCAAGCACAACCCGACCCAGGCCGGCCACACCTGGAACATCGAAGACTGGTACCGGTCCGACGCCTAGTACTCGATCGATGGATGAATGAGAGAGGGGCCCTTCGGGGCCCCTCTTCTCGTCTCGGTTCGAGGGATGCTGTCGGGTGGCTTGCGTCTGCGTCCCGGGCGCGCCTTCTCACACCGTAGGCGGTATAGTTGCGTCGTTCACGAGCCGGAGGCCTCGATGCTCGCATATATTACGCGCCGTCTTGTCTACGGGCTTGTGACGCTTCTGGCGCTGAGCATGATCGTGTTCGGGCTCCTGCAACTCTCCGGCGGAGGTCCGCTTGACCGCCTCAAGCTCAATCCACGCATGCAGCCGGTCATCCAGCAACTCACCGAGCTGTGGGGCCTGGACCAGCCGGTGTGGAGGCAGTATGTCACGTGGCTGAAGAACTATCTGACGCCGACCGAGTTCACGATCCAGAACGCCGTGCCGTTCATCGCGATCGGAGCTGCAGTCGTGGGCACCGTGGTGATGATCCGGTTGATGAAGTCTCAGTGGAGAGGCGCAGCCATTCTGGGTGTGTGGGCAATCACGATATTTGTGACGGTTTCAAACATCACGGTCAAGTTCAACTGGGGCATCTCGTTCCAGGGAGCCGGCGACGTCTGGGATCTCGTGTTCGGAAGAGTTGGAGCTACATTCCGGCTTGGACTCACTGCGCTCCTCCTGGCGATCGTGATCGGCATCCCGCTCGGGATCTACCAGGCGGTCCGGCAGTACTCCTTCTTCGATCAACTCGGCACGACGGCAGCGTTCATCGCCTTTTCCACTCCCATCTTCATCATCGGTGTGGGGCTCCAGCTCATTTTCGCCCTCTACTTCGAGAAGTGGACGGGCGTCAAACTCTTCTACGTCGCCGGGATGAACAGCCCCGGCTATTCGGACATGACGACCATCCAGAGGATTGGAGATTCGCTCCAGCACCTCGTCTTGCCCGCGGTCTCGATCGCCCTGATCTCACTTGCCGGGTACTCGCGCTTCCAGCGAGCGTCAATGCTCGAAGTGCTCCACAGCGACTATCTGCGCACCGCGAAAGCGAAGGGACTGCCCCGGAGTCGCGTCGTCGTGAAACACGCCCTCCGCAACGCTCTGATCCCGGTTGTGACGCTCGTGTCCCTCGACATCGCTTTCATGATCGGCGGAGCGATCATCACGGAAACGATCTTCGGCTGGCCGGGCGTTGGACGCCTCTACATCACGGCGATCGGGACTGTTGACTACCCGGTGGTGATGGCGATCGTCATGATCATCGGAATCATGATCGTGATCATGAACGTCGTTGCGGACATCCTCTACGGGGTCATGGACCCGAGGGTCCGATATGACTGAACCGAATCGTCCGACCGGCAAGTTCATCACTGCGGTGGAGCAGCCCAGCCAGTCCGTTCTTCTCACTGAGACCGAGGGGATGGCCGTCGAGCCGATCACTCAGTGGGACCTCTTCTGGACGCGTCTCCGCCGTCACCGGCTCGCCATGATCTCCGCGGGTGTGGTGACATTCCTCGTGTTGGTCGTGCTCGCAGCCCCGTTGATGCAGTCGGCAGGATGGATCGACAGCCCCGTCGAGCGCCTGGTCGACGATGGGGGCCGCACCCTTCGCAATATCGCTCCCCGACTCAACGATGGCACGATCAACATCTTGGTGTCGGGGGAAGAGGCTGTGCCGGCCACGGCAACAGCCCTGATCTTCGGTTCGGACGACCTCGGGAGAGGCGTCTTCACCCGTGTCATCTACGGTGGCCGGGCAAGCCTCACCGTCGGACTCGTTACCGGCATGATCGTCGCCTTCCTTGGCACCGTGGTCGGGTCGACCGCCGGCTACTACCCAGGTGGCATCGATCAGTCGTTGATGCGATTCACCGATCTTGTTCTCGGCCTGCCGCTTCTTCCGATCGCGATCGTCGTTGGGCGTATCCTTCCCGAGCTTGATTTCTTGCCGAGTTGGGTCACGAAGGGACCGATGGGGATCGCCCTCCTGCTTGGTTTCCTCTTGTGGGGCGGTCTCGCACGAATCGTGCGTGCGGAATTCCTATCGCTGCGTGAGAAGGAATTCGTCGAGGCCGCACGAGCCGCCGGGGCGAGCGACCGGCGTATCGTGTTCCGGCATGCCCTCCCCAACGCGATGAGCCCGATCATCGTCCAGACGACGTTGATCGTCGGCATCGCGATCATCATCGAGGCGGCGCTCTCGTTTCTTGGCTTCGGTGTCCCGGCGCCCACTCCGACATGGGGTGGCATGGCGGCAGAGGGCGGTCGACTCGCCGTGCGTGGATTCTGGTGGGAGCTCGTGTTCTCTGCTTCAGCACTGATCATCACCGTGCTCTCGATCAACTTCCTCGGTGACGGACTCCGCGACGCACTCGACCCGACGCAGACGATCGAAAGGAAGTAGAGATCCTGTGACCGAACCACTGCTCGACGTCAGTGATCTCCGCACGTACTTCACGACCGAAGAGGGAATCGTTCGCGCCGTCGACGGCATCTCATTCACCATGGAGCCGGGTCAGCGTCTCGGCGTCGTCGGAGAGTCGGGTTCAGGCAAATCGGTGACCGCCCTCTCCGTGATGGGCCTCATCGAACCGCCCGCCGGCAAGATCGTGACCGGTCGACTCATGTTCAAAGGGCGAAACCTCCTGGAACTCGACGAGGACGAGATGCGAGCCGTCCGGGGTGGACAGATCGCGATGATCTTTCAGGATCCGATGACGGCCCTGAATCCGGTCTATACGATCGGGGATCAGCTGATGGAGACGATCCTCCTGCATCAAGACGTCAATCGGTCCGGAGCGAGGGAGATTGCGATCCAGGCGATCGATGACGTCCAGATCCCGAATGCCGCGCAGCGGATGACGGACTATCCGCACCAGTACTCGGGCGGCATGCGACAGAGGATCATGATCGCCATGGGCCTCTCCTGCAACCCGGATCTGCTCATCGCCGATGAACCGACGACGGCCCTGGACGTAACGACGCAGGCACAGATCATGGATCTGATGCTGCAACTCGCAGAGGATCGTGGCACGGCCGTCATGCTCATCACCCACGATCTCGGCGTCGTGGCCGGCTTCTGCGACGACGTACACGTCATGTACGCCGGGGGTATTGTCGAATCCGGGACGATCAGCGACATCTACTACAACCCGCAGCACCCGTACACGTGGGGCCTGTTGGGATCGATGACACGCTTGGACGACGTGCAACGGCATCGCCTGCATTCGGTGCGGGGAGCACCCCCGTCGGTGATTGATCTCCCGCACGGCTGTCGCTTCCGCCCGCGCTGCGACTTTGCCACCGACGTGTGCGGGAAGATACTTCCCGCTCTGCGCGAGGTCGGCAATCCCGGGCAGCAGGCGGCGTGTCATCATGCCGACGAACTCGAACTACACACGATGACGTCAGGCGAAGCCGGCACGATCGCTGCTGATGTAGATGAGGATCTCACGGACGTGGACCTCGATGCCGAGGAGATCGCGACCGAGACCGTTGCTGCGGCGAAGAGTGCGGTGGAGGGTGTGTCGATCGAGGAGGGGTTGTCGTGACCGACACCAAGAGAGATCCCGCTGCCGATCGGCCCGCGACCAACAAAGCATCGAACCTGCCGGACGATGTGATTCTCCGGGTGAACCACCTGGTCAAGGAGTTCCCGATCACCAAAGGGGTGTTCTTCAGGAAGCAGGTCGGCGCCGTCCAAGCTGTATCCGACATCTCGTTTGAGATCAAGAAGGGTGAGACACTCGGACTCGTCGGCGAATCAGGCTGCGGCAAATCGACGACAGCGCGGTCGGTGCTCCGTCTCCTCCAGCCGACGTCCGGAGATGTCTGGTTCCGGCTCGAGTCGGAGGGTGACGAAGACGAGATCGTCAACGTTGCGACGGCGAAACAGGACGTGTTGCGCAGGGCACGACGCGACATGCAGATCGTCTTCCAGGATCCGTACGCCTCGCTGAACCCCCGGATGACCGTCGCTTCGATCGTCGCAGAGCCGCTCCTCGTCCATGGGGAGGGATCGAAGCAGGAGCGACTCGAGAAGGTCAAAGACTTGCTCAGGGTCGTCGGCCTGAGCCCGGAGCACACGAACCGGTATCCGCACGAATTCTCCGGTGGCCAACGCCAGCGGATCGGTGTGGCTCGCGCGCTGGCACTCAATCCATCGTTCATGGTGCTCGACGAGCCGGTCTCCGCTCTCGATGTCTCGATCCAGGCGCAGGTGTTGAACCTGATGGCCGATCTGCAGGACGAGTTCGGGCTTACCTATCTCTTCATCGCTCACGATCTCTCCGTCGTCCGACACATTTCAGATCGTGTTGCCGTGATGTACCTCGGGAAGACGGTTGAAATGGCCGACCGGAGCGCGCTCTACGACCGGCCGATGCATCCATACACACACGCCCTGATGTCTGCCGTTCCGATCCCGGACCCGAAGATCGAGTTGAGCAGGAAGCGGATCCTCCTCGAGGGCGACATCCCATCGCCCGCTAACCCGCCCCCGGGGTGCCGCTTCAATACACGCTGCCCGAAGGCCGAAGCGGGGAGGTGTGACGTCGACGAACCGGAGTTCAGGGAGTTGGAGCCGGGACACTGGGTCGCTTGTCACTTCCCCGAAGTCCAACAGGTCTACTGACCCGGTTCGTCCTCGGAGTTCCTATACTCCCGGTCGCCGCGTCGGAGTGGCGGAATTGGTAGACGCGCATGGTTGAGGGCCATGTGGGATAACTCCTGTGGGGGTTCGAGTCCCCCCTCCGACACCAACAACCCCACGGGCTCCACCCCGAGGGGTTGTTGTTCGTGCGGGGTGATGCCGGGCGAAGACGCGGGGGAACATCAAGAGCACCAACGCGGAATCCATGTGTGCCGTCTAGCGTCTATGGCAGGGGACCCGGAGGGAGCAACCGCATGGATGACGTTCGCTGGCACGACGTTGATGCCGATGACCTCGGCACCAACGAGGTGAAGGCGGTGATCGCCGGTGGGCGATCGGTGTGCCTTGCCAGGACCAACGACGGCCTCAGCGCACTCGACAATCGCTGCCCCCACCAGGGCGGGCCGCTCGGCGAGGGCACAATCGAGGACGGCTGGCTGATCTGTCCGTGGCACGGATATGAGTACGACCCCGTCACGGGTGCGCCGCCCGGTGGGTACGACGACGCCGCAACCCCGTTCCCGCTTCAGGAGACTGACGACTCCGTTCGTGTGGGCCTTCCCGTCCTCGTTGAGAGCGAGACGCTTATGGACCAGATGGTGGACGTGATGACCGACTGGGGTGTCGATACGGTGTTCGGCATGGTGGGTCATTCGAACCTCGGTCTCGCCGACGCGCTAAGGAAGGCGGAGGCCGATGGTCGGCTGCAGTATTACGGCGTCCGCCACGAGGGCGCCGCGTCCTTCGCCGCCTCGGCCTACGGAAAGCTCACCGGACGACCCGCAGTGTGTTTCTCGATCGCCGGTCCAGGTGCAACGAATCTCCTCACCGGTCTTTGGGACGCGAACGTCGATCGAGCGCCGGTGCTGGCTCTGACCGGCCAGGTGAATACGCAGGTACTCGGTCCCGGCGCCTTTCAAGAGGTCCCGCTGGACCGGGCGTTCGAAGCGGTGACTGCGTGGAGTCAGACGGTGCTCGCCCCCGAGAATGCCACCGAATTGATGGCACTGGCGTTGAAGCACGCGATCGTGGATCGGTCCGTCGGCCACCTGATTCTCCCCGATGAGGTGCAGGAGATGGGCGGACTGGACCATGCGCCCGAACGACCGCTGGTGGGTCGACTCGCCGACCCGAGGATCGAGCCGAGACAACAAGACGTCGAACGGGCGGTCGAGTTGTTGAATCTCGCGAAACGTCCCGTCATCGTCGCCGGCAACGGTGCTCGCGCCCATCGAAGGGATGTGATTCGCCTGGCAGAGAAGTTCGACGTTCCTGTGATTACGACCTTCAAGGCGAAGGGCCTGATCGGAGACGACCATCCGCTGGCATGCGGAACACTGGGTCGATCTGGTACACGGGTGGCTGCGGCCACCATGAGCCACGCCGACCTCCTCGTCGTCCTCGGCGCATCGTTCTCAAACCACACGGGGATCTCCGAGAAGAAGACCACGATTCAGGTTGATGTGGACCGGATGACACTCGGGAAGTTCCACCCAGTGAATCTCCCGATTCTGAGCGACATCGGAGTCTTCCTTGCCCACCTTGATGCGCGTCTCGCGAACCGCGACCGAGCCGAGGTTCGGGACGCCGTCGCCGACCGCTGGAGACAATGGAGGGTGGAGAAGGAACGGCGAGCCAACCTGAAGGATGCACGCGGCTGGATGCACCCGGCGCGTGTCTTTGAAGTGCTCGGCAGGATCATGCCGGACGACGCCGTGATCACCGTCGACGTCGGCAACAACACCTATGCGTTCGGGCATTACTTCGAGTCCAAGGGAGAACAGGACGTCCTCATGTCGGGTTATCTCGGATCGATCGGGTTCGCGCTCCCCGCTGCGATGGGTGCGTTCGCGGCAACGGGCGGCGATCGGCCGATCGTCTCGATCTCCGGCGACGGCGGTCTCGGCCAGTACCTCGCGGAATTCACCACGGCCGTCAAATACGCGATGCCGATCACCCACGTGGTCCTCAACAACGACGAGCTTGCCAAGATCAGCCGCGAACAGATATCCGCCCTGCGTCCTGTCTGGCAGACGGATCTCGTCAATCCAGACTTCGCCGCGTTCGCCGAGCTCTGCGGCGGCCGTGGCTTCCGTGTCGACGAACCGGACGATCTCGAATCGGCCCTGGTGCGGGCCCTTCGGGTGAACGATGGGCCTTCGCTCGTCGAGATTCGAACCTCGCCCCGCTGGACATGACGGGCGTGGCGCCGACAATTGGCGCGCCGGTACGTATC
>CAXMQO010000029.1:0-14432 GCA_964195515.1 uncultured Saprospiraceae bacterium | reverse complement strand
CGTCGGAGTCGTCGTCGGAGTCGTCGTCGTCGGAGTCGTCGTCGTCGGAGTCGTCGGAGTCGTCGTCGTCGGAGTCGTCGGAGTCGTCGTCGTCGGAGTCGTCGTCATCGCTGTTGTCGAAGGCTGAGTCGTCATCGCTGTTGTCGAAGCTTGAGTCGTCATCGCTGTTGTCGAAGCTTGAGTCGTCATCAGCTGTCGTGATGTGTTCCATCGTTGAAGCGTCATCCGACTGAGTATCCGTTTGGTCGACAACGGCCGATGCGACCCCGGCGAGTGCCAGGGTGAGCAGGACGGTTCCCAGAACCACCATTAGTCTCTTCGTCATTCTTGTTCCTCCTCGTCGAGTGGACTGAGAGGATTAGATCAGATCGTGTGATAGCCGAACCTCTGGTGTTCCTTAACGGTTCGGTAAATTGGCGAGATTCTGGCCCGGATCGCGACGAGCGCTCGGCATGGACGGACCGGTCGCGTGACTTGCTGCTCACGACACGAAGAAGCCCCCACATTCGTGAGGGCTCCCGTGAACCTTGTGAGGTTGACCGATGCGGTCTATTTGGATCATCCCGCATTGGGTACTACTTACCCCGCCGGCCGTCCCACCGGTTCTTGATCATTATCGGCATGTACGTCGCAAACTATTGAGGATTTCCTGTCCCCTCGAGCAATTTGGTGCGCTCGACCTATGACGCCACAATGTACGGCCCGGAGGCCTTTCTGATGTTGGAACTCGTCAATGTGAGCAAACGATTCGGTGACGTCGTCGCTCTCGACGGCGCTGGATTTGTTGTTGAGAGCGGTCGCATCCTCGGCTTTCTCGGTCCAAACGGGGCCGGGAAGACAACGGCGATGCGGGTCGTGTTCGGACTCGTTCGACCCGAGGGTGGGACCGTGAGGTGGAACGGCGGCCCGGTCGGTCCTGAGGAGCGGTTGCGTTTCGGTTACATGCCGGAAGAGCGTGGTCTCTATCCGAAGATGAAGGTTCACGACCAACTCGTCCACTTCTCCCGGCTCTCCGGGCTCTCAAGAGCAGAAGCGAACGATGCTGTCGACCACTGGCTCGGTGTTCTCGGCCTCGCCGACAGGGGTGGCGGGAAGCTCGACGACTTGTCACACGGCAATCAACAGCGGGCCCAGCTGGCGGCTGCACTAGCTCCCAATCCCGATCTGCTGATCCTCGACGAACCGTTTGCCGGTCTCGACCCGATCGGTGTCGAGTCGCTTGCAGAGACGCTCAGGAATCTGGCCGCCGGAGGCGTGACCATCGTCTTCTCGAGCCACCAGCTCGACCTCGTCGAAGACGTGTGCCAGGACGTCGCCATCATCAACGAGGGACGTGTCGTGCTGTCGGGGCGGCTCGGCGACCTCAAGAACCGCTCGACGAAGCGGCGTCTCACGATCGATGTCGATGGAGAGCCGTGGATACCGGAGGTGCCTGGGGTCGAAGTCGTTGTCGGGCCGGGACCATCCCATTGCATCGTGGACGATGATGCTCCGGTCGCCGATCTGCTCGCTGCGGCGAACGCCGCCGGGACGGTGAATCGGTTCGTGTTCGAACCGCCTCGTCTCACCGACCTGTTCCGAGAGGCGGTGGGGTCATGAAGCCGTGGAGGCAGGTTGCGTTGTTGGCCAAGCGGGAGTTCCTCGAGCGGGCGCGGAGCAAGCCGTTCATCATCACAATGACACTTCTGGCCGTCGCGATTCTTGCGATCGGACCGGCCGTCAACCTGTTGTCGGGTGGCGAAGACAAGGCGACGAAGATCGGCCTAACCGGAGTGGAACCGGCAGGGATCGAGCAAGAGCTTCACGCTCAGGCAGTCCTGTTCGAAATGGTGATCGAAGTTGACCGGTTTCCCACGCGAGCCGGGGCAGAGACCGCCCTTACCGACGGGGAGGTCGCTGTCGTTCTCGTCGATGGCAGCGAGATCGTCTTTCATACCGAAAGCTCGTCTCGATTGACGGCGCTCGTTCACGGTGCCGTCGATACAACGGTGAAGACCGAGGTGCTCACCGAGTTGGGGCTGTCGGAAGGCGAGATCGCGGCGGTGGTGGAGCCGATCCCGATAGAAGTCACGGCGCTCGAAGAGCAGAATGCCCAGGATGAGGCGAAGCGGGGGGCGGCGTTCGCCGGAGCGATCCTCCTGTACATATCGATCATCATGTTCGGCCAGTTCGTGGCGATGGGCACCGTTGAGGAGAAACAGAACCGGGTCGTCGAGGTCATCCTGTCCCGGGTACGGCCGTGGCAGGTCCTCGTCGGGAAGGTGGTTGGGATCGGGGTGCTGGGTCTGCTGCAACTCGCGATCTTCGCCGGGGCCGCGTACATCTCGGCCCAACTCGCCGACCTTCCCGACATCGATGTGGCGGCGATCGGTCTACCGATCATCGCCTCGTTGTTCTTCTGGTTCATCCTCGGCTATACCTTCTACGCGTTCCTGTACGCGGCCGTTGGGTCGACGGTGTCACGGCAAGAGGACCTGCAGGGGGCGATCATGATTCCGATCATGTTGATCATGCCGGGATACCTCCTCGCGATCTTCGCGGCCGAGAATCCCGAAGCGCTGCTTCCGACCGTCGCTTCCTGGCTGCCTCCTTGGGCGCCGTTCGTCATGCCCGTGCGGATGGCTGCCGGCGTGGCCCAGCCGTGGGAGATCGTGGTGGCGATCGTCGGAACGGTGCTCGGGGCGATCGCTCTCGTCTGGATCGGGGCCCGCGTCTACTCGGGGGCGCTGCTCCGCACTGGCGGGAAGGTCAAGCTGCGCGAGGCGTGGCGAGCAGCCGCGGAGTAGCGGAGGTAGAGCTGCCAGCCACCAGCTTCCGGCTCCCGAGTACTCGGGGGCCCAGCGGATGAGCCGAATATCGCGGTGGTGAAGCGACGATTGTCAGTCCCCTCGGACGTACGAACCGCGTGCCACCGAGGTCCTACGTAATCAGCCACTGGACGGCCCGGGTGATCAGGCCCGGTTTCTCGAGCGTCGGCGTATGGACGAGCAGCGCCGGGCAGTCAACCGACTCGGCAATCCGGTCGGCGAGATCCGCCACAAGGTGGAACCGGTGGGTCGGAGCGCCGAGGATGACCAGGTTGGCGCCCCGTGAGAGTTCGGTCAGTGTTTCGACAAGGTCTTCCGTCGGACCGACCCGGTCGTCCCAAGGAACGCTGAGCGTTCCACCGAGTTGCTCGTGATACTTGTGGATCGACGTGCTCTGGGCGGGTGGTGCGTCGACCGGGGTGAGGTGGACGAACCGGATTGATGCGTCCTCGTAGCGGGCGATGTGATCGGCCATCTCTATCTTCACCGAATCGTATGGGCTTCCCGTTCCGAGAACTGCGATGCGATCGATACGGTCAACTTCCCGGTTGCGTAGGAACACCGAGTCGCACGTCAAGTGCTCTTGGAGCCAGCGCAGGTCGCGAGTGACGTGGCGGGTTGCTCTCAGTTCTTGCGGCAGGTCCGCGATGAACAGGTCGACGCCCTCGCGCTCGACGAAGGCATGGACCATGCCGCGCCGGTCCTCGTCCGTGTAGTGCTCGGTTGTGACCTTGATGCCGAGAGACCGTGCCCGGGCGAGATCCTCGTCGGTGGGGATCATGCGGCGTGTCCGAGCATCGAAGTTGATCACGTGAATACGTCCGCCCGGCGCGACAGCGAGGCGCATGGCGAGACGGAACAGCGTGTGCTGCCGGCTCGGTCGCGTCGGCCGTCGGATCAGAACGAGGACGTGTTTCCGCCCTCTGGTCGCTACCGCGGAAGCACTGCTCTGAACGAGACGGGCGTCCTCGCGTAGTCGAAGCGCGTCGCGAGCAGCCGATTCCTTGACGGCTCGGGACTGCCCAAATACGCGGTACCAGATGATCCCCGCAACGACGAAGAGGGCGGCGCCGAGAAGCGGGATGGTCCCCATCTGGGTGAGGAGGAGGAGGGAGCTGATGATGCCGAAGATCTGGACGGCGGGGTAGAGCGGCGAACGGAACTTGGGTTCGTACCAGTCGAGATTGCTCTCGCGAAAAGCGATGAGCGCCAGGTTCACCAGAGCGAAGACGAGGAGTTGGAAAGCCGAGGCCAGCTTGGCGAGTTCGATGAGCGGGACGAACAGGACAAGGAGGATCAGCACGACTCCGGTCACCGCGATACCTGCGATTGGTGCTCCCGATCGGCTGCCGATCTGGCCGAGGAATGGAGGAGCGAGCGAGTTGCGCGCCATGGCGAATGGGTATCGAGCCGAGGCGATGATGCCCGAGTTCGCCATCGATATCAGTGCCAGGACCGCCATGCCGGCGACGATGTAGGTACCGGCGGAGCCGAGGAAGTGTCCTGCCGCTGTGAGGATGGGCGTCTCCGTGTGTGCCAATTCATCTGCAGGGGTCACTCCGACCATCACCGCGACGACGGCCGGGTACAGGAGCATCGCGACCCCGACCGATGCCAGCATGCTCAGCGGGATGTTGCGCCCCGGACGTTTGACCTCCTCGGCCACGCTCGCGACCTGCGTCACCCCGATGTATGCCACGAACACGACAGCGGTTCCCGACAGCAGACCGGAGACGCCCTCAGAGAAGAACGGTGTGAAACTCGCCGGATCGGTGTTCGGAGTTCCAAGGATGACGAACCCACCGAGCAGCGCGAGGACAACGGTGACAAGTGCCTTCTGGAACCTGGCCGTCTCCTTGACGCCGATGAGGTTGACGATGATGAGCATGACTGCCAGTGCGGCAGCGACGGGGCGCTCGGGATGGTCGACGAAGAACTCGAGGTACGCGGAGAGGCCGACGAGAGCGAAGGATGCCTTGAAGATAAGCGAGAACCAAACGCCGAAACCGGCGATCGTCCCCATGAGCGGTCCCATCGCCCGGTCGATGTAGAGGTATGTGCCTCCAGCCTCGGGCATCGCCGTCGCCATCTCCGATTGTGAGAGCGCCGCCGGTATCACCACCAGGCCGGCAAGGAAGAACGCCAGGACCACCGACGGTCCGGCGATCTTGAAAGCGAGTCCAGGCAACACGAAGATGCCAGATCCAATCATCGCTCCGATCGAGATAGCGAAGACGGCGTACAGACCAAGCGATCGGTGCAGCGAGCCGCTCGACCGGGGTGATGGGTTGCTATCTGGTGTCGTCAAGGTCCTCGAAACCTAGTTGACCGCGAAGCGGTGCGATAGGGGATGGACGTGCCGATCGGGCGGATCTCAGTCCAGGACCCACTTCGTCCGAGACGCTCGCGCACGGTCGACATCCACCGCAGCGAGGAGTACCCCACCGATCAAGAAGAAGGCGGTCAGGAAGAGAATCGAGAGCCGGGCCGACCCGGTAATGATGTCGACACCGGCGAAGATCAGCGGTCCGAAGATGGCGCTGAATCTCGAGAATACGGAGTAGAAGCCGAAGAACTCGGCGGAGGCATCTTCGGGAATCATCGATCCGTAGAGCGATCGCGAGAGTGCTTGGACCCCGCCGAGGACGAGTCCCGCGAGTGCGCCGACCGCCAGAAACGCGCTTGCTTGGCCCACCGGCAGGAAGTAGCCGCCGACGGTGACGAACGCCCATCCGACGATCGAAACGAGGATCGCGTTCCGCGTTCCGACTCTCTCTGCCAGCCATCCGAAGGCGAGGGCGCCGAAGAAAGCGACGAGTTGGATCACGACGAACACGGCCGCGATCGTGGTCGTCGAAAGCTCGAGCGTCTCGGATGCGAAGACCGGCGTGATCTTGATGACCGTCAGAACGCCGTCGTTGTAGAACAGGAATGCGACGATGAAGAGCAGCAACTGCGGGAAGCCGACCAACTGGCGGGTCGTTCGCCAGATGCGGCTGATGCCCAGGCGTGTGTAGGCGATCGACCGGGGTGTGGCCTGGTACGCCGCCGGAAGATTCCGGCGACCTCCGTAGTCGCGCAGTCGGGAGAACGAGAACGTCGCAAACACTGCCCACCAGATTCCTGCCGACGCGATGACGATCCGTTGGGCGGCGAGTTCGTTGAGGCCGACCGGTTCGGCGAAGTACAACAGGGCGAGAGACAGCACGAGGTGGATCCCACCGCCCGCGTATCCCAGGGCGAATCCTCTTGCCGATACGCGATCGATGGTGTCCGGCGTCGTCAGTTCAGGGAGGAAGCCTTCGTACATGACGTTTGCCGCCACGAAGCCGATCTGTGCGATGAGAGCGACGACGATGGCGAGCACCAGGTCGCCTTCTCCCGGCAAGGCGGTGAGAACGGCGAAGACGGCGCCTGTGTATGCGAAGGTGCGGAGGAGGCGCCTCTTCGAATTCGAGTAGTCGGCGATAGCGCCGAGGATCGGCATGGCGAGGAAGAGGAGGAACGCTCCCGTGCCGACGAGGATCCCGAAGAACGCCTCCGCTCCGATGGTCCGACCGAAGATCGTAAGTCCATCAACAGGGAAGATCGTGTCTCCGAAGTAGATGGCGAAGACGAGGCTTCCGGCGGTGATGTACGCCGAGTTGGCCCAGTCATACATCGCCCACGCGAAGATGGTGCGTTCATCGTTGCGTGATTGGGTCGGCGTCAGCATCGATTGGACCCTACCGGCACGTCGGCGCCGGTGGCTGGCGAGCGTCGTGCGAGTCGACGCATCTGTGATCGTCGCCGACGAATGGCCGAATTGACCCAAAGGGGGCTATTGTTCTGGTGCACAGAGGGATGTCCGCTGCCGCCGTGGCACTTGTTGGTTCGAGGCAGGTCGACAGAGCCCGCCCGTGTGCGAACCACAGTGGTTCGCGAATCGACGCCCATTGGAGGCAACAGTACATGAACATCTTCGTAGGGAACCTTTCGTTCCGCGCGACAAACGGAGACCTCGAGCAGCTCTTCGGCGAGTACGGGGCCGTTGACTCGGCCGCCATCATCAACGACCGCGACTCCGGCCGCTCACGCGGCTTCGGCTTCGTCGAAATGCCCGATGCCGAAGAGGGCAAGAAGGCGATCGAAGAACTCAACGGATACGAGCACGAAGGCCGGGCCCTCACTGTCAACGAGGCCCGTCCCCGTCGGTAGTAACCGATATGGCACGAGGCGACGACACCTTCCGCACGCAGGGTGTGATCGTCGAGACGCTCCGGAACGCTGAGTTCAGGGTGCGGCTCGACTCGGGTCTCGAAATTGTTGCGCGCGCATCGGGAAAGATGCGTCGCGGCAGAGGGATCCGGATCATTGCGGGCGACAAGGTCGAGGTCGAGGTTTCGGCCTACGATCCGACAAAGGGTCGCATCGTGTGGAGACATCGATAGCAAGACAGAACA
Organism: uncultured Saprospiraceae bacterium; assembly: GCA_964195515.1. Lineage (GTDB taxonomy): Bacteria > Actinomycetota > Acidimicrobiia > Spongiisociales > UBA5794 > JAHEEL01. The sequence continues at coordinate 7,183 of CAXMQO010000029.1, read as the reverse complement.
TAGTTCCGGGCTAGAACCGGAGCGCTCAAGAAGCAGCCGGGGTCTTTGATCCCGGCTGCTTCGCGTCTCGGTTGGTCGTTCAGCGCTGGGACACCCAGAAGAGGGTGGCAGAGCCGGTCACCATGAGGCCGATCAACAGCCAGGCGACGATGATTCCCAATGTGTCCACGGTGGGCGCACTCTAAATCACACGCGTGCAATTCATCGGGATTTCCTGTACTTCTCCCCCTGTTACGCTCCGCTTCCAAGCATCCGGGAGGAACCGTGGCCGACGAGCAACCGGACAACGTTCACAAGGGCAACGACAGGATCGGATTTGGGATAATCGTCACGGCGGTGATTCTCGTCGTTCTGGGAATCTTCGTCGCCCAGAACCTGGACTCGACCGAGGTTGAGTTCCTCTTCCTCTCGTTCACGCTCCCCCTGTGGATCGTGGCCGTCATCTTCCTTGCTCTCGGCGTCGTGTTGGGCTGGATCTGGCGGTGGCTTTCCCGTCGTCGGAAGAGGGAGTAGTTCGCCAGATTCAGTGACGTCGTGGCCCGTTAGGCTGTAGATCTCATCGACCTGGAGGTCTCATGCGCAGACTGTTCTCATTCAAGACCCTGATCCTCGTTCTGCTCGCTGCCGGAATCGGCGCGGTGGTGGCACTCGTCGTCAACCAGAAGCAGAAATTCGCCGGTATGTCCGAAGAGGAGATCCGGGCGTATCTCGACCAGAAGCTCGCCAGCAGGATGTCCGAAGACCAGGTTGTCAAGATTCAGGACGCGGTTGTCTCCGCCGTCAAGGGTGCCGCTCAGGACGTCGACGACGCTGAAGAAGCCCTCGCCGTCGACGAAGCGGTGATGGAAGCCGACGAAGAAGCCCTGGAAGCTGCGGAAGAGGCTGAGGAAGCCGTCGAAGAGGTCGCCGAGGAAATCGCCGAGGAGATCGAAGAGTCCTGACACCGGAGGAGTAGCCGGACAGCCTTTCTCTTCCTCCCCATCGGGCGGACGTCGCAGTGCCAGAACGCGTAACACCGCGTACCCAGGGTTGCTGTCCCCGTATGAGGCGCTGCCAGCCCGCAGAACGCGGGAAGACCGTGCGCGAGCGAGACGATCAGTAGGCCGTCGTGCGGAAGATGGGCTGGAAGAGATCGGTGTAACGGCCACATGACGCCACAACCGGGCACTCTCCACACTTCGGCTCCTCGGTCTCGAGACAGAGGCTTCGACCGAGTGTGAAGAGGAAGCCGTCGACTTCGCCCACGTTGAGCCCCGATGCATCGCAGAGCGCCACGATCGCCCCGTATGCCGCCGATCGCACCGAAGCCTCACCAACGGCATCGGTCCAGGAGCGCTCCTCAAGCGTTCGGCGCAGGTCTGGATCGACGATGCGGACGCATCCGGTGCGCAGGAGTGTCCGAATGTTGTGGTAGTCGGCGATGGGTGCGATCGAACGTGGATCATCGAGGTGGAGGAAGTGCTCCGGGCGGTTCGTCAGGATCAGACCGAGCAGATTGGCCTTCTTGGCGAGTGGATCTTCGCCGTACCCGGGGATCGTCGACAGCATTCTGAGGAGGGTTGCCAGTGGGTCCTCTGAGGTGTTCGCCCGGTCGATTACCGATCGGATTCCGCCAAGGCGCCCGATAGCCGCGCCGTACGCCTGCTGTAGCGCGCGATGAGATCCGACGTCCGGGATGGGGCATGCTCCGTCATCGTCGACGCAGATCTTGTCGAAGAGCAGGGGCTCTGCGGCGAGGCGGTCCGCGTCGATGACGGTGGGGTCGGCCGTCGCCACCTTGGTGAAGGCGTGCCAGATGAAGTCGGAACCCTTCCGGCGAACTCCGTCGATCGTGGCCCACATCGGTCCGCCATAGCCATGGTCCGTGCCGGTCCAGAATCCGTATTGGTGTGCCGTCGCGAGAACGAGCACCTCGAGGGCGAGGGGGTCGTCGAGTTCGGGAAAAGGGGATCCGCAAAATGACAGCGAAGAGCGCTTGGCCGCGACCCGGAGGGACGAGCCGACCGTTTGGATGCGCTCGTAGTCGATCTTGGCTTTGCGGGCATCGGGAAGACCGGCGTCTCTCTGTAGGTCGGCGCGTTGTGGGAGTTGGTCGAGGAGCGGTGCGGCTCCGGGGCCCTGGATGACCACGGATGCGATATGCAATCCCTCGGCGACAGGGTTGGGATCTTCCCTGAGCATTGCTCCCAGGTAGGCGCCGGCGAACGCATCGCCTGCACCGGTCGGATCGAACGCCCGCACCGCTGAGGTTGCGTGCGTGGTCCACGTCGAGCCATCCCAACGGCGAGCGCCCGATCTGCCGGCGGTGACGCAAACGACAGTGTGGGTCGGCATGGATGAGGGATAGATCAGCGCGGCCTCATCCTGATTCATGAATGCGATATCGACCGCGTCGAACAGCGCGCGGACCGTCATCGGATCCGAGATCGCCAAGCCGATGAAGGTGCCTGCGGAGAGGCCTCCCTCGTAGCCGCGTTCGATGAGATCCTCGATGAACCGCAATTGGACGCGTGCAGATGCGCCGAGAGGTCCGACATGAATCCAGTCTGCGGTCAGCCACCGCCGGGGAACGTCTGCTCCTCGGATGCGGGGTTCCTCGCCCAATTCGACGTCGAGGTACGTTGCCGACTCGTTGTTGTCATAGGCGATGTGGAAGGCGGGCAGCGCCTTGCCGACCGGGACGAGGCCACCCGGATCAAGTCCGCCCGGCCTGAACGCTGCTGCAATCTGATCTGGCAGGGTGTGCGGAACTCGGGCGACGAGTCCGACCGAGACCCCCGTCAGTCGACCCGCAAGCGCCGTGATGAATCCTGAACCGCCGATGGTCGAGTGGGAGTCTCCGCGGATCTCGATCCGATCGGTCGACGGAGTGCCGACGACGATGAGCTGTGGAGCGTCCATCGCCGCACCGTACTACACGGATTCGGAGGATCGACCGGGGTGTTTCCAGCGTATTGCGTGGGCTGGCTGCTGCGTGTGCAGGACGACAGCGCCGGGCTTGCGACCTACGGAAGTCGAATCGCGAACGTGGCGCCGGTGCCCGGACCATCGGACGTTGCGGTGATCTCGCCACCGTGAGCATCGACAATATCGCGGGCGATCGCCAGTCCAATTCCAGTACCGGCTCGGCTCGTTGTGGTTCCGCGGTAGAAGCGGTCGAAGACATGTGGCAGGTCTTCTTCGGATATGCCGTCACCGTCGTCGGAGATGGTCACGGCAACCCCCCCGGATCCTTCCTTCACGGTCATCGCGACCACTCCACTTGCCTTGGTGTGCCCGAGCGCATTCCCGAGCAGATTGGTGAGGACCTGCCCGATGCGAGCCTGATCAACGGATGCAACGGCGGGAACGCTGGATATTGCGACAATGACACCGGCCGCTTCGAACTGTGGTCGGAGCCGCTCTGCGGTCTCGTTCGCGAGTCGGGAGATGTCGGTATCGCTCCGCTCCAGTACGAGCGATCCTTCCTGCGCTCGCGACAGCAGCGAGAGATCATCGACGAGTTTCCGCATTCGCCGTGTCTCCTCGGTGACGGACCCCAGCATCTCATCGTTGGTGAACACACCGTCGGCCGCTCCCTCCACGTATCCGTCAATCGAAGTCAACGGAGTACGAAGTTCGTGCGTCACATCAGAGATCAACTGCGCTCGACTCACCTCGGTCGACTCGAGCTCGTCGGCCAATGCATTGACGTCTCGCGCAAGGTCGGCGAGTTCGTCGATCGAAGGCTCGGTGACTCGTTTGGAGTAGTTCCCGGCTGCCAGGGAGTGAGTTGTTGAACGGATCTCCTTGACGGGCCGGGCCAGCAGTCGCGTCATGAACCAGGCAACGAGGGCCGCGGCGATCGCTCCTGCGAAGATCGAGACGAAGATCGCCGTGTCGACGGAACTCTCGAACGTTTCGATGACTTGCTGACCCCAACCGGCCGAACCGGAAGGCCCCCCCGGACCCTGGGAGCCTTGGATCCGTCGCCCGAACACCTCAGGTGCGAGGAGGCGGAAGGTGATGATGAAGGTTCCTGTTGCGGTGCCGATCGCGAGGAGGTGGGAGAGGAAGAGACGAGGTCCGAGGCCGCGAAAAGCCTTCATGATGGATCCACGAATCGATAACCGACCCCTCGCACGGTCGCGACGAATCGGGGATTGGCCGGGTCGTCACCGATCTTCTGGCGGATCTTGCGAACATGGACGTCGACGATTCGCTCGTCCCCGAAGAAGTCCCAACCCCAGACCTTCTCGATGAGTTGCCCCCGGCTGTATACCCGGCCCGGCGCCGCCGCGAGCGCTCCGAGCAGGTCGAATTCGAGTGCCGTCAGATCCACTGGTGTTCCGTCCACCGTGACGATGCGGGTGGCGTTGTCGAGCGTGAGCGACCCAACGGTGATCTCGTCGGAGGTGTGACCGTTGCCCTGTCGGGCTCGGCGCAGCACCGCCTTGACGCGTGCGACGAGTTCTCTCGCGCTGAACGGTTTGGTCACGTAGTCGTCGGCACCCACGGAGAGGCCGATGAGCTTGTCCGTCTCCTCGCTGCGCGCCGTGAGCATGATCACATACACATCGGACTTCGTCCTGATCTGCCGCAGCGCCTCGATGCCGTCGAATCCGGGCAGCATCACGTCGAGGATGATCACGTCGGGATCGAATCGCGCGGCCATCTCGACCGCAGATGGACCGTCTTCGGCCTCGAACACCTCGAAACCCTCCTGCTTCAAGTAGGAGGTGACGATCTTTCGGATCTTCGGTTCGTCGTCGACGACGAGGATGCGCGACATGGTGGAATCGTAGGAGGGAGAAACCCGCGAGTTGCGCGGGTCTCTCCCTCCCACCCTGGTAGTTAGGAGTTTGGGCAGTCGCCGTCGTTCGGGCACTCACCGTCGTTGGGGCAGTCGGCCGATGGTTCGGCTCCGGCGTTCCCACGGGTGGCGTCTTCGGTCTGTCCGAAGCGGTTGCCTTCGCCGCTGGCAGCCGGTTCGCCCGGAGACTCGCCGCCTCCGACCTGGACCTGTGCCTGTTTCTGACTGCGCATCCGGTTCTGGACCGGCACCACGTCTTCGGGAACTCCGGTCGCGATGTGTTCTTGGATACGCTGCTGTGTCTGAGCTTGCGCCAGCGCGGCATCTACCGGGGGCGTGCCGATCAGCTCCTGAACTGCGAGCTCCATCTGCTCGCTCAGTTCGACCGGCTCCTGGATCTCCATCTGCACCTGTTCGGCTGTGACCGTCGGGGTTGGATCGACGTCGAAGCTCTGAGAGAAGCCCAGGGCGGCGACGGGGAGTCCGACGATCAGGAGCGCTGTTGCGGCTCCGAGAGTAATTCCGCGGATCATGATCTTCCTTTCTGAAGATGTCCATATGAAACCGCGGCCGTATGAAGGCTCCCCGATCGCGAAGGTGAAGGTTCGATGAAGCCGCGAAACGCACGCCGTCGACCGTTCCGCGGGCTGTGGGCGCCGCATACGGGGACCCGTACCCAAGGTAGCTGTCCCAGCATGAGCGGACCCCGGCCCACAGAATGACGAGCCCTCTGTTCCATGGGCCCACAGCGCCGCATGCGGGGACACAAACCCTGGGTACGCGGCTTCAGGTGTGGATCTCGAGGATGTCGCCGTCTTCGACCACGTGGTCCTTGCCGACCTGTTGACCGTCGTACGAGCCGCGACCCCAGATGCGGGCATGGCGGAACGAGGCAGCAAGATCCCGATGCACGAGCAGGGCGACTTCGTCGACCGTAGCCCCGCGACGGACCGTATACGGGCGGTCCTTGTCCGGGTCCTTCCCCGGCACCTTCGTGTACACGCGAACGATGTCGAGGTTCCGGAACAGCCATGGACCGATCTCGTCGACGCCGACACCGGTGGCTGCCGACACCACGATGTTGGGGAAGTGAAGGTCGCCGAGCTCCCGGCACACGGCAAGGTCATCCTCGATGTCCGGAATAGCGTCTGCCTTGTTCGCGATGAGCAGGGTCGGCAGGTGGATCGCGAACGGATCGTCGTCCGGAGCCTGGGTTGAGTTCCATGCTCCGACGAGTGTGACCCGCCGTTCTTCGAGGATCTCCCGCACCTGAAGGATCTGCTCGACGCATCCCGGTTGACCGAGATCCACGACGAAGAGTGCGCCGTCGGCCGACTGGAGTGTGTTCCCGATCCAGGGAATCGGGTGCAGATTCGAGATCGGAGGGAGATCGACGAGCTGGATGGCGGCGTCATCGACGTTCAACATCCCCGGCTCCGGGTATTGGGTGGTGAACGGATATGAACCGACGCCCGTGTGTGATCCGGTGAGCGCCGCGTGCAGGGTCGACTTGCCCGTGTTGGGCGGTCCGAGGATCGCCACTTGTGCCGCACCAACCGGATGGATGAACGTCGCCGGTCCGGTCCGCACGCCGCCCTTCGATGGCCCCGTGAGCTCAGCCTTCAAGTCCTTGATCTTCGTCTTGATCTCAGCTCGGAGGTGTTCGGTCCCTTTGTGTTTCGGGATCGTCCGGTGCATCACTTCGAGCAACTCGAGGCGCTCCTGCGGATCCTTTGCCCGCCGATAGGCGGCTTCAGCCTTCTTGTAGGCGGGCGTCAGATTTGCCGGCATGCACCCATTGTGCACGATCAACCCAGGGGATGTCACGGGTCGGATGACCCTTCGTGTCCATTGGCGAGAGAGCAGGGATCGAAAATCGGGGAAAGACCCTATCGACGTTGGGGAGGAGTGCGGTACGTTACGTTTGGTGTGAGGAGGCATGATGAGGATCGCCCTCGTTGCCATGTCGGGTGTTCGTGCCCACAACCCGGAGTTGACCGCCCTCGGTCTGAGCCTTCCCGGGTTCGTCGAGCGCGGCAAGACAATCGCGTCGCTCCCGAGCCTCGGCCTCTTGACGCTCGCGGCACTCACCGATGACCGCCATGACGTCGACTACTACGAGGTAGACGACATCGCAGAGATGGATCCATTGCCCGAGTGTGACGTCGTGGCCTTCTCCACCTACACCGCCCAGGTGAAGGAGTGTTACGCCCTGTCCGATCGCTTCCGTGCCGCGGGCGTCACGACGGCGATCGGTGGCCTCCACGTCACGGCGATGCCGGACGAGGCGCTCGAGCATTGCGACATCGTGGTTGTGGGAGAGGGCGAGCCCGTATGGAGGAAGGTCGTTGCCGACGTCGAGTCCGGCGCCAGTGCTGAGATCTACCGATC
>CAXMQO010000028.1:0-15887 GCA_964195515.1 uncultured Saprospiraceae bacterium | reverse complement strand
GTCGTCTTGATGAACGCCGACGGTTCACCGGGTGTGGTCGCCGACGTCGCCGTCGGCGCCAAGTCGGGAGTGGTCCTTCCGCTTGGCATGGCGCTGCTCGTGTCAGGGCTGTTCCTGTTCGTGATCGCAGTGTTGATCATCGTTCTCGCCGCGGTCGTTGGACGCGGCAGCGAGATCGCGGATCGCGAGGCAGCAGGGGTACCGCAGCGGTTCCCGGAGCCGGTGCATGTCGAGGCGGTGATTGACGCGCCTCTCTCGCAATGGCTCTGGCTCGTCAAATGGTTCCTGGCGATCCCGCACTTCATCGTGCTTGCGTTCCTCTGGATCGCGTTCTTCGCTCTGACCTTCATCGCGTGGTGGGCCATCCTGTTCACCGGTCGCTATCCCGAAGGGCTCTTCAGATTCAACGTCGGTGTGATGCGTTGGTCGTGGCGCGTCGGCTACTACGCCGGTGGCGGTGGCCTCGGGACCGACCGCTATCCGCCGTTCACGCTTGAGGACGTGCCCGACTACCCGGCGCGGTTCGACGTTGCCTATCCGGAGCACCTCTCGCGCGGACTGGTGCTCGTGAAGTGGTGGCTTCTGGCTATCCCGCAGTACATCGTCGTCGGCGTCATGGTTGGAGGGACGTTCGCTTGGGGCGCCGACCTGTGGTGGGGTGGTCCAATGTGGGCAGGCGGCTTGATCGGTGCCCTCGTGCTGATCGCCGCGGTCATCCTCTTGTTCACCGGCCGCTACCCGGAGCCGCTGTTCGACTTCATCATCGGACTCAATCGATGGGTGATGCGTGTGGCCGCGTACGCGTGTCTCATGACCGACCGGTATCCGCCATTCCGCCTCGATCAGGGAGGGAAGGAACCGGTCACCACTGAAACAGCGATCGACCGCTAACGACCCCAAACGCCGTCGTCTCGCGATGCCCGGACCGGTATCGCGGCGGTCGATGTCGATCCGTGACCGACGTTGGCCCGCGGGGACGCATCGAGGCACGCACAGATGCTTCGATATGGGCGGTCAGCCGGAGAGGGCGTCGAAGACCTCGTAGATCATGAAGGCAGGCCAGAAGAGACCCTGGAAGAAGGAGAACACGTATTCCCAGAACGTGTCTGCCTGCTGCCAGAAGTACACGAAGGCTCCGAAGATGCCCAGGCCATAGATTGCACCGCCACCGGCGGCACCTGTATTGCTGGAACTCATGGTCACACCACCCCACGGTTGCGTCACGTTTGCGGGGTGAGTGTACTACCCGCAGGCAGCGGCGCCTGTGTGTATCGAGCCCCCCAGGCGCTGACATGTGCAGGTGAGGACGGAGTTCTGGGTCGCTACTGGTTGACGGCTGCGGTGAACGAGAACGTCGATTCGGGTGGCTCGTCTTTCCAGGTGCGGTGATACACGAAGTTGCTGGGGATCGCCTGGTTCTCCTATCCGCGCGGCGCCTTGACCTCGGCGGCTGAGCTATCGTCGGAACAGCGGAACCGCCGGACCGTACGTGTGACAGCTTCTCCATGGACGCAGACTCGGCCACGATCTACATCGATCCCGTTGCGTCGAGGCCAGCGCTTGGTGTGACTCCCGATCGCTGCGAGAGGATATCTACGAGTCTGTTCCCGAGACCCTTTCTGATGACAACACGCTGATATGCTCGCGTCATGCCGATCTTCATGGACATTCACGAGAACCTGGGTGATGTCACCGAGCAGGACATCAAGAGTGCTCACCAGCGAGACCTTGCTATCCAAGATCAGCACGGAGTCCAATTCCTCACGTTCTGGTTCAACAGCCCGAATGGTCAGGCGTTCTGCCTGGTCGACGCTCCAACGAAGGAAGCGGCGATCGCCGTCCACAAGGAGTCTCATGGGTTGGTGCCCCACGATATGGTCGAAGTGGAGCGGCCAACGGTTAGCCGCTTCATGGGTGATTGGGAGAAGAACGCCCCGAATATCGCAAGACACGACGACTCGGAACTCGACACGGGTCTGCGAGCAATCATGTTCACCGATCTCGTCGGGTCAACTCAGATCAGCAGCCGGGATGGTGATGTGAGGGCCCTGGAGGTCTTGGGACGTCACGATCAGATTGTCAGAGGGGCTCTTTCGTCGCACGGCGGACGAGAGGTCAAACACACGGGCGACGGCATTCTTGCTTCGTTCAGCTACGTCAGCACGGCAGTCGACTGCGCCGTGCTGATTCAACGTACGTTCGGCGAACCGGTTCACGCAGACTCAGGTGACCCCCGTGTTCGCATCGGGATCAGCGCTGGGGAACCAGTCAGCCAACACGAAGACCTCTTCGGTGCCGTCGTGAATCTCGCATCCCGGATCTGCGGACACGCCAACCCCGGGCAGATCCTCGTATCGGGTGCAGTGCGTGAGCTCTCCGTAGGAAAGCCGATTGTCTTTGAAGACCGGGGTCCTATTGCGCTCAAAGGCTTCGACGATCCAATCAGGCTCTTTGAAGTACCGATCGACCATCGCGCCTGACCGATCATGTCAGGCGTGCGTCGCGCCGAAAAGGCCGGGCATTCGTACTCCCTCCCATGCGCACGCGGCATACTGACCCGGGTCGGCGTAGGGGCGAGGGTGTTGTACGATCACGCACGAACATGAGAGTCTTCACCCCCGGCCGCTGCCCTTCTTGCTGCTGCGGCTATCCCGCGGGTGAACGATGTTTGTGTCCCTGAATCCCACCACAGACTGAATCGCACGGCCCGCGGCAGGAAGCCCAGGGCCTTTTTCTATGGAGGAAATTGAAGATGGGACAGATCTTTTCCGATATCACCGAGACAATTGGCGGTACTCCGCTCGTCGAACTGAAACGCATGTCACCGGTCGGTGGCGCCCGCGTCGTGGCCAAGCTGGAGTCGTTCAACCCGCTGTCGAGCGTCAAGGATCGGATCGGCGTGAATATGATCGCCGCAGCCGAAGAATCCGGGAGCATCACGCCGGGTGAGACCACCTTGATCGAGGCGACGAGCGGCAACACCGGCATCGCCTTGGCTTTCGTGGCGGCCGCCAAGGGATACCGGTTGGTGTTGACCATGCCCGAAACGATGAGTGTTGAGCGCCGCCAACTGCTCCGCCTCTTCGGCGCCGAAGTCGTGCTCACTCCAGGTGGGGAAGGTATGGCGGGAGCTATTGCCAAGGCTGAGCAACTGTTGGAGGAAACCGCCGGTGCGTTGATGCCACGGCAGTTCTCGAATCCGGCGAATCCGGAGATTCACCGTCGAACCACCGCCGAGGAGATCTGGGCCGACACCGACGGGGAGGTGGACATCATCGTGGCGACGGTGGGAACCGGAGGGACGATCACCGGAGTCGGCGACGCTCTCAAACGACGGAAACCGTCATTGCAGATCGTCGCAGTGGAACCGGTCGGTTCACCCGTCCTCTCCGGCGGACCACCCGGATCGCACAAGATCCAGGGGATCGGAGCGGGATTCGTTCCGGCAGTCCTGAATCGAAAGCTCATCGATGAAGTCGTCCGGGTCACCGATCAAGACGCCTTCCGAGTCGCTCGCGAACTGGCCAGGAGCGAGGGGATCTTGGCAGGCATCTCCAGTGGAGCCGCGCTCCACGCCGCCCGGGTCGTGGCAGCACGCCCCGGTCAGGAAGGCAAACTGCTCGTGGTCATTCTGCCCGACACCGGAGAACGCTACCTGTCGACCGCGTTGGCCCAGATGGACGAAGCGAGCACCCGGATATGACCCGCCCGATCCGACAAGAAGAAGACCCGAGGAGACCGCCAGCTCGACGACGGGTCCCCCCGTTAGGGCGCCTCGGCGAGGACACCCAGGCCATCTTCGATCGCGACCCGTCCGCTCGCAGCGTGCCCGAGGTGCTGGTCTGCTATCCGGGACTCCACGCGGTGGTGCTGCACCGGGTGGCGCAACGGCTATGGATGAAGGACCACAAATTCTGGGCGCGGCTTCTGAGCCATCTGAGTCGCACGCTCACCGGCATCGAGATCCACCCGGCGGCCAAGATCGGACGGCGTTTCGTCATAGATCACGGGATGGGCGTGGTGATTGGTGAGACCACCGAGATCGGTGATGACGTGATGCTCTACCAAGGCGTCACATTGGGCGGCACGAGTCTCAAGAAACGGAAACGCCACCCCACCCTGGATGACGGGGTAGTGGTCGGAGCGGGAGCCAAGATCCTGGGCGCCGTCAATATCGGAAGAGGCGCTCGGGTGGGGGCCGGTGCGGTGGTAGTGAGAGACGTACCGGCGGGAGCGACCGTCGTGGGGCTCACCGGTCGGGTGATCGACCAACACGAACCCGGCCGACGGCCGCTGAGCATGGACCTGGCCGAGAGCAAGGACGACCACGCCGTCCGGGTACTCGAGGTCCTCGTTGAACGGGTGCAGCGACTCGAGAGCAGCGTCACCGACGGCACCCTCACAGCTCCCCCCACTTCCGAAAAGACCTTCGCGCAAGGAGCCGGAATCTGAATGGGAGTCTTCGTTTGGGCCAGCGTTCCGGTTGGTGGCCAAGAATAGCTGAATCACGCCTCCCGTCTGGTGAAGCGGGGGACCGTGGATGTGAGAGAATTCAAGAAAAGGTGTTATCAAACGGGACAGTATGGTAATGTATTGTGAGTGTTGACCGAAACAAACTACGTGCAGCCACGGCGGGGCCGCCCCCGTGACCCGTTGGTCGACCGTGCGATTCTCGAATCGGCCCGGTCAGTCCTGGCGCGCAGGGGCTTCACCGGCACCTCGATGGATGAGATTGCCCGGACGGCCGGCGTCGGCAAGGACACCCTGTATCGACGGTGGAAGTCGAAGGAGATGCTCGTGCAGCATCTGCTCACGGTGCTTGCGGCCGAGAACGCTCCCGTGCCTGCAGATGACGATCCCAGGTATGCCCTGTTCGTCTTCCTTCAGGACATCGTGCGCCTCAACACGCGGTCCGACTTCGGTGCGATCCTGGCCGGGATCGTCGGGGAGTCGGCGCGCAACCCGGCATTGGCCACGGCGTTCCATCAGTTTTGGAGAGAACGTCGGAGCATCACCGGCGGCATCGTGCGTCGGATCGTCGACCCGGCCACACCTGATCGAGAGATCGACCGGATCCTGGACCGCATCCTGGGTCCCATCTACTACCGCCTACTCCTCTCCGGAGGCCCGATCGACGACGAGTACCTGTGGGATCTCATCGTTGATGTCCCATGGGCTCCCGGCGAACAAGAGAACCAGAAGGAAACCACATGACAACGAACATCAGTACAAACACGGAGACGAATATGAAAACGAACACGGAGACCAATATGAAGACACAGGAACACGTCGTTGCTGTTGTCGAGCCGACCCGTGACGGGGAGGCAACACTCGACATCGCCAATGACGTCGTCAACAGGGGAGGGCGAGCCACCGTTGTCGTACTCATCACCCGGAAGACCATGAGCGACATCAGGGCCTTCGCAGAGTCCGAGAACCTCACGGTTCCCGACGCGAGCGAGATCTACTTCGAGCGGTTGGCCGAGACCTACTCGTCGCGTGTCGGTAGCCCCGACGTGTCCGCCGTCGTCACCGAGAGCGCCTCTTCGGGCCGAACCGTGTTCGAGACCGCCGCGAGCGTCCGTCCGACGACCATCGTCATGCCCCAGAGGTTGGCGAATCGGCGTGGCTGGAGGGCGTCCGTCGCTCGTTCCCAGGTCCCGGTCGTGATCGCGCCATCGACAGCTGCTGCTTGAGCCCCATCTAGATCGAGGGACTCCCACGACGCTGCCCGGTGAGGACGGCCATATGCCGCTCTGCTGCCGCGGAACGACCGGCGAGGCTATCCGACGATCATGTCCACGCAGAGGAGACGACGCCAGACCCGGACAGGTTCAATCCATGAGGGCGCTGAGAGTGTCTTGCGCCCCTAGCCGTGGCGCCAACGCGGGACCATGCTGGGGCTTCCATCGTTCGAGGAGAGAGCCCGCCTTATGCGTCCCCACTACTTGAGAACACTCCTAGCACCGACGTCGGTGGCCATGTTCGGCGCCAGCGATCGGGCCGACTCCGTCGGTCAGATCGTCTTCAAGAACCTGCTCGAGGGGGGTTTCGAAGGGGAGATCTACGCCATCAATCCGAAGCGTGAAGAGATTCAGGGTCGCAAGGCGTATCCCGACCTCGAAGCGATCGATCAGCCCATCGACCTCGCGGTCGTGGCAACCCCCGCCGCGACGGTTCCTGCCATTGTGGAGAAGTGCGGGGAGCACGGCATCAAGTCGATGATCATCCTGTCGGCAGGCTTCCGAGAAGTCGGTCCGGCCGGTCGCGCCCTTGAGACGAAGATCCGGGATCTCGCTCGCTCGTATGGAATCCGCTTCCTCGGACCCAACTGCCTCGGGCTGATCCGTCCGAGCATCGGCTTGAACGCCACATTCGGCAACAACAACGCGGCGGACGGCGGCGTGGCGCTCGTGTCGCAGTCCGGAGCACTGTGCACCGCAATCCTCGACTGGGCAGATGGTCGTGACGTTGGTTTTTCCGCCGTCGTGTCCACGGGCATCGCGGCCGACGTCGACTTTGGCGACATCCTCGACTTCCTCGCCTCTGATGCGAAGACCCAGAGCATCATCCTCTATGTCGAAGGCCTGCAGGATGCCCGCGGCTTCATGAGCGGACTTCGCGCCGCAGCACGAGCGAAACCGGTGATCGTCATCAAGGCCGGCCGGCATTCCGAAGGTGCAGCAGCCTCGATGTCTCACACGGGCGCGCTTGTCGGTGGTGACGAAGCCTTCACCGCAGCGCTCAATCGGTCTGGTGTTGTTCGCGTCGAGACCATCAGCCAGGTGTTCGCCGCGGCGGGAACGCTCTCCTCGCGCTACCGGAGCAGCGGCAACCGCATCGCGATCATCACCAACGGCGGCGGCCCCGCGGTGCTCGCGGCAGATCACGTGCCGGAAGTTCGTCTGAAGTTGGCCGAGTTGAGCGAGAAGACGATCGAGAGCCTCAACGCAGCGCTCCCGGCTACCTGGTCGCATGGCAACCCGGTGGACATCATCGGGGATGCGCCACCGGAGCGCTACAAGGACGCGATCGACGTCTGCCTCGAGGATCCCGAAGTCGACGGTGTGCTCGTCATCCTCACGCCGCAGGCCATGACGCGCCCCCTCGACGTTGCAGAGGCGGTCATCGAGGCCGCCGAACAGAACGAGAAGCCCATCATCGCATCGTGGATGGGAGGTCCCCAGGTCAACCCCGCCCGTCAGGCCTTCCGCCACGCAAAGGTCCCGATCTTCAACACGCCGGAAGCTGCAATCGACGCCTTCCACTATCTCGCCGCATACAAGTTCAACCAAGAGTTGCTGCTCCAGACTCCGGGGCGGCTGCCACTCGAGCACGAGGAACCGAACACCGAGGCCGCCCGCCTCATCATCGAGAGTGCACTCAGCGAGAAGCGAAGTGTGCTGACCGAACCGGAGTCGATCGCCCTCTTGGGGGCGTTCGGCATCCCGACGGTGCGCAACGGCATTGCTCGATCTGCCGAAGAGGCCCTTGTCCTCGCCGTATCCATGGGGTTCCCGGTCGCGATGAAGATCTACTCCGAGGACATCTCGCACAAGTCCGACGTCGGCGGTGTCACGCTCGACATCCAGGGTGCGGCAGACGTGCGGGGCGCCTACAACGGCCTGATGAATCGGGTGCGGAATGCCCGCCCGGACGCCGTCCTGCAAGGGGTCACGGTCGAACAGATGAGGCGCACGGCGAACGGCCGTGAAGTCATGATCGGCGTGCTCAACGACCCGGTCTTTGGACCCGTCATCAGCTTCGGGGCGGGAGGAACCTGGGTTGAGGTGATGAAGGATGTTGCCGTTGCCCTGCCGCCGCTCAACGAACGTCTCGCGAAGAACCTCATTTCGCGAACCAAGATCGCCACGATGCTCGAGCAATTCAGGAACCTGCCTGCGGTCAACGTCGACGCGTTGGTCGACGTGTTGCTGCGAGTGTCGAACATGGCGTGTGAGCTGCCCTGGCTCCAGGAGATGGACATCAACCCGCTCATTCTGGATGAGAACGGCGCGGTCGCGGTCGACGCACGGGTCGTCGTCGGTTTGCCGCGACCGTCGACCGATCCCTATCACCACATGGCCATCCACCCCTATCCTGCCGACCTGGAGACGCACTTCCAGCTTCCCGACGGCACCGATGTGACGATACGGCCGATCCGACCAGAAGACGCCGAGATCGAAGCGCTCTTCATCCTGAATCTCTCCGATGAAGCCAAGTACTTCCGGTTCATGCACGCGGTCCACGAGCTCACTCCGGAGATGCTGGTTCGTTTCACCCAGATCGACTACAACCGCGAGATGGCACTGATCGCCGTGACTCACGAAGACGGACACGAGGTTGAGCACGGGGTTATCAGGTATGTCACGAATCCCGATCAGAGCAGTTGTGAATTCGCTCTGGTCGTCTCAGACGAGTTCCAGGGCCACGGTGTCGGGCAACGAATGCTGAAGCGATTGATGGAGATCGCCCGTTCCCGGGGACTCGACACGATGGAAGGTGAGGTTCTGTCCGAGAACCGCAGAATGCTCAACCTCGTGAAGTCCATGGACTTCCAGATCCAGCCCACGCCCGACGATCCCGGCGTTCGATACGTTTGGAGAGAACTCTGATCGACGGGAGATGAGGATCGTCCGAGTCCCACACCAGGTGATTGGCCCGGGCGCTCGGTGACGATCGCTCCACGTTTCTGATGTGACCGACCGCGCGCCCGGCGCGTCATACTCCTCACGAGAGGCGACGCCCAATCCGGCGGCGAGCGCCGCTCCGAAAACGAACATGAAGAGGCATCATCATGAGGACATTGAATCTGATCATCGCGGTGGGTGCCTTCGCTCTCCTCGTCGCCGCATGCTCGAGCGGGGCTGGCGACGGCGCCGCAGTTCAACCGTTCTCCGAGGTTCAGGCGACGGAGGCTGTGTTCGAGAACGATCCCACGTTCCCCGGCAGGGGGATTCTGCGGGTCGACACCACTGAACCCATGATCTGCGCGATCGTGTGGGGTGAGACCGCAGCGTTCGGTCACTTCAACAATTCGTTGGATATGAACGGCACCGGAATCGTCGAACACAACGTCCTGCTGCCAGGAGCCGAGGCCGGCGAGACCTACTTCTATCGATTGCAGGGATCTGCCGCGGACGGAACTCTGTATCAGAGCGATCTGATGACCTTCACCCTGCCACCGAACGAGGGAGGTTCACCCGGTGAAGCGGCGGTCGAACACGGCACGAACGTTGCCGAAGGGGCGGTGATTGTTGAAGTGAGCAGCGAGTTCAGCGCATCGTGGTCAGCAGAGAACGCGGTTGACGGCGACCTCAACACCGAGTGGTCCAGTGCCGGCGATGCCGACGACGCGTTCGTCACTATCGACCTCGGCTCCGCTCAGGAGATTGCCGGAGTGGAGTTCCTCACCAGGACGATGGCGGACGGATCGGCCACCACGGATACCTTCTTCGTGGTGGTGGACGACGGCGAGCGTTTCGGTCCATTCCTTGCAGGGAATCCTGCCAACCCCGCGTTCGCCGAGGCTTTGTTCATCGGCAGGGTCCTTCGATTCGAAGTTGAGGACACCACCGGTGGTAACACGGGGGCCATTGAGATTCGCGCCTTCGCCCCGATCGCCATGTCCGGAGGGTGATTGGGGCACTTCGGGCTATCGTCCGTTGAATGATCGAGTTCCGACCAGCCCAGAATCTCGGTAGCGCTTTGGCACTCGCCACGGAGCGAATCGTGGCGCCCGTTGAGGGGATGCATCGAGCGATCTCCGGGCGCTGGTTCGGTCCGCTCGGTGCTGTTGGTGCGCCGGTTCGGAACGTGCACGACGCCATCGTGAGCGTCGTCTATGGATCTGTTCGTCTCGGCGGGGACACCGTGGGTATCGCCCTTGGCGACCGGATCACAGTCGAGGCGAGCACCGCAGATTCGGTCCAGGCGTTCATGAACGGCCTGTGGGGTGACACGCTCGGCCGGCGCGCGGGTCATATGGAGATCCAGATGGGTGTCCGCGACCATTGGGGAGCGTCGGTGACGATCGGCCCCGATCTCGCGACAGCCTTACCCGGCGCCACCGGCCGATTGGTCGTGCTGGTGCACGGACTCGTCGAGACGGAACGGTGCTGGCACGGCACCGAGACCGAACCCGGTCTGGCCCAGGCGCTCGAGGACCACGCCGAGCTGACCCCGGTGTCGATCAGGTACAACTCGGGGCTGCGCGTGTCGGACAACGGATCACGGCTGGCCTCGCTGCTCGATGAGGTCCATTCCGAGTGGCCGGTTCCGGTGCAGTCAATCGCCCTCGTCGGCCACTCAATGGGTGGTCTTGTGGTTCGCAGCGCCTGCGAAGCCGCTCGCGCCGGGGGCCACCGATGGGT
This sequence comes from uncultured Saprospiraceae bacterium, assembly GCA_964195515.1. Classification (GTDB taxonomy): domain Bacteria; phylum Actinomycetota; class Acidimicrobiia; order Spongiisociales; family UBA5794; genus JAHEEL01. The sequence continues at coordinate 5,514 of CAXMQO010000028.1, read as the reverse complement.
TGACAACGTCGACGACATGGTGACGGTGGCGGCGCCGCATCAAGGTTCACCGCTCGAGAAGATTGCCAATGTGGCTGCGTTTGGTCTGGGTGTCGCGGCCGAGACCAGGCCTCTCGCCGATTTCGTGAATGGCCGGAGCGTCGGGATCAAAGACCTCAGATTCGGCGCGATCGTGGAGGACGACTGGAAGGGTGTCGATTCGGATGCTCTGCTGCACAACACGGTTGGCAAACACCCTCTCGCGTCCGGCATCGACCATCACTTCGTGACCGGCGTGGTCACCTCGGACCCAACCCACCCGGTGGGGGCGGCAATGGGAGATCTGGTGGTGCGGGCCGGAAGCGGCACCGGAGGGCAGCATCTGCAACCGAGGAACAGCGTTGTCGTCGGCGGCAAGAACCACTTCGACCTCCTCCACGAACCCGAGGTGATCGACCGCGTTCTGGGATGGCTCGCTCCGACGCCCGTCGATTCCCTCTCGTGATGTGATGATGCGCCGTTTCATCGCCGACTCGCCCACCTGCCGGGATCGGGAGTGAATCGAGATCTTGGCCGTCAGCCAAACGGATCGAGACTGAGGACCGCCGGATCGACGGCGGGGGAGTTCGGCGACACCGGGGGAACCGGTTCGTAGACGGACTCGAGGGACGGGCGCGGGTCCGACTCACCCTTGTTCGGCCACATGGCCATCGCTCGCTCGGCCATCGCCGTGATCGACAGTGACGGGTTGACACCGAGGTTCGCCCCGACGGCGGCCCCGTCGACGACATGGAGACCGGGATGGCCGTACACACGGTGGTAGGCGTCGATCACACCCGTCGATGGATCGGGTCCGATAGCCGCACCACCGAGGATGTGAGCGGTCGTCGGACGATTCAGGACCACTTCGTTGATCGAACTCATCGGGTCGCCGCCCATGACCTCGGCGGCGATCCGGGCTGCCTCGTTGGCGATCGGGATGTACGTGGGGTTCGGCTCACCATGACCCTGACGAGAAACGAGGCGGGTACCGAAGAAGCCACGCTTGCGGAATAGCCGCAGTGAGTTGTCGTAGCTCTGCATCACCAGGAGGATTACGGAGCGCTCCGCCCACCTGCGCACCGACATCGAGCGAAGCCACCGGATCGGATGGAACACGATGTTCCCGAGATACCGGAGTGGGCGCGGCACGCCGGGGCCACCGTCGGTGAGGATGGTGCCGAGCAAACCCATCACCGAGCTTCCCTTCGGATAGCGCACCGGCTCGATGTGGGTGTGCGGCTCCGGGTGGATCGACGATGTGATCGCCACACCCTGCGAGTAGTTGACATCGGTGCCACGCGCCGTCGCTCCCAGCAGGACCTCAGAGTTCGTGCGAACGAGCTGTCCCACTTGATCGGAGAGATCGGGGAGGCGTCCGTGGTCCACGAGGGAGAGCAGAAGGCGAGTCGTTCCGAGGGGCCCGGCAGAGAAGATGACCTGGCCGGCGAAGAACACCTTGCGGTTGCTCCCCTTGATTGGACCGGGGCGTTGGGTCGCGATCCGCCAACGGCCGTCGGGCAGTAGCTCGACGTCGGTGGCTTCCGTGTCCGCGTGGACGACGGCGCCGCCTCGCTCAGCGAGATAGAGGTAGTTCTTGTCGAGGGTGTTCTTGGCGTTCTGATTGCACCCGATCATGCATGCCCCGACGCTCGTGCATCCTGAGCGGGAAGGGCCCGCACCGCCGAAGTAGGGATCATCGACTTCGACGCCGGGCTCACCGAGGAAGACCCCCACCGGGGTTGGCTGGAAGGTGTCCGCGACTCCGAGACGTTCGGCTACCCGGCGCATCACATCATCGGCCGGGGTGTCGGCGCTCGCATCGGTGACGCCGAGCATTCTCTTCGCTAGGGCGTAGAACGGTGCGAGTTCCCGTCTCCAGTCGGTGATGGAACTCCACTGTGGATCCGTGAAGAACGCGTCATGCGGTTCGTAGAGCGTATTCGCGTAGACAAGAGATCCACCACCAACTCCGGCACCGGAGAGAACCAGCACATTGCTGAGGAGATTGAGTCGCTGGATGCCGTACAACCCGAGACGCGGGCCCCAGATGAAGCGTTTCACGTCCCAGTTCGTCGCCGCGAACTCACCGGTCCGATAGCGTCGACCGGCCTCGAGCACTCCGACGCGATACCCCTTCTCGGTCAACCGCAGAGCAGAGACGCTGCCCCCGAAACCAGACCCGACAACGACGACGTCGTACACGGCATTCACGAAGAGGAATCGTAGCAACCGGATCTCGAGAAGCCCCGGCTGCAAGCTTCAGGCGACAAGCTGCAAGACGGTCTTTCTAGCGGCTTGAAGCTTGCAGCTGATCAGAACTCCGCCGCGCCCCATACCGGAATCTGGGCGCCGTCGATGACCGCTGAGCGGTGGCCCGTGAGGAAATCGATCACGTTTGCAATCTCGTCCGGCTTTGGCCAGTTCACGTAGTCGGCGTAGGGGAGAGCTTCCCTGGTGCGGTGGGTGTCGATCACCGACGGGAGTAACACGTTGCAGGTCACGTTCGTATCGGACAACTCGCGAGCAACGGACTTCCCGAGTGCGGCGACGCCTGCTTTTGCGATGTTGTATGCAGCCTGTCCGGCCGGCGGATCGACCGCCTGACGACTTCCGAGCATCACGATACGACCCCAGTCCTGACTGCGCATGTATGGGATCGCCGCACGCACGGCGTTGAACGCCGACCGGAGGTTCAGGTCGATCATGCGATCGAAACGTACGTCGTCGGTCTCGTGTACGTCGCGTCCGCCGGCCCATCCGCCGACGAGAGAAACAAGGACGTTCAGGCCACCGAACGTCTCCACCGTCTCCTTGAAAAATGCGTCGGTCGCGGAAGCATCAACGGCATCGACACGGCGGAGGATGAGTTGATCTTCAGGCAGCTCGAGTTCGCGCTCGAGAGCGGCCGCCTGCTCGGGGACGATGTAGGTGACGCCGAGCTTGAAGTTGCGCTGAACGAGGAGGGGGAGCAGTGCTCGACCGACCGCTCCGGTGCCTCCGGTGACGATGGCGATGTTCGATCCGTTCATGGGTTCAGCCTAGCGTTCCGGTGGTCGCGGTCCGTGGCGCCCGTGATTTCGAGATGTTATGATCACCGCAGCTACGCAAGGAGTTGGAAGTGGCGGAGATCCTCCTCGAGGACGTTGGCAAGATCTACCCGGATGGGACTCGGGCGGTTGGACAGGTCGATCTGGAGATTATGGACGCCGAATTCCTTGTGTTCGTTGGACCGTCCGGTTGCGGCAAGTCGACGCTGCTGCGGATGATTGCGGGTCTTGAGGAGATTACCGAAGGCAAGATGTACATCGGGGACAAGCTCGTCAATGACGTCGCCCCGAAGGATCGGGACATCGCGATGGTGTTCCAGAACTATGCGCTGTATCCCCACATGTCGGTGTACGACAATATGGCGTTCGGTTTGAAGCTTCGCAAGACCCCCAAGGATGAGATCAAGCGGCGCGTCAATGAAGCCGCCGAGTCGCTTGAGATCACCGACTTCTTGGATCGGAAGCCGAAGGCGCTCTCTGGCGGTCAGCGGCAGCGTGTTGCGATGGGTCGGGCCATGGTTCGCGAGCCGATGGCTTTCTTGATGGATGAGCCGCTCTCTAACCTCGATGCCAAGCTCCGTGTCCAGATGCGCAGCGAGCTTGGCCGTCTTCATGGTCGGCTCAAGACCACGACCGTTTATGTGACCCATGACCAGATCGAGGCGATGACGCTCGGGCACCGCGTCGCCGTTATGCGTCCGGTGTCGGAGAACCGCCCGTACAACATGCAGCAAGTTGCACCTCCGGCCGAGCTGTTCAACGAGCCTCGCAATCTCTTCGTGGCGGGGTTCATCGGGAGTCCGGCTATGAACCTGATCTACGGGACGCTCTCGACCGAGGGCGGGGATGTCTGGTGCTCGTTCGCCGGTCAGCGGGTGAAGCTCCACAGAACAGCCCTCGATCGGCATCCGGGCCTCGAAAGCTACATGAACAAGCAGTTGGTGGCCGGGATGCGGCCTGGTGACTTCGAGGATGCAAGAGTGGCGCCCGAAGACCCGGATTGCACGATCAGCGGGGTCACCGACGTCAACGAGATGCTGGGTTCGGATACCTACGTCCATTTCTCGCTTCCGGAGAAGCCGGTGCTTACCGCGGACATCGAGGAGCTGGCCGCCGCACAGGGTACGGATCTCTCGCTGCGTGGAAACGAGACGAATTTCAGCGCCCGTGTTAGCCCCGACGTCGCTGTGCCGAACGGATCCGAGATCAGGCTCGTGCTCGATACGAGCAAGATGCACTTCTTCGATCCCGAATCAAACCATCGGATCGGGACCACAACACCGTAGGGGGCTACGACCTCCGTTCGGTTACCGTGATCCCGACGGGCTGAAGAGCCTTGATGAGTGCGTCGCCGTTGATCGCGCGTTGCATCGTGTGAACGCCCGCCTTCTCGATATGACCTCGGGTGACGAGGTCGATGAGCGCCGTGGTGGGGAACGCCGTGGTGCGGGCGAGCGCCGAGAACCGGCCGTCGTGAATATCCTCGATCTCCATGGTCCTGGTGGTCTCGTCCGTCTCGACCCAGACGCGAACGAGCACGAGATCGTCATCTCCCCTGAGGAGTGTCCGGTCGAGCGCCGTCAACAGGACGGATCGCGGCGATGGATCACCGGTCTCGTCGAAGAGGCCCATCTCACGTATCGCGGCGAAGATGCGTCCGTGGCCGGGAAACCGGAGGGTTTTGTACTCGAGACGATCGACCCTTCCTTCGTAATCTCGACACATGGTTGACGTGCCACCGGCGGTCGAGAACGCTTCAAGCGGCCCCCGACCCTCCCACTCGACGGTCTCGAACCGGGTCAGCGGATCGACGGTTCGATACGAGCCGTCTTCGACGATCTCACATGGTTCCGCATACTCGTTGATCAGGCCGGCGGGACTGAACGCCAATTGATATCCGAGTGTGCCGACGGGCTCGGAGGGCAGGGCACCTACCCGCATCTGGACCGAGCGGACGCGCCCCGGCGTCGTGGCGATGAGGTGTTCGGCCATCGCATTCGCGAGACCTGGAGCAAGACCGCAGTCGGGTGCGACGAGGACGCCGGCGTCGAGGGCTGCGTCATTGAGTTCGTGTTGTCTGACCACGACGGTCGGATTGCCTCCGAAATCCGCGTAGTGGGCGCCGGTTCGAATCGCAGCACCGGCGACGGCGACACCGAAACGGTACGGAACCGCCGAGACCACGGCATCGAACCCGTCGACGAGGGTGGAGAGTTGCTCCCAATTGCTCACGTCGAGGCGGGTTGGTGACGCTCCGAATGAGGCGGCCGCCTCGTCGGCCACTCCCGGGTCGGCGTCGGCGACTGTGACCGCGTGACCTCTTCGAACGAGGTCCCAGACCGCGGCCGAGCCGACGATCCCTGCGCCGAGTACCAGTGTGTTCGGGGTCATGTCGCTTGCCTTCTGTTCTTTCTACGGGACGATTCGTTTGAAGACCTCCGCCCGG
>CAXMQO010000027.1:0-54326 GCA_964195515.1 uncultured Saprospiraceae bacterium | reverse complement strand
AGAGCGCGGACAGCAGACAGCACAAGACAGCCAAGACGTTCTTGGTGGCTGCTGCTGTTGGCTGTTGGCTGTCTCCTGCCCTACCCCAGTCTGACGATATCGCTCTCGGCGAAGATTGGACCTACCTCGATGCCGAGGAATCTGTTGTACAGAGCAGGCGGGACGCTGATGTCGGCGAGATAGAGCTCACCGACGTGGTCTTCGACGCCGGGCGCACGTAGGCCCTCCTTCGGGAGTGCAAGTGTCATCGTCGCCGTAGCCCGAATTGCAGGTTCGAACACGGTTCCCGTCGTTGTGTCGACACCGGATGGTACGTCGAGTGAGAGGACCGGAGCCGCTTGTTCGTTCGCCCAGCGGATCAGCGTCCCCGCTTCGCCCCGCGGTGCGCCTTGGAGGCTGTATCCGATCACACCGTCGAGGATGGCGTCCAGCGTTCCGACCGACTCCACACCGTCAGCGGATCCGATGGTGAGCCCCATGCGGCGCAAGAGGTCGAGTTGTTGGCCGGGCACGGGGGTGAACTCATCGTCGGGTTTCGTGACGAAGACACTGACGATCGCCCCGTAGTTGTGAAGTCGGCGAGCCGCGACGAGGGCCCCTCCGCCATTTCCGCCGGTCCCGGCGAGCACAACAATCCGATGCCCACGTGGGTCGCCACCAAGGAACCGGTCCCGTGCGAGGTGGGCCAGGTTCCTTCCGGCATTCTCCATCATCCGGACCAGGTCGATCCGGTAGTCCTCCATCATGGCCCGGTCGACTTCGATCATCTGGTCTGTCGTGAGGTATGGCACCTCGGCGGCGGTGGTAGGAATCATTGTTCTTCTCCTTGGTCTTGAAGCAGCGTGGCAACGAGGCCCGTCCAACCCGTCTGGTGGCTGGCCCCCAGTCCGGCTCCGGTGTCTCCGGAGAAGTATTCGTAGAACAGCACGAGGTCGCTCCAATGCGGATCGTCCCGGTACCGGTCGACACCGCCGTGGGCGGGTCGGTCTCCCTCGGCATCGGGGAGGAACAGCTTGATGAGGCGCCGCGACAGGTCGTCCGCGACTTGGTCGAGGTTCATCATCACCCCGGATCCGGTCGGCATCTCGACGCGGAGATCGTCGCCGTAGTACCGGTGGATCTCCCGGAGCGCCTCGATAAGGAGGAAGTTGATCGGGAACCAGACCGGGCCTCTCCAATTGGAATTGCCACCGAACAGCCCCGCCGTGGATTCGGCGGGCTCGTAGCCGATCTGGAAGGTTTCGTCGGCGAAACTCAGTCGATAGGGATCCGCCTTGTGGACCTTGGACAGCGACCGAATCCCGTACGGCGAGAGGAACTCATCCTCGTCCAGCATGTACTTCAGGAGAGCGACGACTCGCTCCTTCGAGAGGATCGAGACGAGATAGCGACCGCCGGATCCGGGCTCCTGTTCCACGTTCAGGTGCTGGCGCATCTCCGGACGGTTCTCGAGGAACCAGCGTGTGCGCCGAGTGAACGCCGTCAGGCCTTCGACCCGATCGTGTCCAACGACATCGACGGCGACGAGCGGCATCAGCCCCACGAGCGAACGTACCTTCAGTTGGGTCGACGAACCGTCGGGCAGGTGCAGCACGTCGTAGTAGAAGCCGTCTTCCGGATCCCAGAGGCCGTGGCCACCCTCGACGTCGGCCATGGCGCCGGCGATTGCCAGGAAGTGCTCGAAGAACTTCGTGGCGAGGTCTTGGTAGACCGGATCGTCCTTGGAGAGTTCGAGCGCGATCCTCAGCATTTCGAGGGTGAAGAACCCCATCCAAGCGGTGCCGTCGGATTGATCGATGTGTCCGCCGGTTGGGAGCGCAGCGCTGCGGTCGAAGATGCTGATGTTGTCGAGACCGAGGAAGCCGCCCTGGAACACGTTGTTCCCATCGGTGTCCTTCATGTTGACCCACCAGGTGAAGTTGAGGAGCAGTTTGTGGAAGACCGCCTTGAGGAAGGTGGTATCTCTCGTCCCGGTCTGTTCGGCCTCAATTTCGAACACGCGCCGTGTCGCCCAGGCATGGACCGGCGGATTGACATCACCGAACGCCCACTCGTAGGCAGGGATCTGCCCGTTGGGGTGCATGTACCACTCGCGGGTCATCAGCCGGAGTTGGCGCTTGGCGAACTCCGGGTCGATCAGTGCCAGCGGAACGGTGTGGAACGCGAGGTCCCACGCCGCGAACCACGGATACTCCCAGGCATCGGGCATCGAGATGATGTCGAAGTTGTTCAGGTGCTCCCAGTCCCGGTTCCTGCCCCATCGCCGACTCTCGGGCGGCGTCGGGCCCGATGGGTCACCGTGGAGCCACTGTCGAACGTCGTAGTAGTACATCTGCTTCGACCAGATCATCCCTGCAAGGGCCTGCCGCTGGATCGACCGCTCGTCCACGTCGAGGCTCCGGTTGAGAATGGCGTCGTAGAACTCGTCGGCCTCACCCCGGCGGAGCGACCGGAGTTCGTCGAAGCCACCGAACGGTGCTTCGTGGGCTGTGCTGCTGAGGCGGAGACGGATCGTCTTCGTCTCACCCGCATCGAGGTCGAGTCGATGGACCGCGGCGGCTTTCGTGCCGGTCTGGTCCGGGTTCACGGCGTCGGTCTCTCCATCGACGATGAATCGGTGGAAGGAGTCCTTGACGTACGGCGTCGCGAGCGGCCAGCCGAAGAGCCGCTGACCGTTCGTGTCATTCTCAGTGAAGAGCAGTTCTTCTGCGCCCTCGGCGTAGAGGTTGTAGGTACCGAGAACCGGATGTTCAGCGACGATGGTGGCCGTACCGTCGACGGGTGGTATCGCGTGCATCTCTGGACGCTCCGACACGTCGGCCATCGGACCCGCTTCGTAGCCCCAGCTCCATGTGTTGCGGAACCAGAGTGTGGGGAGCACGAGGCATGGAGCGGCATCGGGCCCACGGTTCGTGACGTCGATCTGGATGAGCACGTCGTCCGGGCCGGCCTTGGCATACGAGACATCAACGTCAAAGTATCGCCCGTCGTCGAAGGCGCCGGTATCGGTCAGTTCATACTCGGGATCGTCCGCCCCTCGTTTGCCGTTCTCTGCGACGAGTTCGTCGTAGGGGAATGCAGACTGGGGGTACTTGTAGAGCATTCGCAGATGGCTGTGTGTCGGCGTGGCGTCGAGGTAGTAGTACGCCTCTTTGACATCCTCACCGTGATTGCCTTCGGGCCCCGAGAGACCGAAGAGACGCTCCTTGAGAATCGAGTCGTCACCGTTCCACAGCGCCACGGCGAAAGAGAGGTACTGGCGGCGGTCGCTGATGCCGGCGAGACCGTCTTCATTCCATCGATACGCCCGGCTTCTGGCGTGGTCGTGGGGAACCGCGTCCCACGCCGTGCCGTGCTCGCTGTAGTCCTCGCGCACGGTCCCCCACGCCCGTTCGCTCAGATACGGGCCCCAGTTCTTCCACTCCGCGTCTCCCGCGGTGTCTTCTGCGAGTCTGGTGTGTTCGGCAGTCGTCATGGTTCGTGTGGCTCCGTTTGGTGATGTCACCCCGGTCAACGCCGCAACACCCGCAAGACTTCCGCGACACTCCATGCCTGGGCGATCGTGGCGCGTGGATCGTGTGGCGGATCTCCCTCCGCACATTCGGCGATGCTCCCCATGCCACATTCATCGAGGTGAGCGATGAGTGGTTCGAGGACGCGCTCGATCGCATCCGGGTCGTCGTAGACGCGCCGATGGGCGTCCACGAAAGGACCGATGAGCCACGGCCACACCGTTCCCCGGTGATACGCACCGTCGCGCTCGACCGGTCCACCTCCGTAGCGACCTCGATACCCCGGTTCGTCCGGACCGAGGGTGCGGAGTCCGAGCGGTGTCAGCAGCGACGCGGCACAGGCGTCAACCACGGAGCGCTGACGGTCGGGGGAAAGTTCGGTGTGAAAGAGCGACACGGCGAACAGTTGGTTGGGTCGGAGCACCGGGTCGTCTCCGTCCGGGCCGTCGATGACGTCGAAGCAGAAGCCTCGTTCTTCATTCCAGAAACGCCCGAAACCGACCTGCGCCGCGTCGGCCGCAGCGTTGTACGGTGTCGGGTCCTCGCCGAGGGTCCGAGCGAAATCGGCCATGATCCGGATGGCGTTGTACCACAAGGCATTGATCTCGACGGGTTTGCCGATGCGCGGCGTCACCACCCAGTCGCCGACCTTCGCGTCCATCCAGGTCAGTTGAACTCCCGGTTCGCCGCCGGTGAGCAGCCCATCGGCCGGGTCGACGCGGATTCCGTAACGAGTCCCCGTCTGATGCCATGAGACGATGTCGGCGAGCACGGGGAAGAGGTCGGCGACAAGATCGACATCGTCGGCGACGGCGTGGAAGGCTCGGATCGCCTCGAAGAACCACAACGTCACATCGATGGTGTTCTACTCGGGGAAGTCACTGTCGTCCGGGAACCGGTTCGGGAGCATCCCGCGATCGACGTGACGAGCGAACGTGCGCCGAATCTGACCGGCTTCAGCGGGGCGGCCGGTGGCCAATGTCAGCCCAGGAAGGGCGATCATCGTGTCTCGCCCCCAGTCCCCGAACCAGTGGTATCCGGCGATCACCGTCCTGCCTTCCTCCCCATCGGATGATCTCCGTACGATGGATTGGTCGGCCGCCAGGACCAGTCGTGCGAGGCGGTCGTCGCCGTCGACGGTGGCCACCGCGATGACATCGATTTCGTATCGCGTCCGCACGGCCAGTGCTGCCGAGCCGTCGAGCAGCGGCGTCGGCTCGGTGCTCGCTACCAGCGTGACCGATCCGCCGGGCTCGAGGATCGCTTCGACGTGGGCTGCGTAGAGGTTGTCATCGAGCGTGTCGAGACCCCGGAATCCCTCGACGCTCAAGAAGTAGCCCCGATACCACTCGTGACGCGGCTCGATCGTCGCACCGTCGCTGAGCAGGTGGATGGGCGCGGCGCCTTCGGAAGCGTCGACCCGGACGCCGTGGGCGACGTCCTCGACCTTCGTGCGCCAGTCACCGGAGCGCGTCGTCTGGTGGAAGTCACGGTGGTTCACCAGGATCTTCGCTTTGAGACGCAGGGGGCGCGGTCCGGAGCGGTAGTTGTACCGGACGTATGTCGTGTTGGCGCCGGGCGCCATCCAGACCCGCTTCTCGAGCAGCGCACCGTCGACTTCCTACGACCACACCGGCGTCGTCCCCTTGAGATGGAAGCGGGCGAATTGCCGGAACCCCTCCGGTTCGATCGGTGCCCGTCCATCTCCCCATTGGTTGGCGAACCGGGGTATCAGATCCCCGCCGAATGAAACAGAATCGTCGATCTTCGCAACCAGGACGGTGCGGCCGAGCGGAGGATCGAGCGCCGCAACCAGCAGCCCGTGGTATCGCCGCGTCAGCACGCCTGCGATGGTTCCCGAGGCGTATCCGCCGATCCCGTTGGTGACGATCCACTCATGATCGACGACCGTGGCCGGATCGACGACACGATTGACTGAGGGCACAAATGAGATCATGACCCGATCGCAGGCACTCGGCGAAGATTGGCTGTCGGGGTTTCGCAGGCCGGCGGAATCGCGATATACACAGGCGATCGGGGAAGAAGAGGGCTCCAGAAGAGGTTGCGGGATGTAGCAGTAGACCGCGGAATCACAGGACACGTGAATGAGTAGTGGCTGCGACCACGCAATCGAGTACATCTACCAGTACCTGGACGACGAGATTTCCTTGTCCCACTCGTCGCGGATCAAACTGCATCTCAGGCGCTGCTCATCATGCATGAACGCATACGAGTTCGAGACCAAGCTCAAGGGCGTGATCCGCGAGCGGGGCCACACCGAACCTCCTCCTGAGCTCTTCGACAAGCTCCGGACGATGATCCAAGAAGAGGGCACGGGACACTGACGGGTCTTCGGTCGGCGCAGCCGGTCGTGGGGAACTCTCAGGACGTTGTCGACCCGTCGGATCGTCCTCCCAGGGAATGGACTCCCCCGCGTCCGGTGACTTCGCGACAGATGACCTGTTGAGGCCGCGCGGCGTCGTCGACGCCGCTAGCTACCCGTTCGATGTGCAGGACACCCGATCCGGATACCCCGTGATGTGCATGAGAGACTCAAACCGCACCACCGTCCGTGAGTTCCTGAAGTCGGCCCGCGACGTGATCGACCGGGTCACGCCCGAAGAGGTTCACGCAGCTCACGCTGCGGGTGCACGGATCGTCGACACCAGAGATCACACCGACCGCCAGGCGGAGGGTGTCATTCCCGGCTCCATTCCCATACCGCCGTCAGTTCTTCCCTGGCGTGTCGATCCCGAGGTCAAGTTCACCAACGATCGGGTGAACGACCTCGATGGGCATCTGGTGATCGTGCGCAACGATGGATACTCGTCGAATTGGGTCGCGGCTGCGCTCGTCGGCCTCGGCTTCACCTCTATCAGCGATCTCAAATGTGGCCTCCGTGAGTGGGCCGCGTTCGGCTTGCCGATCGAGTCCGTCGACTGAGCCGCCTGCGGCGGCATCCTCGGTCGTCGATCCTCCCAGCAACGCATGGCTCATGTCCGGCGGTTGGCGACTTGTTACAGAGGCGAGTGGAGGGGGCCGCCCTGTTGGGCGGCCCCCTCCACTTGGTTCAACGTGTGTGTTGTCTGTCTAGTTGGTCTTCGCGATTTCGCGGATCCGGATCGACTGGTACCGGATCACGTAGATGATGGTGCCCAGGCCGAGTGCGATAGCGAACAGATACAACTGGACAGCGAACCGGCGGGCCGCTTCGAGCCACAGGTCCCATTGTTCGGCGTCGACGAGCGACAGAGTCTCAGCGTTGATCTGGACACCGACGACGACGTGTGCGATGACGGCTGCGAGCAGGATCATCATCGACATGGCCATCAAGACGGTAAACGCCTTGGCCGTCGCCGGCATCTTGAGCGTCTTGACTTCACTGCCTGCCGCTTCCTGCGTGTTGCCTCCGCCGACGCGGAACTCTCCGAGGATCCGTGCAATAGCGAACGAGATCCCGGTGAACACCATCGTGAAGCCGAAGAACATCGCAGCGATGCCGTAGTTGTTCAGCGATGCTGCGAGAACAGCGTCCCCGTCAGCGATAGCGACGGCCTTGACGATCGCCAGGGTCATACCGGCGATGAAACCGATGAGGGACATGGCGAACGCAGGGGCCCACAGTGCGCGTCCCGCCCGTTGGGGGACGTTGACGTCGAGGGCCTTCGTCGACGTCTCAGTGTTGAAATCGTATGTTGCAGTAGTCATGTTGATCGCTTCCTATTTGCCCGTGACGACGATGTCACGGATGCGGGAGAACTGGAACCCGAGCGCCGTAGCGATCGTCGCCAGTGCCAGGATGATCCCTGCGAGGAGCAAGCCGAGGCCGAACTCGCGGAACGGTCCGAGCCACGAAGACCACAAGGCGTAACGGGCGACGTCGTCGAACGTCGTGATATAGATGTAAAGACCGAACTGGGCGATCTCGACCATCAGACCCATCATCATCAGGACGACGAACGCTTTGGCCGTTGACGGCATCTTGAGGGTCATGACCGGAAGGCCGAGTGCTTCCTGGACCTCGCCGCCGCCCTCACGCAACCCGGAAAGGATCGAAGCGAGAAGGAACGAAATCGATGCGAGCACGAAACCTTCACCGAGGAACTGGAGTCCCTGCGTCCACGCCCTGGCGTCGAGTCCGGTGTCGGTGCCGACGTTTGCGGCCCAGATCCACGACACGAACAACCCGGCCAGCACGGACATGACACCCATCAGGAGCATCGGTCCCCACATGGTGTTCGCCATCTTGTGGATCTGGAGCCGTGACGGAGCCTTCGTCGACACGGTCGCCGCACCAAACTCCGTATCGACGTCACCGGTCTTGATAGTCCCGACCTCTGCGTCCGGCTTCAACACAGCGAGCGACGTCTTGACGCTCTCGACCCGCAACCAGATCCTCACAAGGATCCCGACGAGGATGACCGCGATCGCGGTCTTGAGCATCACCAGTGCGGTGGTATTGAGCCCGAAGGCAACGGCGAGCACTTGCCCGAGGGTTTCCTCGTCACCGGCGCTGCCGACAAGACTCGCCGAATAGATACCGAGCCCGGCGACAACCATCCCGATCATCAAGGCGACGGCACCGATGCCGAGGCCGATCTTCCGATGTCCCGTCTCCACCGAATAATTCACATCCGGCCGGACGATTCTGTCAAGGGTTACTGACATGATCTTCTCCTTTTGCAGTGTCCCATTCCCCACCACAACCCAACCCCCACACCACCACACCCCACAATGTCGCTCAGGCGACACTGTCATCCACTCGACGATCCAGAAGACACGAACGAAGCACCGACCAAGAACGAGTGCAGGCCGCAGCCCGGTCCTCTAGAAGCGGCGTAGGCTCGGAGTATCGGGACAGATCGGCACACCATGAGTGGACTCGCAGCGGCATCATCTGAGAGGCCGGTACCACGTCGCGACGACTTGGGTCCGCCCGGGTCGATTGTCTCGACGCAGTACTGGCATCAACGCGACGACGGACGGATCCAGTGCGATCTCTGCCCACGAGAGTGCAAGCTTCATGACGGCCAGCGGGGCCTCTGCTACGTTCGTGCTCGGATCGACGATGAGATCGTCCTCACCACCTATGGGCGGTCGAGCGGGTTCTGTGTCGATCCGATCGAGAAGAAGCCACTCAACCATTTCCTCCCCGGAACCCCGGTCCTGTCGTTCGGCACCGCCGGCTGCAATCTGGCCTGCCGGTTCTGTCAGAACTGGGACATCTCAACAGCGAAGGAGTACGACGTTCTCGCCGACGAGGCGAGTCCTGAGAAGGTGGCGAGAGTGGCCGACGAACTCGGCACACCGAGCATCGCATTCACCTACAACGATCCCGTCATCTTCCACGAATACGCCATCGACATCGCAGACGCGGCCCGCCAACGGGGCATCCGCACGGTGGCCGTCACCGCCGGGTACGTGAACCCGGAGCCCCGACGGGAGTTCTACGCCCACATGGACGCGGCGAACATCGATCTCAAAGCCTTCACAGAGGAGTTCTATCACCGGACCTGCGCCGGCGCTCTCGCACCGGTGCTCGAGACCCTCGAATACGTGAGACGCGAGACCGACGTGTGGCTCGAGATCACGACGCTGCTCATCCCCGGTCTCAACGACTCGGATGAGGAGATTGACGAGATGACGAAGTGGGTGGTCGAGCACCTGGGCCCGGCCGTCCCCCACCACTTCACTGCCTTCCATCCTTCGTACAAGATGATGGATCGGCCGTCCACACCTCCCAAGACGCTCATCCGTGCGCGGGAGATCGCTATGGGGAACGGAGAGCGGTACGTCTACACCGGCAACGTCCACGATCCGGCAGGCCAGACGACGTATTGCCACGGGTGCGGCGCGGTCATCATCGAGCGGGACCGCTACCGGTTGGGCCGTTGGGACCTCGATGCGGAAGGTAAGTGTGCTCGCTGCGGAACACCATGTGCCGGCATGTTCGATGCCGAACCCGGCAACTGGGGCGGCCGCCGCCTGCCGGTAAGGCTGGCAGAGCGCGACTGAAGAGCTGCCAGCCACCAGCTGCGGCCCATGGGCAGGGCCCTGTACCGAGTACTCGAAGGTTCAGCGGATTGGGGCCGCGGAGTGCTTGTCATCCGCCGTCCCCCCACCCAGTAGGGGAACACGGATTCGCCCCCACGAATTCGCAGGGTGGCTTCCTCTCACCGCAGAGGGGCTCCTTCTCACCGCAGGGTGAGAGACCCCCCACACGGAAAATCACCGAGATCTGGGGTGTCACACAATGCCCCCCTGCGTCGTCAGTGCTCTGAGGGCGCGCGACGAAGTCTTGAGCGTCTCGACGCCGGCAGCTCAAGAGACAAGCTGACCGCTCCTGCGCCACGGATTCGCGTCAACCACCGAACGCGAACGTGCCGTACCCGACTACACGATCGCGCGGACCAGCGGTGTCTCCCGAGTTCCTGAGATCGAGGGGCTGCATCTGGTAGCCGTGACGGTTCGCGATGTGGAGCGCGGCCTGGATCCCGGTCCGCCCGCACGCGGACTCTTGTCCGAGAGCGGCCGGATCGAGCCGCTCGACTGCGTGGACCGTTTCGGCATCAAGGCGACGAGCGGTCTCGTAGTCGTGGTAGTGGGACAGATCAGAAGAGACCAGCAGAAGCGTCCCATCGTCGAGAAGCGCCTCGACCACATCGGCGACGTCGGCTGGATCCACGTCCCCGGTGAGCAGAGGAACTATTGGAACGCCGGGAGCCACGATCTGGAGAAACGGAAGCTGGACCTCGAGAGAGTGCTCTCGTTCGTGCGCAGCCGCCGAGTCGACGACGAGCGGAGACGTCAGGGCTGCGGCCGTGCCGGGTCCGTCGACCGCTACATCGCCGAGCGGGGTCTCGAGGTATTCGACGCCTGGGAGGGTGAGACCGGAAAACCACACATAGTGCGACGGACCGAGCATGACGATCCGCCGGAGGTCTTCCCGAGCTTCGAGCAGACGGTACCCGGTGGCGGCGACCGGACCCGAGTACACGTAGCCCGCGTGCGGGACGATGAGAATCCGCAGTTGGAAATCGACCACGACGCGCTCGGCAGCGGCGAGATGTGCCCGGACCTCGTTTTCGAGGCGGCGGCGGTTCGCCGGGTAGAAGGCGCCGGCGACGGCGGGGCGACGAACGGCGGGACGCATGGGTTACCTCCCTGGATGTCACTACCAACCTATGCCCTCTCGACCCGGACGTCCATGGACTTCCGGCCCTTCACCGCGCTCGGTTCCTCAGATACGCTGTAGGTATGAGCGCTGGCGAACACCGGTTTGTGGACCTGGCCAGGGAGGCGATCCGCTGCTACTTGGCTACGGGCGAGTTCCTCGATCCGTCGTCGGAGCAGGGCGACCCGCCGCCGAGCGGCGTGTTCGTGTCGCTCCACGACGGTGCCAGACCAGGGCAATCGGAAGGGCCACTGCGAGGATGCATCGGCTCCCTGCGGCCCCAAGGGGGTTCCCTCCGAGGAGAGATCACCCGCCTGGCGGTCGCTGCGGCGACATCCGACCCGCGGTTCGATCCTCTCCAAGCCGGGGAGGTCGACGATCTCGACGTGACCGTCTATCTGCTCGGAGATGCCGAGCCGGTCGACGGGCTAGACGACCTCGACCCTTCCCGATACGGCGTGATCGTTGACGGTCCCGGAGGGCGGACCGGTCTGCTGCTCCCGGCGATCCCGGGTATCTCGACCGCTGCCGAGCAAGTCGATATCGCTCGACGGAAGGCCTCCATCGCCCCAAACGACCCAATCCGCCTCTCTCGCTTCGAAGCCGAGATCATCCACTGAGAGCGGTGCCCGACCGTCTGCGGGGGCGTACTTCTCGCCACTTCCTCAGTCCGCTTCTACGTTGATCTCCGTGGCCTTGATCGAGATCCACACGACGGAACCCTCGATGATTTGGAGATCACCGAGAGCGTCGGGCGTGATCTCGGCGGTGAGCGGCAGCGGGTCGCCGGTCTGAAGCCGGACCCGGTCACCGTAGTGTTCGATACGGGTGACCGTGGCCTCCCACGTGTTGCGAGGGCTCCCATCTGGCTGGTGGCGATCAATGATGATCGCGCGGGGGTGGATGGCCGCGAGCACGGAGCCGGTGATGTGGGTATCGGCAATGTGAAGTTCGTGGGAGCCGGTCGTCACCGTTCCTCGCGCGGCAGTTCCAGGCACCAGGTTGGATCCGGCAAGGTCCGCGATATAGGCGGTTCGGGGTCGCAGCCTGATGTCGTCCGGGGTCCCGACCTGGGTGATCACGCCGTCCTCGATCACGTGGATCTCGTCGGCGAGCAGAAAAGCTTCGGTCGGGTCGTGTGTGATGACCACGCGCGGCCCCGCAAACTGCTTGAGGTGATCGGCCAGTGTGCGACGCAGGGCGACTCGGGTGGTGGCGTCGAGCGCCGCGAGCGGTTCGTCCAGGAGCAGGAGATCCGGTTCGGTGATGAGAGCTCGAGCCAGGGCAACGCGCTGCGCCTGCCCTCCCGAAAGGTCGCGTGGCCTGCGGTCGGCGAGATCATCCAGACCGAATCGTCCAAGCCACCGGATCGCCTGCTCTCGTGCCGAACGGCGGGGTGTCTTACGACTCCTGAGGCCGAACTCGACGTTCTCGGCAACCGTTAGATGGGGAAACAGCACGTAGTCCTGGAAGACAACCCCAATTCCGCGGTCCTCGGCTGGTATCAGAATGCCGCCGGCGGGATCGTCGAGGGTCCGACCGTCGAGCGTGATGTGGCCGCCGTCAAGCGGCAGAAGACCTGCGAGCGTCGCCACCGCCGTGGATTTGCCGGCGCCGTTCGGCCCGAGCAGCGCCACGGTGTGCCCCGGAGGAATCGACAACGACACATCGAGTGTGAATCCCTCGCGGCGGGATACCAGGAGGTGGGCGTCGAGGCCGTGTGAACGAGTCATAGTGCCCTCCACCATCGCTCCCTCAGCACCACGAGAACGGTCAGAGAGATGACGACCATGACGAGGCTCAACGCCACGGCGGCGCCGCGATCGCTTTCGAGTGCGACGAACACTGCAAGGGGGAGCGTCTGGGTGCGGCCTTGAAGGTTGCCGGCGAACGTGATCGTGGCACCGAACTCGCCAAGGGCACGGGCCCAGGTGAGGGCGAGTCCGGCTGCGAGTGACGGTCCAATCATCGGGAGGGTCACGCGGCGCAACACGGTCCACCGACCGGCGCCGAGTGTGGCGGCAGCTCCTTCGAACCGGGCATCCAGGTTGCGGAGGGCACCTTCGACGGTGATGACAAGGAACGGCATGGCAACAAACGTCGCCGCGATCACGACCCCCCACGTGGAGAACGGGAGCACGAGACCCGTCGCTTTGTTGAGCGGTTCGCCGATCAGACCTCTCCTGCCGAGGGCGAACAGCAGCGCGGCGCCGCCGACGACGGGCGGGAGCACGAGAGGAAGCACCACGAGTCCGCGCACGATCGATCGGCCGGGGAACTCGACCCGTGCCAGTACCCACGCCAGCGGCACGCCGAGAATTGCCGAGATCGCCGTTGCCCCAAGCGATGCGATGACCGAGACCCGGAGCGCGTCGAGCACGACGTCGCCGGTGAGGAGCGCCGGCAGGTCTCGCCACGGCGTGCGGGCCAGCAGCCCGAGTAGCGGGATCACGAACACAGCAAGACCGAGCGCGGCAAGGATCAACAACACCACGGGTGGACGCCGTTTCCGTCGGTCCGAGGAGGTCACCTGTTTCTTCATGGCAACGCGAATCCATGGTCGGCGAGGATCGATCGGCCCTCGTCAGAGAGGACGAACGTTACGAACGCCGCTGCCCCATCGGAGTTCGGGGCATTGGCCAGGGAGGCGATCGGATAGTCGGCAAGGACGTTCTCGTCGTCCGGGATCCGTACACCACCGACGCCGCCATCGGTTGATGCAACGTCGGTCACATACACGATCCCGGCGTCCAACTCCCCGGCTTCGATCTTGGTGAGCAGCGCCCTCACGTTCGGCTCGTCGGTGTCGACGGCGGGGATCACATGCGCCTTCTCCAGGGCCTGCCGCCCGTAGTCACCACACGGTATGTCTTCGGCGCACAGGCCGATCAGCAGTTCATCTCGAGCGAAGTCCGCAAGTCCGGTCACACCTCCCGGGTTGCCGCTCGGAACGGCGATGTCGAGTCGATTGCGGGCGAAAATCGTCGGTTCCCCCTCGACCTCGCCGGCATCGACGACCTGGTCCATGTTGGACATGTTGGCGGAGGCGAACACGTCGGCCGGCGCACCGGCGAGGATCTGTTCGCGCAACGCCGAGCTGCCGCCGGTGTTCAGCAAGACGTCGGTCTCGGGATTGGCGGCTTCGAACGCCGCCTCCATCTCGGAGAACGCATCGGTCAGGGACGCCGCGGCAGAGACCAGCACCTCGCCGTCCGCACTGCTTCCTGTCGTACCACAGGCTGCGAACAGCAGCGTACCGGTCGCCAGTCCGACCAATCTCGTCCGATGCTTCCCCACTGCGCTCCCTTCGCGGTCGCAGACTCCGCCGAATCTCAACGGTGCCCGCACCCTTCGTCGGACTCACCAACGGCAGGTGACGACAGTGTACGAAGGTCCCATCTCTCTCCATGTTGTCCGGCACTTGAGCGGAGTGGCACGTACGTCAGGCTTCTTGCCCTAACAGCGGGATGTCCGACGAGGTGTAGAAGCGCCGCCGCGCCCAGAGGGCGGCATACACGAGGGCGATGAGTGCGGGCACCTCGATCAGGGGTCCCACGACGGTTGCGAGCGCCTCCCCCGATGCGATTCCGAAGACACCGATGGCGACAGCGATCCCCAGTTCGAAGTTGTTCCCAGCGGCGGTGAAAGCCATCGCGGTGTTCTTGCCGTAGGAGAAACGCATCCGGTACCCGACGAGGAACGATCCGAACCACATGATGCCGAAGTAGGCGAGCAGCGGAAGGGCGATACGAACGACGTCGAACGGCTTGGAGGTGATGGTCTCGCCCTGCAGCGCGAACATGACGACGATGGTGAACAGGAGGCCCCACAGGGCGACGGGGCCAATCTTGGGGAGGAACACGTTCTCGTACCACTCAACGCCCTTGACGCGCTCGCCCCACAGACGGGTGAGGTAGCCGGCGACGAGGGGAATGCCCAGGAAGATGAGGACCGTCTTCGCTATCGCCCACATCGAGATGTCGAGCGCCGAACCGGTATCGAGTCCGAGCCACCCCGGCAGCACTTGGAGGTAGAACCATCCAAGGATGGCGTAGGCAACAACTTGGAACACCGAGTTGAGGGCGACGAGCACTGCCGCTGCTTCGCCGTTGCCACACGCCAGGTCGTTCCAGATGAGGACCATGGCGATGCAGCGGGCAAGGCCGATGATGATCAACCCGGTTCGGTAGGCGGGGAGGTCGGGGAGCAGGATCCAGGCAAGGGTGAACATGACCGCAGGGCCGACGATCCAGTTGAGGAAGAGCGAGGTCCCCATGAGTCTGCGATCGGCGGTGACTTCACCGATTTTGGAGTATTTCACCTTGGCGAGGACCGGGTACATCATGGCCAGCAATCCGATGGCGATCGGGAGCGACACAGTGTCGACCTTGATGGTGTCGAGCGTGTCGTTCAGCCCGGGGAAGCCCCTCCCGAGCAGGAGTCCGACGGCCATGGCGAGGAGAATCCAGATCGGCAGGTAGCGGTCGAGCGCCGAGAGCCTCGCGACGACATGTGCCTCATCTGCAGCAACGGAATCGGTCATCTCAGGTCGCGGCTCCCGCGAGGAGATTGGCCAGTTCCCGCACCGACGGCACACGTCCCGCGGTCTTGACTTCTCCGTCGATCGCGAGGGCGGGTGTGGACATCACTCCGTAGGCAACGATCTCGCCGTAGTCAGTGATCTTGTCGATCGGCACGTTCATTCCGAGTTGTTCCAGGGCCTGGTGGGTGGCTGCCTCCAGTGCGTTGCAGTTCTTGCAACCGGTTCCGAGTACTTCGATCTTCACGATTCTTCCTTTCACTTGTCAGATAATGGCGTTGAACAGATATCCGACGGTAAGAATCCCGGTACCGACGACTCCCACGAACGTGGCGAGGAGTTTCGGCTTGAGGACCCTTCGCAACAGAATCATTTCGGGGAGGGAGAGAGCGACAACCGCCATCATGAACGCCAGGACCGTGCCGAGGGCAACTCCCTTGTCGGAGAGGGCCTGGACGAGGGGGATGACTCCGGCCGCGCTTGAGTAGAGCGGGATGCCCAGAATGACGGCGATTGGGACGGCAAACGGGTTGCCGGCTCCGGCCCAACTCGCGAAGAGATCTTCGGGGGCCCATCCGTGGATGATGGCTCCGATCCCGATTCCGACGAGGAGGTAGGGCCATATCCTGCGAACGATGCTCTTGACCTCTTGCCACCCGAGAGCGAGGCGATCCTCCCACGGCATCTCTGTCGACGGTTCGACGAGTTCTCCTCGCAGCTTCGTCTCGAACACGAATGGCTCAACCCATCGCTCGAGGCGCAACCGCCCGAGCACATAGCCCGCGCAAATTGCCACGAGAAGACCGAACACCACATACAACGCGGCGACCTTCCACCCGAACACCCCGAGAATCAGGATCACCGCAACCTCGTTCACCATCGGTGAGGCGATGAGAAAACTCAGCGTCACCCCGAGGGGCACCCCCGCGGCGACGAAACCAATGAACGCGGGCACAGCCGAACACGAGCAGAAGGGTGTGACCACCCCGAGTCCTGCGGCCGCCACGTTGCCAACACCTTCGCGCCTGCCGCCGAGGAGTGCCCGGGTGCGCTCGATCGTCACGAAACTGCGCAGCACTGTGACGATGAAGATGATCCCACCCAGCAACAACAGAATCTTCGTCGTGTCGTACACGAAGAAATGCACGGTCTCGCCGAACCGGCTCTCCGGATCGAGACCAAGAACGTCGAAGACGACACGATCCCAGAACTGACCGTTGAGCAGGTAGCCAACCACCCACGCGAACGCCGCTGCGGCGACCAGGCCCCAGAGGGTGCCGGAACTTCTCCTCGTTCCCTGCTCCGGGAGAAAGACGCTCACCGCCGCAACCTCTCTGGGAGAGCAGCGGCGATCACCTCCGCGGCCTGTTCGGTCAGGGAGTAGTCGATCCAGCGTCCTCGCTTAGCACCTTCGATGAGGCCGGCCTCGCGCAGCACCTTCAGGTGATACGACAACAGGTTCGGGGCGATATCGAGTTGATCCTGAAGGTGGCAATTGCACCGGATCTCGGGCGACAGGATCTCGAGGATCTCGAGCCGGTACGGATCGGCCAGCGCCTTCAGCACCTCAACCCTCGCTTCAACATCCATTGTCACAAGAATCATTGAACTGTTCATTCCGGCATCGTATCCCACATCGTCCACGCATGTCAAGAGTTTTTGAAGTGTTCGAGTGCCGACCCGGGGCGCTTGGTGCCACGCGACCTCTGGTCCGTATCGCCGAGCGTGTATCGGCCCATCCACCACCCGACAACCGTCACTCTTCTTCAGACACCTCTGCGAGCATCGCGGCAGCGCTCGACGAGCGGAACGGCAAGCTGATGAACCGTCGCTGAATCGGCCGTGTCTTGGAGACGACCCGCACGAACGCCCAGACGACCAGAGGACAGAAGAACGCCGCGAGACCCCAGAAGTACCCGACCGGGCCAAACACCGTCATTAGGACGGAGACTACGAGAGGACCGACAACGGAACCGAGACCGTAGACGAACACGATCCCAGCCGCAGCCGCGACGAGTTGATGCGCCGGGATGCGGTCATTGATCTGTGACACCGCCAGTGAGTACATCGGGAACGCAAGACTTCCGTATACCGCCGCCATCACGAACAGCCAGGGACTGTCTGGATCGACGGTTGTCGCAACAACGGCGGACACGACCGCACCGGCGGCGACGAGCATGATCACTCGCCCGCGCGGGAATCGATCTGAGAGGTGCCCGAGGGGGTACTGGGTTGCCGCCGCTCCAACGAGTCAGGCGGCCATGAAGACTCCGACGAGGCCCGGCTCCATGCCGATCTTCGTGGCATAGACAGCGCCGAGGGCGAAGATGGAGCCACCGGCGGCTCCAGAAGTCGCGACGGCGAGAACACCAAGTGGTGCCGTACGCGTCAGGGCCCCACCGAAAATTTCACGGGTATCCGCTGCCTCGGCTCCGCGATTCGCGTCAGGGCAATCGGAACGACCGCGAGCGAGATCAGAATCCCGGCGAGGATGAACAGCGTGGGATCCAACGGCTCAGCGATGCCGAGCAGAATCTGTCCAAAACCCAGCCCGAAGGTGACGACCAGCATGTACACCGACAGCAGGCGCCCCCGCGTCTCATTGGATGCTCGTTCGTTCAGCCAACTCTCCACCGTGACGTACAAACCGGACATGCACAACCCCGCAACGAAACGAAGGGCTCCCCACGCTGGGGGAACAACCAGGATCGAGAAGGACAGGGCCGTCGCTGCCGCGAGCGACGACAGGCCCGCGAACACCCTTATGTGCCCGACCGATGCCAGCCAACGCGGAATCGTCAGCGATCCGACGAGGAACCCGACGTAGTACATGGCCATCACGACGCCAATGACGACGGTTGGGAAACCTTCGAGGTCCGCACGAATTCCGAGGAGCGAGCCGAGCAGGCCATTACCCACCATCAGCAGGGCCAATCCCACGAACAGCGGCAGCACGGACGTGACGACCCCGCGTTCACTCGCCGTTTGGTAGCCCATCACACCGGGCGATCTCAGATGCGAAGAAGCGGAGCAAGGCTACCGACCGCGGCGGCGGTGGCGCCACTCTTGCCCCGCACACGTGGCCACGACGCGACCGCTAGATCGAGTCAGACGGCCGATCCGACGAGTACACCGATCTTCTCGTCGTGAACACTATCTCCCGGAACCTCGCCACCTGATCTGCGTCATCGACGGGAAGAGAACACTCACCGGTACCGTTCGGTGATGGGAGGACCTCACGTGAACAATGACGAACGGCCTACGTCCAACGACGCTCAGTCCCGACTGCGCCACCACGTCGTCGGGTGGGGCCTCGTCGCCGTACAAGGGGCGCTGATCATCGGGATCCTCCTCACCCCGGTCGGCGATGCCTGGCCACTGCCCTCTGCCGCCGCTGCCGCCGCCACCGCCCTCACCTGGCTTGGTCTGGCACTCGTCGTCTGGGCGGTCCTCGTCTTCGGACGGGGGGTGACGCCGTCGCCGATGCCTTCAGGGAAAGCGCAGCTCCAAACGCGCGGCCCGTATCGCTGGATCCGGCACCCGATGTACACCGGCGTGATCATCTTGATGGCCGGTTCGGCTCTGGGCCGTCGGAATTGGCTCGCTGCGGTGTTGTGGATCGTGCTCGTCACGTTCTTCATCACCAAGATGCGCTGGGAAGAACGCCGGCTTGTCGAGACCTACCCCGGCTATCACTCGTATCGGATGACCGTGCCCGCTCTCGTCCCGTTCGGTCGCCGCTCTTGAGGATCGGACCCGTGCGAATCGAGACCCCGCGACAACGACGGAGACGGCGGGCGGTCGACGTACCGTTTCCCGACGATTGGCGCATGATCCTCCAGGACGACATGGCGCACTGGCGGTGGCTCGACCGCGAGGAACGAACCCGCCTCGAACGCCTCATCAAAGGGTTCCTTGCCGACAAGCGATTCGAGTGGGTTGATGGCTTGAAGCAGTCGGACGAGATCGAAGTCCTCGTCGCTGCCTCCGCATGTCTGCTGATCCTCGGTCTCGAGCAGGCGTACTACCGCGATGTCACCTCGATCATCATGTACCCGAGCCAGACCGTGGCGCAAGGGAATCGGGCCGCGCCGGAGGCGGCGGGACTCGCAACCGATGGGATCGTGCCGATTCTTGGGCAAGCCATGCTCCACGGCCCGGTGCTGATCGCGTGGGATTCGGCGAAGCGGTCGGCGACCCGCGCCAACACCGGACACAACGTCATCTATCACGAGTTCGCGCACAAGATCGATATGGCCGACGGCACCGTAGACGGCCACCCCCCCATGGCGAGGGCTGAGCGAGAACGATGGGAGCAGGTGTGTCGCCGCCAGTACGAGGCGCTCCGGGAGGGGACAAGCGATGACCCGCTCCTCGACGGCTACGGCGCCGTGAACCCGGCCGAATTCTTCGCCGTCGCCACCGAGTTCTTCTTCGACCGTCCCATCGACATGGCGAACCACGAACAGGATCTCTACCAAGTCCTTCGCGAGTTCTACCGCCAGGACCCCGCGGAACGGGAGCGGCGGCAAGAGGGCGGGGGGCCCGTAGCGGAGAGCAGGTGACAGGTGACCGGCGACGGGGCGGCAGGCAACAGGGTGACAGGCGCCAGGCAACAGTCAACAGTCAGGGGACTCCGTAGCCCGTAGCCTGTGGCCCGCAACCCGTAACCCGTGGCCCGTGTCGAGGAGGGCCAGCGCGTATGATCCGACGCAACCCGCGACTGAAGTGGAGCAGGCATGACCGGTGCGAACTCGTTGACGATCCGATCGGCCCGTCGCCGGGGTCGGCCTGAACCGGTCGATGTTGTGATCCGCGACGGCCTCGTCGAGTCCATCACCACCGCCGGCGAAGGCGGGTCGGACGCCGTCGAAGTGGATGCGGCAGGCAACCTCGTCACCGAATCCTTCGTCAACACCCACCTTCACCTCGACAAGGTCTTCACGCTGCACCGCCTCGGCGACGCAGCCTTGGCCGAATACCAGAGCGGCGACATGGGCAAAGCAATGTCGGCCATCGAGACGGCCGCCGCCGTCAAGGACGGTCAGGACCCCGAAGCGATGCTCGCGGCGGGAAGGCGGGCTCTGGCGATGGCGGCGTACTACGGCAACACCCACATTCGGGCGCTCGCCGATGTCGACTCCAAGGCGGGGACACGTGGAGTCGAGGTCCTCGTTGCGCTGCGCGAGGAGTTCGCGGGCGTCGTCGACCTTCAAGTCGTTGCGTTCGCCCAAGATGGGATCATCCGGGAGCCCGGCACCGAGGATCTGCTCCGGGTATCCATGGAGATGGGCGCGGATGTCGTCGGAGGTATTCCGTGGATCGAGTACACCGAGGCGGACATGGCCGAACATGTGCGCATCGTCTTCGACATCGCAGTCGAGAACGATGCGTCGGTTTCGATGCTGCTCGACGACGCCGGCGATCCGGGACTTCGCACGCTGGAGATGATGGCGACCGAGGTGTTGCGTCGAGGGTGGGAGGGACGGGCCCTTGCGCACCATGCGAGAGCGATGCAGCTGTACCCGGATCCGTACTTCGAGCGTCTGGTGGCTCTGCTGGCAGTAGCCAAGGTCGCAGTCGTATCTGATCCTCACACCGGACCACTACACGCCAGGGTGCGCGAACTCACGGCGGCCGGCATCAACGTCAGCCTCGGCCAGGATGACATCTCGGATGCCTACTACGCGTTCGGCCGCAACAACATGCTCGAGGTTGCATTCCTCGGTGCCCATCTGTTGTGGATGATGTCCGAGGTCGACATGGATCTGTTGTACGACGCCATCACCGTCAATCCCGCGGCAGCCATTGGCCTCGAGCACCACGGCCTCGCCGTCGGCAACGAGGCGAATCTGGTGGTACTCGAAGGAGGTTCCGTGGCGGAGGCGTTGCGATTCCACGCGGCGCCCCGGGCCGTGATCAGCCACGGATACTTGGTCGATCGCGATGCCATGAAGTCGGGCGCTGAGGTCCCGTAGCCCTCAGTCGGCCAACGCCTGCTCGAGGTCGGCGATGATGTCTTCGGCGGCCTCGAGGCCAACCGAGATGCGGATGAGGCCGTCGGTGATACCCGTCGCAGCACGATCCTCCGGTGGAATCATGCGATGGGTCAGTGACGCGGGGTGCTCGATCAGCGTGTCGACGTTGCCGAGGCTGACTCCCAGGGTGCACAGTTCCAAGCGGGCGAAGAGTCGGGTGGCAGCCTCGTGGTTGCCGAGATCGAACGAGATCATCCCTCCGAATTCGTGCATCTGTCTGACGGCCAACTCGTGCTGCGGATCGGTTGGCAGACCCGGGTAGTGGACCACATCGACGGCCGGATGGTTATCGAGATATCGGGCAACTGCCATACCGTTCGCGCAGTGCTGCGCCATCCGCAGCGGGAGCGTCTTGAGACCGATGTTCGTGAGCCAGCAGTCGAACGGGCTGGGTATTCCGCCCAAGGATCGGACGAGAGGACCGATCTTCTCCTCCATCAGTAGCGGATCGCGAGTGACGACGGCACCGCCGACGACCGTTCCGTGGCCGTTGATGTACTTCGTGGTGCTGTGAACGACGACATCGGCTCTGTGTTCGAGCGGGCGCTGCAGCACGGGTGTTGCGAAGGTGTTGTCGACCACCACTCTGGCGCCGAAGGCATGTGCGATCTGTGCTGTCATTGCAATGTCGATCAGCTTCATCGTTGGATTCGCCGGGGTCTCGATGTAGACGACCTTGGCACTGGGGTGCAGGGCGAACTCGCGCTCGAGAGCCTCCGGCTCCAATCCGGCGATACGAGAGTTCGTGATGCCGTAGGTAGTCAGAATGTTGGAGATGAGGTTGTCGGCGGAGCCGTAGAGCACCTTCTGGGTGATGATGTGGTCGCCTGCCTTCGCCAGGCTCATGAGCGATGCGCTGACAGCGGCCATGCCCGAACCAAAGATCTCGGCCGTGACCGTACCCTGTTCGGTGCCCATCCCGATGCCCTCGAGGGCGGCCAATTTCCTCGCCAGTGCCGTGCGACTCGGGTTCCCCACACGGGAGTAGATATAGGCCTCCCGGTCACCGTCGGTCCACTCCTTGACCGCTGCGATATCTTCGAACGTGAACGTCGAAGTCTGGTAGATGGGGGCGATGTGGGCGCCCGACGGGTCGTGTATCTCGCCGGCGTGAATCGCCACCGTTGCCATCTGTCGTGTCGGGTCAGGACTCATCGTGGACTCCCTTCGAGAAACTGCTGGGACATTGTGCACGTTTGGCGGAGCGAGCAAGTCGCTGCGGCGACGCGCCGTAGCCATCGGCGGGTGGCGCCTGTATCTCACGATTCTGTGGTCGGCAAATCATTGGGTCGATTTCGCTGTTGAATCCCCCACGTGACACCTTCGAAGACCTCTGAGACAGTCGCCGGTATCGGTCTCACAGATCCCGACGGCAACGCCACTACGTTGGGCAGATTCGGGGCCGATCCGCTGGTGGTGATCCTGGTCCGATACTTCGGGTGCCTCCCGTGCCAGGAATTCGTACGCGATCTGGATGGCGAGCGCGACCGGTTTCCAACCGGGAGCCGGGTGATCGCGGTCGGAGGCTCACCCGACTACCAGGCACGCTGGTTGCGGGACACGAAGGGCGTCGAGATGCCCCTTCTCCTCGATCCCAATCAGGAGGTCCGGGCGATCGCCGGCGTCGGTGACCTGTCTCCGCTCCAGATGTCCAGTTTTGGCGGGGCGAGCAACTACCTCCGATCCATCGTCCACGGGTTCCGGCCTCAGATTCCAACTTCCGATGCCACCAAGGCGCCCGGCATCGTTGTCTTCGACTCCGACTTCTCGGTGGCGTGGGTTCACCGGGGCGAGATGCTTGGCGACTATCCGTCCATCGATGACCTCATCGAACGAATCGAGTCGCTGACACCGCGGAGCTAACCCTCCCAAACCATCGCGCTCACTTGCGTGTCGCCCCGAGAGGCCTCCGAGCACGCGCGTCGGTCCCAATTGCTTTGGGACCGACAGATCGACCGGGCAGGGTCGAGAGGAAGAGAATCGCCCCACTACGCCGGACCCTTGCTATGGTTCTGTCGACCGCACCGGGTGGAGGTCAGCGCAACGTCGCTTCCCCGGTGATCACACGGCTCAGTTTCTCACCCGGTTGGACCACCTCTTCTGCCGTACCTTGAACCCGCAAGCGACACAGATCGCGCGGTCGAGCGAGACATCGGCATATCCAACTACCGCCCCGTCCGGGGTCAGGAGTCATCATGACCACTACGTTCGCCCAACTCGGGCTACCAGAATCGCTCGTCCGTTCACTCGCCCAGCGCGACATCGTCGAGCCGTTCCCCATCCAGGAAGCCACGATCCCCGACGCCCTCGCCGGCAAAGACGTGTCGGGCAAGGCCCCGACTGGATCCGGCAAGACACTCGCCTTTGGGCTCCCCCTGCTCGCCAGAGTCGGCAATGCAGGCAGGAATCGTCCCAGTTCTCTGATTCTTGCCCCCACGAGGGAACTTGCCGAGCAGATCAAAGAGGAGCTCGCACCGCTCGCCAAGGCAACCGGCAAACACGTGCTCGCCGTGTATGGCGGGGTGGGATACGGCGGTCAGAAAGGCGCCCTTCACAAGGGTGTTGACGTACTCGTAGCCACCCCCGGACGGCTTGAAGACCTCATGGAGCAAGGATCCGTCAACCTGAGCGACGCCAACATCGTCGTGGTCGACGAAGCTGACCGTATGGCCGACATGGGATTCATGCCCGCCGTACGGCGCATCCTCGACCGCACAGCGTCCGACCGCCAGACGCTCTTGTTCTCGGCGACGCTCGACGGGGACATCGCGGTTCTGAGCCGCAACTATCAGAAGGACCCCGTCCGCCACGACGCCGGAACGGTCGACTCTGAAACTATCGACGCTCGCCACCACTTCTGGCTGGTCCAACACCACGACCGTGTCCAGCACACCGCAGATCTAGTCGGCGTATCGGGTCGCTCCATCGTGTTCACGCGTACCCGTCACGGAGCCGATCGTCTCGCCAAGCAACTCACCAATCTGGGGGTTGGCGCCGTTGCCATGCATGGCGGTCGTTCCCAGAATCAGCGGAACAGAGCTCTCCAGTCGTTCTCGAAGGGTCGCGCCCAGGCGCTGATCGCAACCGATGTCGCCGCACGAGGCATCCACATCGATGCGGTCGGCTCGGTGATCCACTTCGATCCCCCCGCCGACCACAAGGACTATCTCCACCGCTCTGGACGCACGGCACGAGCCGGCGCCACCGGCACGGTTGTCAGCCTTGTGACCGGTGATCAGAAGCGGGCTGTCCTGCGTATGCAGAAGGATCTCGACCTGCAAGCACCGATCGAAGAACCGCGACTCGACGCCATCGAACACGGCGGACATCGGATCGGCAACCCCACGCCCAAGCGACAAGAGCGCACGGGACGGCAAACACCACAGGAGCAGAGGACCCCGTCCACGAGGCCGGGTGTTCCCTCCCAGAGGAAGCCGCAACATGGGACCAAGAGCGCAGAGAGCCTCTACATAGCGAACCTGTCGTGGGGAACCACCGTCGAAGATGTCGAGGCCTTGTTTGAGCGCTTCGGCGACGTCCACCAGGCCACCATCATCACGGACCGGAGAACCGGACGATCCAAGGGGTTCGGTTTCGTCGATATGCCTCGTCCAGCAGCCCGGACCGCCGTCGAGAAGCTGCATGGAACGAAACTCAAGGGTCGTGATCTGACGGTCCGCGTCGCGTCGCAACGAAACCACCGCGACTGACCCCCAGCCCATACCCAGGGTTTGCGTCCCCGCCGGCGGCGCCCCCGGCCCATAGAACAACGACCTCACCTCAGCAACCTCGGGCCGACCGGCCCGTCTGAAAGGAGTGCCAATGAAGGCACGACACACCTCGCGCGCAAGCGCACCATGGAACCTCAATCACCTCCGGCTCGGAACGACCTACCGGGCCACGACCCGGAACCGCACCACAGCCGGCGAGTACCTCGGTATGGAGACCCCATACGGCGACCGGGCGATCCTCCTCCGTCACCGGAGGGGGACCGAGTCGATCGCACTCAACGACCTCACGTCGATCCACCCGACCGCCGCGTAACTCGATCGGCGGGGCGACGAAGTGGCGTGCCGCTGGTTCCGTGGAGCCGGAACATTTGGCGTCGCGCCACGAGTGGGCTACGGTCTCCCTTCATGAACCGGCTCTTCGCACACGCGCATCATCATCACCACCCATCCCGGGTCGGTCGATAGTGGGCGCCTAACAAGAGACAAGAGCACACCACCTACGCCGACCCAAGTGGTCGGCGTTTCTCATGTATGGGCAACCCGACCGTGACGACGGCGGGAGAGAACCCATATGCCTCCCTTCAGCAACTCATCACTCATCCACCTCGCCATCCCCAAGGGGCGGATCCAGGAACGCACCATTGACCTGCTCAGTGCTGCGGGGATCGAACTGCGCTCGGGACCCCGCGGATACCGGCCCGTGCCTTCGGTGCCCGGCTACGAAGTCAAACTCCTCAAGCCGCAAACCATCGTCGCGATGCTTGCAGCGGGATCGCGCGATGTCGGCTTCACCGGCGCGGACTGGGTCGAGGAAACGAGCGCCGATCTCGTCGAACTCCTCGACACAGAACTCGACCCGGTACGGATGGTCGTCGCAGCCCCAGAACACCTGCTGAACAACGGTGCGCTGCCCCAGGGGCACCTGGTGGTGGCAAGCGAGTATCCGCTGCTCACGCAACGATGGATCCGGGACAGGGCCCTGGACGCGACGTTCGTCCGATCCTACGGGGCAACCGAGGTCTTCCCGCCCGAGGACGCCGACGTCATCGTGGACATCACCGCGACCGGTGAGACACTGACCGCGAACGGTTTGGTCATCGTCGAGGTGCTGCTCGAATCCTCAACCCGCCTCTATGCCAGTCGACTCGCCATGGACTCGCCGGACAAGAAGATCGCCATCGAGGCGCTCGTTCTGAGCCTGCGGTCGGTCATCGAGGCCCGGCGTCGGGCGATGGTGGAGTTGAACGTGACCCCCGACGAACTCGAATCGGTAATCGAGATTCTGCCGTGCATGCGCGAGCCGACCATCGCCTATCTCCATGGTGGTGCGGGACTCGCCGTCAAGGCCGCCGTGCCCCGAAGTGACCTCCCCCACTTGATCCCAGCCCTCAAGGAGCGAGGCGCCACGGACATCACCGTCACCCGACTCGAGCAGATCGTCCCATGAACGCACCGATGTACTCAACACCAGACCTTGCGCCGGACATCGACCTCGACCTGTCGAAGAACGAAGGAAGACCGGTAGCCCACGGCCTTCTCGAATCGGTCGTTCGACCGAACGACCTGATACGCCGCTATCCGGACACCACTGCACTCCGAGACCGGATTGCCCAGGTGCACGGCGTTTCGGTCGAACAGGTACTGGTCACGGCGGGAGGTGATGACGCTCTCTTCCGTTGCTTCCTTGCTCGCCTCGGCCCGGGACGGATCGCCGTCGCCACGAAGCCCACCTTCGAGATGATCCCGATCTATTCGGGTCAGGTCGGCTCCCAACTGGTCGAGATCGAGTGGTGGGACGGGCAATTCCCCACAGCAGAGGTCATCGCTGCCGGGGGTGGTGCAGATGTGGTCTTCGTGGTGTCACCAAACAACCCGACCGGTGCAGCGGTCACGGGGGTCCAACTGCGGGAATTGTCGACTGCGGTCGGTTTCGTCGTTCTCGACGCTGCATACGCTGAATTCGCAGACGACGACCTAACAGCCGCCGCCCTGGAATTGGCGAACGTGGTCATCGTCCGCACGTTTTCGAAGGCGTACGGCCTCGCAGGGCTCCGGGTCGGATACCTGCTCGGTCCGCCCCACCTGATCGATGAGATCTCCTCGTACGGCAGCCCGTACTCGGTCTCTTCGCTCTCCGCTGCAATCGCAGTGGAGCGGCTCAGCCGACCCGACGACATCCGCTTGTTCGTGGAGAGCGTCCGATCCGAGCGGGCCGACCTCGCGGATCTCCTCGGTGACATCGGGGTCCGGTGCCTGTCGTCTCAGGGGAACTTCATCCTTGCAGAAGTTGCAGATCCGGAGCGGGTGGCCGATATGTGCGGATCCCTCGGCGTCGGGTTGCGTCGTTTCCCGGTTCGGGAGGGCTTCGAACGATGGATCAGGATCACCTTGCCTGGCGATGCTGGGGACTTCACTCGTCTCGAACGGGCACTGACGATCGCACTCTCTCCACAGGCAATTCTCTTCGACCTCGACGGGGTCCTCGTCGACGTGAACGGGTCGTATCGGCGGTCGATCGTCGAGACCGCCTCCTCCTTCGGCGCCACCGTGACCGAGCGCGACATCGAGGACGCGAAATCGGCGGGCGGGGCCAACGACGACTGGGAACTCACCCGTCGGCTCATCGCAGAACGTGGAATTGATCTCGAATACGGCGACGTGGCCGCTCGATTCGAGGAGATCTATCAGGGATTCGGGGACAGACCCGGGCTCAAGCTCAATGATCGGCCTCTCGTCGATTCGTCGACCTGGGAACGCTGGGCAGACAGTTTCCCACTCGGAGTCGTGACCGGTCGGCCCCGAGTGGATGCCGAGGAGGCGCTCGATCGGTTCGGGCTTCTGACGAACACGTCGGTGCTCGTGACCAGAGAGGATGCTCCGCTCAAGCCCGATCCCGGACCGGTGCTGTTGGCGATGGAGCGACTGGGCATCGATCGCTCGTGGTTCGTCGGCGACACAACCGACGACGTTGCTGCGGCCAGATCCGCATGCGTGGTACCGATCGGTGTCGTGCCGCCGGGCGGCGATCCACAGCGGGCTGCCCGGGCATTGTCGCGTGCCGCACGAGTCCTCGCACAAACCGTCGACCTGGAGGAGTTACTCCCATGACCAGAACCGCAACCCTCGACCGAAGAACGAACGAAACGGCCATCACCGGTCGGATCGATCTCGACGGGACCGGCCT
The DNA here is from genome assembly GCA_964195515.1 of uncultured Saprospiraceae bacterium. Taxonomy (GTDB): domain Bacteria; phylum Actinomycetota; class Acidimicrobiia; order Spongiisociales; family UBA5794; genus JAHEEL01. The sequence goes on along the minus strand of CAXMQO010000027.1, from coordinate 26,147 downwards.
GTCGGAAGTTGCAACCGGCCTTGGATTCCTCGACCACATGCTGGTCACGCTGGCCAAACACTCGGGGTTCGATGTGGTCCTGAGCGCGACGGGAGACACCACCATCGACGACCACCACACCGTGGAGGATTGCGCCATCGTCCTCGGACGAGGAATCGACAGCGCTCTCGGGAACCGCGAGGGCATCAAACGATTTGGATACGCGTACGCGGCGCTCGACGAAGCCCTGGTGCGAAGTGTTGTGGATCTCTCCGGTCGCCCCTGGCCCGAGGTTCACATCGGTCTGGCAAGAGACCGGATCGGTGATGTGGCCGCGGAGAACATCGTTCACTTCTTCCGTTCTCTCGCCATCGAGAGCCGAATGGCGCTGCATGTAGATCTCATCAGGGGTGACAACGATCATCACAAGGCAGAGGCGGCGTTCAAGGCAACAGCCCTCGCACTGAAGTCGGCCGTGGCAATCACGACGATCGGGACGCCGAGTACCAAAGGCTCGCTCGGATGAGCGCCGATGTGGTCGTCGTCCCCACGGGTACCGCCAACGCCGCATCCGTGGCCGCGGCCTTTCGTCGACTCGAAGCCGAACCGAAGCCTGCGAAGAATCCTGACGAGGTCAGGGACGCCGACTATTTGGTGCTGCCGGGGGTGGGGGCGTTCGGGGCTGCCATGGGCCACATCGACCGGCACGGATTGCGCGAGACCCTGACCGATCGGATCAAGGAAGGAAGGCCGACGCTGGCCATCTGCCTCGGCATGCAGCTTCTGGGTGAGAAGAGCGACGAGAGTCCCGGCGTTTCGGGTCTCGGTGTTGTTCCGGAAGGGGTCACCCGACTCCCCCGGGACCTCACCGTGCCGCAACTCGGATGGAATCTCGTAGCGCCGGGTCCTCTGAGCCGCTTTGTCAAGCCTGGATGGGCGTACTTCGCCAACTCTTACAAGCTTGCGTCGGTACCGGACGGTTGGATCGGGACACAGACCGAGTATGGCGGTGACTTCGTTTCCGCGATCGAACGTGGTGACGTGCTCGCCTGCCAATTCCACCCGGAGCTGTCTGGAGAGTGGGGGGCGGATCTCCTGGGCCGGTGGCTCAACGGTACGGGGGGCCGGTCCTGATGGCGGCCCCGCGACTCATCCCGTGCCTCGATGTGAGGGATGGACGCGTCGTCAAGGGCGTGCGTTTCCAGGACTTGCGCGACGCCGGTGATCCCGTCACCCAGGCCTCCATGTATCAGGACCAGGGGGCGGACGAGATCGTCATCCTCGACGTGTCGGCCACGCCCGAAGGCCGAGGCAACGCAGTGGAAACAACATCGAGCGTGCGGCAGGTCCTCTCGATCCCGTTGACGGTTGGAGGAGGCGTGCGGAGCGTTGAAGATGCGTTCGCGCTGCTGGAAGCAGGCGCCGACAAGGTCGCCGTGAATACGGCTGCCGTCCAGCGACCGGAGCTCATCGACGAGCTTGCCACTCGCTTCGGATCGCAATGCACGGTTCTTGCCGTCGACGCGGCCGCACGATGGTCCAACAGGTGGGAGGTCGTCGTCAACGGCGGCCGAACCCGCACAGGCCGAGACGTTAAGCGCTGGATTCGTTTCGCCGCTGCTCGCGGTGCAGGCGAGATCCTGCTCACCAGCTGGGACCGGGATGGCACACGGTCCGGCTACGACCTCGACCTCATCGAAGCGGTCACAGCGGCGGTCGGCATACCGGTCATCGCCTCCGGTGGGGCCGACAACGCAGGCCATCTCGAAGAAGCGCTCTCTTCGGGGGCAACCGCGGTGCTCATTGCTTCGATCCTGCACGACGGCGTAACCACCGTCGGCTCGTTGAAGAAGGAGCTCATCGCGAACGGAGCAGAGGTGCGGCCATGATCATCCCATCCATCGACCTGGTTCGAGGCCGCACCGTCCAACTCGTCGGCGGCGAGGCAGAAGCGATCAATGCCGGCGATCCGATCCCGATCCTGGAGCGGCTCCGACTCGCGGGCGAGGTCGCCGTGATCGACATCGACGCCGCGCGTGGCGAAGGTTCCAACGAGGCCGTCATCCGGGACCTCTGTCGGCGGGCGCCGATACGGGTCGGAGGTGGAATCCGCGACGCGGAGACCGCCCTCACCTGGCTCGACGCCGGCGCGTCGAAGGTGATTATCGGAACGGCTGCCACGCCGGAGCTGCTCTCCCGCCTGCCGGCCGATCGGGTAGTCGTGGCCCTCGACTCCCGAGACGGACGGGTCGTCACCCATGGGTGGCGTCGGGACACCGGCGGCTCGGTGCCGGGCCGGATCGCCGAACTGAAGGATCTCTGTGGTGGGTTCCTCGTGACGTACGTCGAACTCGAGGGACGAATGAGCGGCACCGACCTGAATCGAGCGAAGGAGGCGGTGGCCGCGGCGGGGAACGCGCGGGTCACTGTCGCAGGGGGGATCACCACCGCCCGAGAGATCGCGGAGATCGATCGCTACGGAGCGGACAGCCAGGTCGGTATGGCCCTCTACTCGGGGACCTTGACCCTCGCGGAAGCGATCGCGGCGCCACTCACCTCTGAGCGCTCCGATGGACTGTGGCCGACCGTGGTCGTCGACGAGCGGGGTCTGGCTCTCGGCCTCACCTGGTCGAGCGCCGAGAGCCTCGACCGGGCAGTCGACCGGCGTCGGGGGATCTACCAGAGCAGACGCCGAGGCTTGTGGGAGAAGGGAGCAACTTCGGGATCGACGCAAGACCTCCTGAGGATCGATGTCGACTGCGATCGTGACGCCCTCCGTTTCACGGTCCGCCAACACGGAGATGGTTTCTGTCACCTCAAGACTCGCTCCTGCTGGGGCGAGGACGCGGGCGTCGGCCGCCTGTCCCGACGGCTCGGTCGGCTGGTTGAAGGGACGCGGCCACAAGGTTCGAACACGGTCGGCCTTCTGAACGACCCAGGCCTTCTCGCCGCGAAGCTCCGTGAGGAAGCCGATGAGCTGGCCACGGCGACCTCCCCCGAGGACGTCGCCGCAGAAGCCGCCGATGTCTTCTACTTCACGCTGGTGAAAGCGGTTGCTGCGGGCGTTGCGTTTGAAGACATCGAGCACGAACTCGACCGGCGCGCCCTCAGGGTCAAACGTCGAGCGATGGAACCGAAACGGGGGTATGACGAATGAGCCACCTGCAACGCCTGACTGCAGACCAGATGATGACCGAACGCCGTACGACCGTCGACGCTGCCACGCTGGGCCAAGCGGCAGCGATCGTCGAGGATGTTCGGCTCCGAGGAGACGCTGCCGTCCGGGATCACAGCGAACGGTTGGGCGACCTCGCCACCGGGGACGGCATTGTTCTCAACAAAGGTGAACTCCAATCCGCACTCGACACGATCGATCCGGGTACGAGAGAGCTCCTCGAACGCGTGGCAGGAAGGATCGACAGGTTCGCCAGTGACCAGCGAACCTGCCTCCTGGACCTGGACATCGAAGTTGATGGCGGCCGCGCCGGGCACCGTTGGGTGCCGGTGAAGACGGCCGGCGCATACGCCCCCGGGGGCCGGTACCCGCTGCCATCATCGGTTCTGATGACCGTGATCCCTGCGCGGGTCGCAGGAGTCGACCAGATCTGGGTCGCGTCTCCCCGCCCGACGCACGTGACCCTCGCCGCTGCTGCGGTAGCCGGCGCCGATGGGTTCTTGGCGATCGGCGGGGCTCAGGCGATCGCAGCCCTGGCGTTCGGGGTGTTCTCACCACCGAGCGATGTCGTGGTCGGCCCGGGGAACCGCTGGGTCACAGCAGCCAAGAAACACCTCTTTGGGGAGATCGGAATCGACGGACTGGCCGGTCCGAGCGAGATCGTCGTCGTCGCCGACGCGGCATCTGATCCCCACCTGGTCGCCGCTGACCTCCTGGCACAGGCCGAACACGATCCAGATGCCCTGCCGATCCTGGTCACCGACACACCCACTCTGCTCCAGGAAGTCGAGCGGATCATCGACGAGGAACTCGAAACGCTTCCGACCGGCGACATCGCATCAGCTGCGCTCGACGGCGGCTATGCGATCGTGGTCGAGGACATGGACGTGGCGGTCGACCTGTGCAATCACATCGCTCCCGAACATCTGGCCCTCCACGTCGAGTTCCCACATGCCGTGGCGGGACGCCTCTCAGCGTACGGGTCACTCTTCGTCGGCGAAGCGAGTGCCGAGGTGTTCGCCGATTACGGCGCAGGACCCAACCACGTGTTGCCCACGGATGGAGGAGCTCGATTCCAATCCGGCCTCTCGGTGGCAACGTTCCTCAAGGCCCCCACGTGGCTGACGCTCACAGACCCCGGCATGATCAGCCGAGATGCTGCTCGGCTTGCCCGCCTGGAGGGCCTGGAGGCCCACGCCCGGGCGGCTGAGCTACGAACGTAGGCGGCTGAGCGAAGATCCGGTTGTCGGTCGGCCGCGAGCGACCCGGATCAACCAGTGCCGGTGGGGCGTCGGTTCAGAATTCGGCGTGGATCGGCATCGTGTAGCAGAGCGCTTCGCCGTCGACGGCAACGACGCCGTCATCGCGCACGACGGATGTGGACAGCTTCGTGATCGGTTTATCCGAACGGACGTCGAGCACCTCGACGCGGCCCGTGATGACGTCTCCAGGGCGTACCGGTGCTCGGAAGCTCCAGTTCGCGTTGAGGAACACCGTGCCCGGTCCAGGAAGGTCCTCGGCAACCACCGCGTTGAGGATCGCCGTCGTGATACCGCCCTGAACAACGATCTGCCCAAACGGGGTGGCGGCAGCAATCTCGGCGTCGTAGTGGATCGGGTTGTGGTCCCCGCTGATCTCGGTGAACAGCTCGATGTCACTTGCGAGAACCGAGCGGGAACGTTCGGCAGTATCGCCGACCGCCGGTTTCCCACCGGGCCACACTTCTGAATGTTCTGTCATGCTCGGATCCTGTCTGATGAGGTGACCGGGTACGGTCGTAGCACGGACCGTCGGTTCAAAGGAATCTCGGGCCCACCCCATGCCGTCCCCAACGACAACGCTTTTCGAAGCAATACCCATTCCCGATACGAAGGCAACCGCAGCGAGAACATCGCCCACCACACCGACCAATAGCTGCGGACGAATACGCCCGCAGCCGGCCGTGCGTGATCGGTCATCTCGAATAGCACACCATTACTCACCGATTCCTGCAAGATCCGGCGCAACCGCTCCTTCGGGATTCCACTGTTCGCTCAAAGTCGCCGGAAGTCACGCGGACTCCCACGCATAGAGTGGTCGACGTGAATACGAGTCGCCGCAGAGGTACCGCAACTCCTCAGATGCTTCCGAGTCGTTCACCTTGCGTCTCGTTCGCCGCCCGTCCGGCAGAGAGAGATCTGTGAGCCGCGGCGCGGTCGGGGTCGCCCTCGCGACCGTCGGTGCGGTCATCTTCGGGGTGAGCGCGACGCTCGTGGGGTTCGTCATCGACGAGATCGACCCCTTTCGACTCGCGTCCCTCCGGATCGCGATCGCTGGTCTCTTCCTCCTGCCGTGGGCGATCGTTCACCGCGTCGCGATCTGGCGAGCACCCGTTCTGGTCGGAATGGTCGGTGTGTTGCAGATCGTGATCAACGGCAGCCTTTACGTTGCGATCGATCGCATCGGGGTCGGACCTGCCGTCGGCCTCGAGTTCCTGGCGCCGATTCTTGTGGTGACGTGGGACCGGGTAGCGGGTCATGCTCATCCGCGGCGGCTCACCTGGGCGGCTGCCATGGGTGCGGTGGTCGGCGTGGCTCTGTTGGTTCAGATCGGTGATCTCGATGGTCTTGACATGGTGGGGTTACTCGCCGGCCTTGCCTCGGCCATGGGGCTTGCCATATACCTGCGGCTGAGCGAACACGTCGGAGGAATCGTCGGTGGTTTCCCCCTCGCAGCAGGTGCCATCACGATCGGTGGCTTCGTCGGGTTCGTCATCGCCCGTCCATGGGCCATGCCGATCCCGTCCGACCCTGCGGTGATCTGGTCGGTGGTCGTTCTGGGCACGGTCGCGATGGCGCTCCCTCTCTCGATGGAGATCGCGGCACTATCGCGTGTGCCGGCACGAATAATCGGCGTCGTCATCACGACCGAACCCGTGGCGGCAGCAGTCACGGCATGGGTATTCCTCGACCAGACGTTGGGAGCGTCCCAAATCGTCGGACTCGTCGTCATCGTCGTCGCCGTTGCGGCAGTTTCGCTCACGGCATCGTCCAATCGGCCCGACCCGGCAGTCATTGCAGGTCCGGCCTGAGGACAAAGTGTCACTCATCTCGACCATCACATCTCACCACTCGAGGTGGTCGCGGATCCACCGCATCTACAACCGAGACCCGGAACATTCAGAGTCTGAAGATGCCGGTTCCGCGAAGGTCGAACGCATCCGGTCGGCGGGGTCTCAGCCCGAATTGGAGTACTCGCGGACTGCTAGCCTCGTCGCCATGGACGCATCGACCGAGGATCTGCGCCGCACCTCCCTCTTCGAGTGGCACGAGAGCCACGGAGCCACGATCATCGGATTCGCCGGCTGGGCAATGCCGGTCCAGTACGGAACGGGCACGATCGCCGAGCATCTCGCCACCCGCCGCGGCGCGGGCCTCTTCGATGTGACCCACATGGGCCGGTATCGCTTCACCGGTCCCAACGCGCTCGCTCACCTCGGCGGCGTCCTCACCAACGACCCGCGGAATCTGAACGTCGGTGAAGCGCACTACACCTTCATCGGCAATGAGGAGGGTGGGGCCCTCGACGACGCCTACCTGTACCGCGTTGACGACGATGACTACCTCCTCGTCGTCAATGCCGGGAACCGGGAGAAGGACTGGGATTGGATCGCCGGCCACAATCGCTACGGGTCAGAGATGACGGACGTCAGCGAAGATCTCGGCATGATCTCACTTCAAGGTCCGGCGGCGACCGACGTGATCCTTGCAGCTCTGCGCGGTGTGGAACTACCTGACAACAAGCGCAACCGACTGTGCGTCACCGACGTCGACGGTCACCGGCTGATCATCGCCCGCACCGGCTACACCGGGGAGTCTTCGGCTTTCGAGCTGTTCCCCGAGCGGGACTTCACGGTGGAGCTGTGGGAGCGACTCGTTGCTGCGGGCGCCGTACCCAATGGTCTGGCCGCGCGTGATTCGCTCCGACTCGAGGCCGGTCTCCCGCTCTACGGCCATGAGCTCGGTGCCGACATCGACGGCAACGACATTCCCCTCTTCGCTAACTCGCTTGCACCGTGGGGGGTCCGCGCCGCAGGCGACGACTTCATCGGGCAGACCGACCTCGCCCGTCAGCGCACCGAGTACGAGCTGATCAAACGCGACGAGCTGACCACAGCGGCACAGGAGCGCCGACTGACGCACCTGGTACAACCGATCGCAGTGTTCGACGGCCGCAAGCCGCTGCGTGCCGGGTACCAGCTGTTCCTCGACGGCGAACAAGCCGGCTACGTCACGTCGGGCACGAGTGTCCCCTTCACACAATTCGAAGGGACGGGAATCGACGCTGTACCGACCGACGAGCACGGCCTGCGGCCCGTCGGACTCGCGCTGGTCCGCTCCGATATCCGCTACCGCTCAGACGTCCCGATCGTGTTCGAGGTGGTCGACGCCCGCGGTCGCACGAGTACTGCCGAGCTCGTGCAGCGCAATGTGTGGCCCACGGCCCCCTACGTTCGTCCCTACCCGGGCTTCGAGGCGACGGAGCCGGGCGAGGTTCTCGAGACGGGCGACCTGCCGGCGAGAGCTGCGCGCCTGCGCGACGAGAGCGAGGCGAACACACGGTGGCGACGGGAAGCGTGTATCAACCTCATTCCTTCGGAGCAGACCACATCACCATTCGTCGACTCCCTCTGTCGAGCGGATCCGGCCGGGAGATACAACGAGCACAACCGGTTGAAGGCCCTCGGCCCGAACGCCGGCGATGTGCGGTACTACCAGGGCACCGGCTTCATCACGGAAAAGGAGGAGGAGTTGCGGGCTGCACTGCGAGCCTTCTTCCGATGCACCCAGGTCGAGCCCCGGGTGATCAGCGGCCAGATGGCCAACGACGCCGTCTACGACGCACTCAAGCAATTCAGGAACCGATTCCACAGCCGGCGGTCTCCGCAGCCGCTCGGCCGCGTCCTCGTTCACGACCTGAACAAGGGGGGCCACCTCAGTGCGCAGATCGGCGGTGCGTTGAAGAACTACGTTGCCATGGACCTCAGGACCGAGCGCCCGGCAGTTGAGCATTTCGCGCTGCGCACCGATCTACCGTATGCGATCGACGTCGAAGCAACCAAAGACCTGATTGCCGAAACGAACCCGGACCTCATCGTCTTCGGCCGCAGTGTCATCATTCACAAGGAGCCGGTTGCGCCGATCGCGGCCTTCGTTCACGAGCACTACGGCGTCGACAACCCCGAACGGCCGCTCATCATGTACGACGGGGCGCACGTGCTCGGACTGCTCGGCCCCTACTTCCAGGATCCACTTGCTGAGGGCGCCGACGTCGTAACCGGATCGACCCACAAGACCTACTTCGGTCCCCAACGCGGCGTCATCCTCAGCAACATCGAGCCGGGATCGGCCTTCGAGGGGTTCTGGCGCCACGTCGAGGCCCGGACGTTCCCCGGCCATGTCAGCAACCACCATTTGGGCACGCTGCTCGGGCTGCTCGGAGCGACCTACGAGATGCTCGAATTCCGGGATCAGTACCCGCCGCAGGTCATTGCGAACGCCCGTGCGTTCGCCGCTGCCCTCCGGAAGGAAGGCCTCGCCATCGAGGGCGACCTTGCCAACGGCTTCACGGACACGCATCAGGTGGTGCTGCGTGTGTCCCGCGCACAGGGCGTGCGACTCGCCGGCATCCTGGAACACAACAACGTGATCACGAATTCGCAGGCGCTGCACGACGATCCGAGCTTCACCGCCGCGAGCGGCATCCGTATGGGCACCTCGGAGATGACCCGATACGGAATGGACGAGTCGGACTTCGAGGAGCTTGCGCCGCTGATCGGAGAGATCGTCCGCGAGGGCGACCGGCAGCCTGACGGCCGCTGGGTCGACATCGTGGAGGAGTTCCGGGGCCGATTCCGCGAGATGCGCTACTCCCTGTAGCGGCCTGCCGATCATTGCCGCCGACGATGACATCGGCCCGAAGTGTTTCGAAGGTCTGGCCCCCGATGGAGGCGCCGACCCGCAGAGCGAGGTCGGCTATCGCCCTATTATCAGGATTCGAAGAGAAGGAGGATCGACACGAGAATCGTCATCGCCGGCTGCGGCCGGGTCGGCAGCGACCTGGCACTGCACATGGCCGAGGAAGGTCACGACGTGTCGGTCATCGATGATCGTCCCGGCAAGCTGGAAACCCTCGGTTCGACATTCAACGGGACAACCCACTTCGGTCGGCCGATCGACATCCGACTGCTCAAAGAGGCGGGAATCGAGTTCGCCGATGCGTTCGCAGCGGTCACCGACTCCGACAACATCAATGTGATGTCGGTGCAACTCGCCAAACAGGTGTTTGGTGTCCCCCGAACGCTGGCCCGTCTCGATGAGCCCGGACGCGCCGACTCGTATCGGGCACTCGACATTTCGTACGTGGCGGGCGCGCAACTCACGGCCAACGTGATCTTCGAACGGCTCGTCGAGGAGGAGTTCGCCTATCACATCACGTTCTCCGGAGGGGATGTCGAGGTCGTCGAGATGTATCTTGGTGCGAACGCCAAAGGACTCGCTGTCAGAGACTTGGAGGTTGAGAATCAGCTCCGGGTCGCGGCGGTGCGGCGCGGCGACCGTACCTACATACCCGACGGGTCCTTCGAACTCCGTGAACAGGATCTCGTCGTCGCCGCCGCTCGACACGGCGTGCGCGATCGCGTGCGGCGGTACCTCCAATCGTCGCAGCCGACATGAGGGTGGTGCTCATTGGCGGCGGCAAGGTCGGGTGGTTCTTGGCACGAGAACTGGTGTCGGCAGGGCACTTCGTGGCCGTGGTCGAAGAGAGCGAGGATCGGGCGCAGACAGTTGCCGATGACGTCGACGCGGTCGTCGTTCATGGTGACGGCACCAATGTCGGAGTACTCGAAGCGGCGTCCGTGCACGACGCGGACTGGCTCCTGGCGGTAACAGGCCTCGATGAAGTCAACCTCGTGGCGTGTGAGCTCGGGCTCACGCTGGGAGCGAAGCGTGTCTTGGCCCGTCTCAACGCGCCATGGAATCGTCCGACGTTCGACGCACTCAAGATTCCCGTGGTCGGCATCACCGACCTCATGGTGCAGGTGGTTTCTCAGGAGCTCGCGGTCTCCCAACTCGAACGAATCGCGGTGCTCGGACGGGGGCAGTTGTCGCTCTGCGAGTATGAGATTCCCGCGGGATTCGATCCGACTCCACTTCAGGATCTAGAGCTACCGGCACCGGCGCTCATTGCAGTCATCCTGCGTGAAGACGAGGTCATCGTCCCCGAGGCGACCACTCGATTGCTCCCGGGAGACCGAATCACGGCGGTGACCACGTTCGCCCAAGAGGCGGAATTGCATCGTGTCTTCGCGACGAACGACGAGCAGTCGTGAGACGCCCCGAGATGCGTCGATTTCGGGGGTGGCTTGGCGACCTCACCGGTGCGGCGCTCGCGTTTCTCTTTGAGATCGTCATCGTCATCGGCCTCGCTATGTTCGCCCTCGTGATCGCCGCGGTCGTCACCGCTGTGAACTGACGTGCTGATCAGACCCGACCGTGAGGATCTACGGATAGTTGCGTTCGCACTCGGACGGATCTTCACCATTGTGGCCGTCGCGAGTCTTCTGCCGCTGGCGTGGGCCGTCCTTGGCCGCGAGTGGCACCCGTTCGCATCGTTCCTGCTGATGATCGGGGTCTTCGCTTCCCTCGGGCAACTCGGATTGCGGTATCGGCCGTCGAAGGTGCGCCTTGACTGGAGCCACGGAATGGTGGTTGTGGCTCTGACGTGGCTCGCGGTTCCGGCGATCGGATCGATCCCACTCATATTCTCCGGCCACTACGGGGGACCGGTCGATGCCATGTTCGATGCGATGTCCGGTTTGACAACAACCGGGCTTGCCCTCGTACAGGATCTCGATCACATAGCGCCGTCGCTCAACTTCTGGCGCCATCTGCTGCACTTTCTCGGCGGCCAAGGCATCGTCATCGCCGCACTCGTGCTCTTCGCCGGAGGCGGCGGCCTCACGTTGTATTACGGCGAAGCGCGCGACGAACGAATCTTGCCATCCGTCCGTTCAACGGCGCGTTTCATTTGGACCGTGGCCTTCGTTCATCTCGTTGCCGGCGTCACCGTACTGGGAATCATCGCCCATCAGGTACTCGGATTCGAATGGAAACGCGCGTTCTTCCATGCCCTGATGATCTTCTTTGCCGCATTCGACACCGGTGGGTTCGCTCCACAGTCGACGAGTCTCGGCTACTACCACTCTGGCATCTTCGAGTTCACTACGGCCGTCCTGATGGTCGCAGGCGCGATGTCATTCGGTCTGCACTACGCACTGTGGCGAGGTCCTCGTCGCGTCCTATTCAAGAATCTCGAGACCCGGACCATCTTGGCAACCGTCACGTTCACCATGGTGCTCACGATGGTCGGGCTCGGCGTTGCCGGAATCTACACCTCCGTCCAGGGACTCACCCGTCAGGGGTTCTTCCAGATCATCTCGGCACACAGCGGCACGGGGTTCTCAACGCTCCCGGCGAGTGAACTCGCGATGTGGGGCGGCCTTGCCTTCGGCGGCATGACCATCGCAATGGCACTCGGGGGCATGGCATCGTCAACAGCAGGCGGAATCAAGGCCCTGCGGATAGGGCTGACGGTCAAGGCCATCACCAACCAGACCAAACAACTCCTGCTCCCCGAGGGTGCGATCGTCAGCACACGGTATGTTCAGTCGGGGCGGAAGCAGCTCACGCCTGAACTCGCTCAGTCGGCGATGACGGTGGCACTCCTGTACGTAGCCCTCTACCTGCTCGGTGCCGGTGTTGCCCTCGGCTACGGGTACGGATTCCAAGAGGCGCTGTTCGAGTCGGTGAGTGCCGGGGCGAACGTCGGGTTGTCCGTCGGCGTTGCCGGACCGTCGATGCCCATGTTGCTCAAGCTCACGTACATGTTCCAGATGTGGGCTGGTCGACTCGAGTTTGTGGCAGCGTTTGCGCTCCTCGGTTTCGTCTACGCCTGGGTGAAGGGGAAATGACGTGAAGCTCATGTCTCCGCACGCAGGTCGTCATGGCGTGATTCGCCTCGCAGCGGTTGTTCTGGTGATGGCGCTGATGCTTCTTCTCCCAGGAACTGCACTCGCCCAGGACGGCGTGTTGGTCCCCGCCTCGGACCTGTTGGAAAAAGGCGCTCTCTTCGACAACGTCGAGATCACGGTCGAAGGAGAGCTCGTCGGCGACTACGGATTCCGAGACGACGGGTTCATGTGGACACAACTCAACGACGACTCGTATGCCCGTGACGCGCTCGTAGACGGTGGGCCTCGCGCCGGGGCCAACGTCGGGATCGGCGTCCGGATGCCGTCGATCCTCGGCGAGGGGCTCCCTCCGGTCGGCGGGTATCGACTGGAAGGCCCGCTCGTTCAACTCACCGGCGTCTGGCGCTACCACGACCCGGATCGAGGCGGCGAGACGTATCTCGATGTCAGCGAGTTGTTCATCGTCGACCAAGGGCGTCGCCTCGAGGAAGGACCCGACTGGGTGGTGTTCGCTCTCGGCATCCTGCTCCTCGCCACCTCGCTCGTCATGTGGCGACGGAATCGACTCTCCCCGGCCACCGAATAGGAACGTCGAGACGGTGGCCGTGCCGGGGGAAGGCACGGCGGTGTATGTACTTGCGCCGGGTGGCATCTGTCCGGGGGTATCCTCCGCCGGTGTTCAAAGGCCTGAGTCTCCGTGCAATTCTGCTTGCTGGATTGGCGTTGGTGGTGCTCACCTCGTGCAGCGGGGAGAGCCGTCCGTCGGTCGAAGAGTGGCACCCTACCTGGGAAGCGGTCGTGGGTAGCTTCCCGTCGGCCTCAACGCTCGGCACACCGCCTGATCACGCGGTGTGCAGCCATGCGTTGGGCGTTCTGCGCTCAGCGTCGGGTGACCTGTCCCCCACGCCGGACCTCGCGATCGACGACGTTGTTGCGGATTGGCTACAGATCGCGGAGAACGCACTGTACGAATGTCCACCATCGAACCAGACGATCCCGAGTCTGGAGTACGCCTACGGCGAACTGGCGCGGCTCCAGGCCGAGGTCGACGTGGTCCTTGTCATCGACACCGGGGACGGCTGAGCGGAAAGCGGCCTCCACGTCGGGAGATCGGGCTGAGTGAGCGCTCACTCAGCTATACTGTGGTTGTGAACACCAGGAAGCATCGCTCAGAGCCGCTGCCTCCCGACGACCGTCGGCGGGCGATCGTCGATGCCGTCATTCCCCTCCTCCTCACGGAGGGGTCGGCTGTCACATCGCGACAGATCGCCGAAGCGGCAGGCATCGCCGAGGGCACCATATTCCGTGTCTTCTCCGACAAACCCTCGGTGATCCTCGAGGCCATCAAGGTCAGCATGGACCCCGAACCGGTCCGAGATGCCCTCGCCCAGATCCCCGAGTCAGACTCGATGGAGGTCCAACTCCAGGAAGCCACACGAGTCCTCCTCGACCGCACCGATCAGGTCGCCACGCTCATCGGCATCCTGCACACCGTGAAGACCCCGGGAACCGACCGACCCGCTGGAACACGCCATTTCGTCACCGAATCGAACACGGTCATCCTCGCCGCCCTCACCGACCTGCTCGAGCGTCACAGGAGCCGCCTCAGGGTCGCTCCCGCCGAGGCCGCAGTGGCGTTCCGGGGATTCGTGTTCGCCAACGCGCACCCGATGGTCGCACCGGACGACAGGGCAACGCCCAAAGAGATCGTCGCCGTGCTCCTGAACGGAATCGCCGCACCCGGCGGGGAGGCAACCGTCTGATGTTGATTCGGATTCTCCGCCGCTACCTCAAGCCCTACAAACGCGAGATCGCGATCGTCATCGTGCTCCAACTTGTCGGCACCATGGCCGCCCTTCTCCTCCCGAGCCTCAACGCCGACATCATCAACAACGGCGTCCTCCTCGGCGACACCGCCTACATCCTCCGCATCGGAGCGTGGATGCTCGCCGTGTCCTTGATCCAGGTCGCCGTGACGATCACCGCCGTCTACTTCGGCGCACGCACGGCGATGGCGTTCGGACGTGACGTGCGTTCGGCGTTCTTTCGCCGTGTAATCGCATTCTCCAGCCGCGAGATGGCCCGCTTCGGAGCACCATCGCTCCTGACCCGCAACACCAACGACGTCCAGCAGATCCAGATGCTGGTCCTCAGCACCTTCACGATGCTCATCACCGCCCCGATGATGATGGTCGGCGGCGTGTTCATGGCGCTGAGGGAGGACGTTGGGCTCTCGTGGCTGATCGTTGCGCTCGTCCCGATCCTCGCCGCAATCATCTGGTTCATCCTGTCCCACATGGTGCCGGGGTTCCGCCTCATGCAAGGGCGGCTCGACAAGGTCAACCAAGTCCTCCGTGAGCAGATCACGGGCATCCGGGTGGTCCGAGCCTTTGTCCGTGAACCGTTCGAGACCGACAGGTTCGCCGAGGCCAACACCGACCTGACCGACGTGTCGATCAACGTCGGTCGCTGGATGGCCGCGATCTTCCCTTCGGTGATGTTGGTGATGAACCTCTCGAGCGTCGCCGTCCTCTGGTTCGGAGCAGCCCGCGTCGATTCCGGGGCGATGCAGATCGGTTCACTCACCGCTTTCTTGACCTACATCATCCAAATTCTCATGTCCGTGATGATGGCCACGTTCATGTTCATGCTCCTCCCCAGGGCGACAGTGTCCGCGGACCGTATCGGCGAGGTGCTCGACACCGAACCGTCGGTGGTACCCCCGTCTGATGGACTCACCGAACTCCCAAAGCACAGCACCGTCGAGTTCGAAGGCGCAGGGTTCCGCTACCCCGGTGCCGACCATCCAGTGCTGAGTGGTTTGACGTTCACCGCACAACCGGGTCAGACGACGGCCATCATCGGATCGACGGGAACGGGGAAGACCACCCTCATCAATCTGATCCCCCGCCTCTTCGACGCCACGGATGGTCGGGTTCTCGTCGACGGGGTCGACGTGCGTGAGATCGACCCGGATACCCTGTGGAACAAGATCGGTCTCGTCCCACAGAGGGTCTACCTGTTCTCCGGGACCGTCGCCTCCAACCTCCGCTACGGCAAGCCGGACGCCACCGAGGCAGAGATGTGGGAGGCCCTCGAGATCGCGCAAGCTCGAGAATTCGTCGAGGCGATGCCGGATGGACTCGAATCCGCCATCTCTCAGGGTGGTACCAACGTCTCGGGCGGTCAGCGCCAGCGTATCGCCATTGCACGGGCCCTCATCCGTCGCCCCGAGCTCTACCTGTTCGACGACTCGTTCTCGGCTCTCGATGTCGCGACCGATGCTCGGCTCCGGCATGCCCTCGGCGACGTGACTGCCGACGCCACCGTCATCATCGTCGCGCAACGTGTGGCGACGATCATGGATGCGGATCAGATCGTCGTCGTGGAGAACGGCGGCATCGTCGGTCTTGGCACCCACGACGAGCTGCTCAGAACCTGTGTCCCGTACGCCGAGATCGTCGACTCGCAACTCGCTGCGGAGGTGTCATGAGCACCCCGCCGACGATGAAGAAGACCGAACGGATCGAAGTCCAGGGTGGAGGGCACGGTCGCGGTGGCCCGTTCGGTAGTGGAATGGTCGGCCAGAAGGCGATGCAGTTCGGACCGTCGATGCGGCGCCTCGTCAAGCTGCTCCGCCCCGAAATCGTCAAAGTCATCGTCGTAATCACTGCTGCCGTGATCAGCGTTGGCCTCGCCGCTCTCGGCCCCAGAGTCCTGGGACGGGCCACAGACATCATCTTCTCCGGCGTGGTCGGCAAGGCCCTCCCCGCCGGGCTCACGAACGCTGAGGCGATCGATGCGGTCCGGGCCAGAGGACAGGATCAGATCGCAAACATGCTGGGAGGCGTCGATTTCGTGGCGGGTCAAGGCATCGACTTCGACGCCTTGCGGCAAGTACTCCTCATCGCTCTCGTCCTCTACGCGTTCTCCTCCCTCTTCCAATTCCTGCAGGGGTTCCTCCTCACCGACGTCGTCCAACACACCATGCTGCGTCTGCGTTCCGACGTCGAAGACAAGATCAACCGCTTGCCGCTGCGCTACTTCGACCGCCTGCCGCGAGGGGAGCTGCTGAGCCGGGTCACGAACGACATCGACAACGTCTCGCAGAGCCTCCAGCAGACAATGAGTCAGCTCCTCAACGCCTTGCTCACGGTCGTCTTCGTGTTCGCCATGATGATCTCCATCTCGTGGACCCTCGCCCTGATCGCGCTCGTGACCATCCCGGCGACCATGGTGCTCGCAGGACTCGTCATGCGGAGATCTCAGTCCAAGTTCATCGCCCAGTGGCGGCGAACCGGAAACCTCAACGCCCAGGTGGAAGAAGCCTTCACCGGACATGCACTCGTGAAAGTGTTCGGTCGCCAGAGGGAAGTTCAGGCGTCGTTCGAACTCGAGAACGAGGAGTTGTACCAGGCGAGCTTTGGCGCCCAGTTCCTGTCCGGTTTGATCATGCCGATCGCAATGTTCATCGGGAACCTGAACTACGTGATCATCGCCGTTGTTGGTGGTCTCCGGGTGGCCAGCGGAACGATGAGCCTGGGCGACGTGCAAGCCTTCATCCAGTACTCCCGCCAGTTCACCCGACCCATCACCCAGATCGCTTCGATGGTCAACCTCCTCCAGTCGGGTGTCGCCTCAGTCGAGCGGGTCTTCGAACTCCTCGACGCCGAAGAGGAACCAACCGACGACGGACTCGCCGAGACCTCCACTGTCACCCACGGACGGGTGGCATTCGACGACGTCTCATTCCGCTACCTCGAGGATCAGCCACTCCTCGAACACGTCAGCTTCCACGTCGACCCGGGCCAGACCGTGGCCATCGTTGGGCCGACCGGCGCAGGCAAGACCACCCTCGTGAATCTCATCATGCGCTTCTACGACCTCGATTCGGGACGCATCACCCTCGACACCATCGACATTTCCACGATGCGACGCGACGACGTGCGATCACAGATCGAAATGGTGCTCCAGGACACGTGGCTGTTCAAGGGAACGATCCGCGAGAACATTGCATACGGCCGCCTCGATGCCACCGAAGACGAGATCCAGGCTGCGGCGCGTGCGACCTACGTCGATCGGTTCGTCGGCGCTCTCCCCGACGGCTACGACACGGTGATCGACGATGAGGGTGGCACGGTCAGCGCAGGCGAGAAGCAGCTCATCACGATTGCCAGGGCGTTCCTCGGCGATCCGGCTCTCCTGATCCTCGACGAGGCGACGAGTTCGGTCGATACCCGTACGGAGGTGCTGGTCCAGCATGCCATGTCGGCGCTGCGTGCCGACCGGACCAGCTTCGTCATCGCCCACCGTCTCTCGACCATCCGTGACGCCGACTTGATCCTCGTCATGGAAGACGGCCGCATCGTCGAACAGGGGAACCACCGGCAGCTCCTCGAGCTCGATGGTGCCTACGCCGCCCTCTACCTCACCCAGTTCAGCGGCCCCGACACGACGGACGACCCGCCGCCGATCATCGAAGAGGGCCCATCCGCACCCGGTCGAAACCCCAGGGCGTAGCTGCAATCAAACCCGCGGGGTCCGGAGCGCTCGATTCCGCAATCGGCGGGACACGCCCGAGTCAGCCTCATCCACCGGAGACAACCCCTCGCCGCCTCAACACCGTTGCCCGGCTCTCAGGGCTGGGACCATCGCAGCAAGGCATAGAGCAATCCGACGACGCCTAACGCGATCGCGGATCCCAGGAGCGCACCTCTCCTGAACCGGGGAATGCGGGCGATGCCGTAGGCGATCCATCCCACCATCGCTACGAACGCGCCGAGGAAGACCCACAGGAACGACTCCTCCGGTTCGGGAAGGAACGTGCTGATGATTCCGCTCGCGATCCACGGGACGGCCACGATGCCGAGGCCCGACAGCCAGCCCAAGACTCTGCCGTCCCCGGTGCGAGTGCTGCGGTTCTCCAGATCGGCCATTCCTCTATCGTCGCCGACCGTGCGATCCGCGCAAAGGGCCGGATGGCCTCTCTTCGCCGGTCCGCCGCTCACGCACACGACTGGGACCGAGAGGGGCCCAGCCCACCCAGGCGTCTGGCGTTGATGCGGACGATATACCGTCTGTATCAACGCCAGACGCCTGATCGGTTGGCGTTCTACGCGATCCCGCCGCCGTCAACAACCAGGGCAGAGCCCGTGACATAGCTGCTCGCGTCGCTCGCCAGCCAGACGACGGCCGCCGCGATTTCCTCCGGTTCCCCCATCCGTCCCAGTGGGCGGTCGGCAGATTCGGCAAGGAATGAGGTCTCGTCGACTGAGAGTTGCCTGGCTTCGTCGCGCAGCATCCCGGTATTCGTGTCGCCGGGGTTCACCGAATTGACCCGGATACCTTGCGAACCGTGATCGATCGCCAGCGCTTTGGTCATGTTCACGACGGCGCCCTTCGACGCACAGTAGGCCAGGGCGTTCGCCCCGCCGGTGAGACCCCAGCCGGATCCGGTATTGATGATCGATCCGCCTCCGCCTTCAGTCATCACCGGCACTGCGAACTTGCACATCAGGTAAATCGATCGCACGTTCACACCGAACACGCGGTCCCACTCCTCGACCGTAGTGTTGATCGCCGTCGCTCTGTGAACGATGCCTGCATTGTTGAATACCACGTCGATTCCGCCGAACGCGGCGACCGTCTCGTCGACGACCCGCCGGACGTCCGCCTCCATCGACACGTCTGCGGTGAGTGCAATCGCCGCGCCGCCGATGGCGTTGATCGCGTCCGCGACGGCAATTGCTCCTTCGCCGTTCAGGTCGACGACCGCGACCCTCGCCCCTTCGGCACCAAACGCGAGGGCCGTTGCCCTGCCGATGCCACCAGCACCGCCGGTGACGACGGTTCTCTTGTTCTCCAACTGCATCAGATCGTTCCTTCGGATTCGGGTGCATCAACAGGGTAGAGACTGGTCGTGCGGGGCCCTGTGACGACCTCCGAGTAGCCGGCGAGCATGGCGTCGAGTTCGGGGTCCCCGGTTTCGACCAGGAGTGGTCGTCCCCCAAGGTCGATCAGCTTCTCCTCGGTTGCGACCACCATCAGCGGATCGTCGCCGATCTCCCTCAGAACGGCCGCGGAGATCTGCTGGTTGCCCCTGCCGAGGAGGAACCCCTGGCCACCGATCACGGTCAACACGACCTTGGACGGTCCTGCTCCGACGAGTTCGAGCAGTTGTCTCTCCGTGGCGTCTGCGAGCACGAGGTCCCCGTCGCGGACGGCGTCTGCGCCGAGCAAAGTGCCGTCCACCTCGAGGAGTCGGGCGATCTCGTCAATCGTACCGCCGGGTCCGAGCACGTAGGTGACGCCCTGTTCCATGCGAGCGACAGCACCCGCTGCAGCGGTCCGTACGGCACCGAGTTGGGAACCGCTCGTCGCCGACTTCCTCGACTGCGTCCGCCCGGGAACGACCGGCATCGCCAGCATGCCGTAGAGAACGGCGTGGACCCGGCCGTTCCGGATCTGCTCTTCGTCGACGTCAAGCACCTCGCGCGAAGAGACCGGGAGTCGCTCTCCTGTGAGCCATCGGGATGCGATCGCGCCCGCGGCGACCGGACTCACAGCGAAGCAAGCCGAGTACATCTTGACCCCGGCAGGGACGCCGAGGACCGCGGCACCGGCCAGGTCGACGCCGCAGATGTCCCTGGCAGTGCCGTCGCCGCCGGCAAAAAGGATGAGTCCCACTCCAGCCAGAGCCAGGGCAGATGCCGCCTTCGTCGTGTCCGCACCGCTCGTCACCGAACCGAACGGGCGGTACACGACGTCCGGGGTCAGGCCCTCGGCCAGCACGGAGGCCTCACCCATGTCTCCTGCTGCAGTCAGGATCGTGGTATCCGGGTGTGTCTGAGCGATCACTGAGAGCGCACGCTGAGACCGTTCTGCCGCGCGCGCCACGGCACCCCGGTCGAACGCCACGGCCTGCACGTCTGCACCGTCGCTCCCCTTGAGTCCCACCGCCCCACCGACGCCGGCCACAGGGTTGACGATCAGACCGATGGACAGCGTCATCAGCCGTCGTCCCCTGCGAAGTACTTGCGTTGGTATGCCCGCCACGACGGAGCCCATCGCTCCGGGTCGTCGAGGTCGTCGTGGTGAATGTGGTGGACGGTCTGATTGTGCGGCGCGGTGCGCACCACGTCAGGGGTTTCTCGCGCTTCCCTGGCGACTTCAGTCATGATGGCGACGTACTCGTCGATCTCCTCCTTGGAATACGACTCGGTCGGCTCAAGCGTGAACGGCTGCGGCACCACGAACGGGTGATGGCTCGTCCAGTAATGCACACCGAAATCGGTCGCCCTCACTCCCATCTCTTCCGACGTGATGCCGGTCTCTTCGTACAGTTCCTGCCACGAATAGCGGACCTGCTCGATGCGGCGCCGCCCGGTCGCGTAGGGGGCGCTCGCCCCTGGGATCTCAAGGATCCGCTTCATGAGATAGTTGTTGTTGAGCACCGCGATCTCGGCAGCCTCCCGGAGACCTTCCGCCCCCAGCGACCTCATCCATGCATAGGCGCGCACGATGTTCGGCACGACGCCATAGAACGGTGCGACCTTTCCGATCGACATCGGCCGATCCGAATCCAAGAAGAACCGATCCCCATCACGCTCGACCAACGGTCCAGGGAGGAACGGGACCAGTTTGTCGGAAACGGCAGTGGCGCCCGAGCCCGGACCGCCGGAGCCGTGCGGCGTGCTGAACGTCTTGTGCAGATTGAAGTGACAGGTATCGAAGCCTGCGTCCCTCGCACGGGTGACGCCGAGGATTCCGTTGGCGTTGGCCTGGTCGTATGCAGCCAGAGCCCCGACCGAGTGGGCAAGGTCGACGAACTCGGCGATCCGCGGGTTGTAGATGCCGGTGTCCTCCGGGTTGGTGATCATCAACGCCGCGGTGCGCGGTGACAACGCAGCCTTGAACGCCTCAATGTCCGGGTAGCCGTCTGCGTCCGGGTAGAGAGTGATGACGGTGTAGCCGGCGGTCTTCGCCGTCGCAGCGTTGGATGGGTGCGAGAAGATCGTTGTGATCACCTCGTCTCGCTGCTCACCCTGCCCTGCCGCTTCGTGGTAGGCGCGAATCATCGCAATGTTCGCCCAGATGGCTGCAGAGCCTCCGCTCGTCTGAAGCGAGACCCGCTCCATTCCGGAGATCTCTGCCAACATCTGTTCGGTCGCCCAGATGATCTCGAGAATGCCCTGCACGGTGTCTTCGGACTGAAGCGGATGTAGCTCGGTGAGGGACGGTGTGCGGATGAGGGCGTCGTTCACTTTGGGCGAGTACTTCATCGTGCACGTGCCCTGGCCGATATCGGCGTTGAGGTCCGCGCCAAGGTTCTCCTGGCTGAGTCGGAGATAGTGTTTGAGGACCCGCATCTGGCCCATCTCCGGTAGCGCAGCCGGCGTCTTCCTTCGGAGCGAAGACGGCAGGGCGCCGACGACGTCGCCAACCGTCGACAGAAGATCCGGTTCGGGTCGGGAGACAAGGACTCCACGCTCCCCGGGAGTGTTGAGTTCGAAGACGATGGGTTCATCCCACCGTGCCTCGTGAAAACGACGGAGTGACAGCTTGGGCGCGATCGGGAGGCTCACGACGCGCCCCTTTCGCACAGGGCCGACAGACTGAAGGCGAGATCGTCGATGTCGGCCATGGTGTTGATCTCCGTCACGCAGACCAGCAGCTCGTTAGTGCCGATCTCGACGCCGGGTTCGATACCGTCGCGACGCAGCGTTGTAATGACCTCGGCGGCCGTCAGACCTGCCCCGGTCAGGTCGAGGACGAACTCTCGGAGATGCGGTGCGTCGTCGGCGAGATCGACTCCTTCGACAGCGGTGAGCATCTTGATCGCATATGCGGTGCGGGCGAGAATCGTCTCGCCGAGTTCGACCATCCCGTGCGGCCCCATCAGGCTCAGGTAGACGCCGGCCGCGATACCCCAGAGGGCAGCTGCCGTCCCCACCCACTCCTTTCCTTCTTCCCTGACGGCGAAGGAGGTCCGGTCGTAGGCGACGTCGCCGAATCCGTATTCGCCCTCGACGTCGGTCGACGCCAGACCAAGGAGCCGGGATGGCAACTCCATCACGAGGCCGGGATCGTCGTGCAGGGCGATGAAACCTGCGTGTGCGCCACCGAACCATTGCCGGAGTCCGAGGGATTGGATGTCTCCGCAGACGATGTCTGCTCCCTGTTCGGCAGGTGGGGCGAGGACGCCCAGGCCGATCGGATCGGTGCCGACCACTACCAGAGCGCCGACAGCGTGTGCCGCTTCTGCCAATTCGGTCACGGCCGTCTCAAGCACACCTCTGAAGCTCGGCGTCTCGACCCAGATGGCTGCCGTCTCCCCGTCGAGTTCCGCGATGACCGCCGCAGCGTCGGCCGATCCGTTCACAGTCGGAACAACAACGAGGTCGAGCATCGGTTTCGTGAAGTCGAGGACCTTCGACATCATGTCCGGGTTGGTGTCGCTCGCCACGATGACGCAGCGCCGTCCCGTGAACCGGCCCGCCATCGACAGAGCCGTCGCGGCAGCCTGGAAGCCGTCGTAGGTGGGGACGTTGACCACGTCCATCGCCAGCAGTTCAGCCATCAACGACTGGTATTCGAACAGCGCCTGGAACCGGCCGTGGTCCTCATAAGGTTCGCCTGCATAGGCGGTGAGGAACTCGCTGCGGTTGATGACCTCTTCAACGACCGCGGGGACGAAGTGCCGATAGGTGCCCGCCCCGAGGAAGCTGCGGCCGGCGGCGACGGGCCGGTTGCGCGAGAGCAGGTCGGCGACATGGGAGACCAGGTCTTGTTCCGCCACGAGGGCTTCGGGCAGATCGAGCAGACCGGTGACGCGAAGCTCGGCAGGAATATCTGCGTAGAAGTCTTCGACCGAGGTCGCCCCGGTCTCGGCCAGCATCACGGCCTTGACCGCGGGCACCGAATTCGGGATGTAGGGGTGGACGAACGTGTCGGTCATTCTTGGTCCCTTCAGGTAGCCATCCGGATGCGACAACCTCGCCGCACATGTCCAACGAAACTCCGACACAGGCCACTAACCGGTAGGTGTTGCCTCGGTGCGATATGCGGAAGCGGTACCACCAGCGAGTTCCCCGCCGTCAACGATGAGCTGCTGCCCAGTGATGTATCCAGATTGGTCCGAAGCGAGGAAGTAGAAGGCCGACGCAATCTCGTCCGGGGTCGCGTGTCGACCGGTCGGGATCCTGGAATTCACGTCCTCAATCATTGCGTCAGTGTATTCGAGGCGTTGCATGGGTGTCATCACATAGCCCGGGCTGACACATGCGGTTCGCACGTATGGTGCAAGCTCGAGGGCGACACTCCTGCACAACGACAAGACCGCTGCCTTCGACGCGTTGTAGTCGGCGTACCAAGGGTATCCGACATTGCCACTCGTCGAAGCGGTAGCGAGGAGACAACCAGACTGAGCGGTGTACATGTGTCGACCAGCCGCTTGCCAAAGATTGACAACGCCAAAGAAGTTGACATTCATGAGCAGCAATGTCTCGGCCGACGTCATGTCTAGAAACGAGTGCCGGATGCTTATTCCTGCGTTCGCGATGGCGACGTCCACCCTGCCCTCTGTGGCCACGATCTCGTCAAGGAATGCGGAGACCATCCGGCCATCAGTCACGTCGCACTCTCGCCACACAACACCAGGGGCACTTCCTTCGCTGGGAGCGCTGATGTCCAAGTTGAAGACGATGCCGCCCGCGTCGACGAACCGTTCCGCCGTGGCCCTACCAATTCCAGACGACGCCCCGGTGATGACGACCACCTGCTGCGACATAGGGCCTCCTCAGGCCGTGGGATCCAACAGTCCCTTCGCTTCGCTCCCGCGCTGCCACTATTGGCGACGAGTCGTGCCTTCGGATAGTACAGACATTCTGAATACGGCACATAGGACGACTTCCGGATTGAGTGGACCTCATCAACAGCACTGCAACTGGAGATCGGGAGATAGCCACGGTTGGCCGCGGGGATCCATGTCGGCTACGACCAACAGCGTGGTTCGGTGACGTGTACCAATCCTCGATGCGGCCTCGGAGCTACGCTGATCGGCCATGAAGAAACGCGACCGATGGGCCGACAACGACATCCTCGAGACCTTTCGGAAGCGGGAGTACGTCGTTCTCGAGGTCCGGGACGGGATGACACTGACCCACACCGGATCAAGGTTCACCGGCAAGGTCGCGGAATTCTCCCAGGGTGGGCAAGTGACGCTGGTGGACGACTCAGGGCATAGCCAACCGTTCCCAGCGCTCGACGGAGCCTTCATGCACAACGGCGTTCGCGTGGCCATGAGAGATCCATCTGCTGCCCCGCAAGCGGCGAGGCGGATCACAGCCTCCGGGTCAATCGATGCCGGCAAATCTCGCGCACGCGTTGCCAGGGCAAGTCGAATCTGGGTCGAGGGTGTTCATGACGCCGAGTTGCTCGAGAAGATCTGGGGTGACGATCTCAGGGACGCAGCTGTTGTGGTCGAGCCGCTGCACGGAGCGGACGATCTGGCCGCGGCCGTCACCCGGTATCGACCGGGTCCCCGCCGCAGGCTCGGAGTTCTGCTCGATCATCTGGTCGAAGGATCGAAGGAGACCCGAATTGCGCAGAGTGTGGGGCATGCCGACGTTCTGATTTGCGGCCACCCCTACGTCGACATCTGGCAGGCGATCAAACCTGAGACCGTGGGCATTGATGAATGGCCCGTGGTTGCACGCGCTCAGCCTTGGAAGGAAGGTGTTCTCGAGAGCCTCGGGCTGGACCTCAGCTCAGGTCTCTTCTGGGCAAGGGTCCTGGAATCCGTCAGGTCGTACAAAGACGTCGAGACACCGCTCGTCAACGCCGTCGAGCAACTCATCGATTTCGTCACGATCGGCGACGAGGCGTGATGACCGCGGACGTTGTCCCCGATGGGATGCCGGAGCGGCAATACCGCTGCGTGTTCCGTCAACACCAATGACCGGGCCGTGAGCCCAGTTCGCATCGTCGCATGGGGGTGTGAAACCCGCGTCCGCCCGGGAGTTACGGTTGATCCTCGGCGGTGACGATTCGGTGGGCCTCAGAGAACAGACCTTGGAAGAGACGAGCATGCCATTCGAGATATCGGAGGAGCTCGCTGAGATGGCGGAGATCATCCTCCAGCAACTCCCCGCAGACGAGTACCCCCACCTCGCTGAGTTGACTATCGAGCACGTCATGCAATCCGGCTATGCCTACGCGAACGAATTCGAGTTCGGGCTAGATCTGATTCTCGACAGTCTCGAGAGGGTTCGGTGAAGGCGCAGGAGCGGACGTTCGCTTTGCACGGATCTGAGACGGGGGTTACCCCGTGCGTACGACGGATCGCGAATGCTCACGTTTCCGTTGTCTATTGCACTAATTTGCAAGGCGGGCATTGCTTTACTTACCTAAATAGGGTGCTTTGTCAAGGCAACCATGACTCACACGCAATCAACCGGCAGATACGAGACGCAACCGTGGACCTCTAGCATCGATCGCCGCCTGGACGGAGATATTCGCGTGTTCATTCCGGCCACGCTCCGCGGTCCCTTCAATGCTGGAGACCTGGAGGCTCTCAACGACGTCGAGCAACGTCTCGCGGATGTCAACGCCGATCCAGCTCTCGCACGGGTCGGCCACATCCTCACGAGATCTGAGGGCATCGCATCCTCGCGAATCGAGGGCCTTGCGATGTCGACTCGCCGCATTTTCGAAGCCCAGCGACACCCAGACGACGTCGAGGATCGCTCAGCCGATCAGATCGTCGGGAACATGAACGTCATGACCGAGGTGTTGGAGAGAACCGATCAACCCCTCTCCCACGATGAACTTCACCAATGGCACCGCGCTGTCATGAAATCCGAATCGCGATCAGCCGTCGCACTCGGCTCCTACCGGAACGTGCAGGGCTGGATCGGCGGACGCTCCGATTCGCCCGTCGGCGCGAACTTCGTGCCCCCGCCGCCGGAACTGATCCCGATG
>CAXMQO010000026.1:0-24124 GCA_964195515.1 uncultured Saprospiraceae bacterium | reverse complement strand
CGGCGAACCTAACGGCCCGCATGGTCGAGCAGACCCGCCGTGAGATCGGTGTCGCCATGGCGCTCGGCGTGCCCCGCCGTTGGATCGCAGTGCGACCCATGCTGGTAGGCGTGCAGATCGCTGTGCTTGGCGTGATTCTCGGACTCGCCATCGGATGGTTGATTGCATCTGCGATGGGTGGACTCCTCGATTCGTATTTGCCGATGCCGGAGTGGCTCACGCCGACGCAATGGGATACGTTCCTCACCGCCGCGGCCATCGGTTTCGCCATTCCGATCATCGCGGTGGGGATGCCCGTGTGGCGTGCGATCCGGGTCGCTCCCATCGATGCGATTCGCACGGGTCACCTCGCCTCGCGCGGCGGCGGTCTGGCACCACTCATCAAGCGGGTCAGGTTGCCGGGTGACACGCTCGCCCAGATGCCGATCCGCAACGTGCTCCGCGCTCCCCGACGTGGCCTGCTGACGGCGCTGGGCATCGGCGCGACCATCGCTGTGCTCGTGATGCTTGTCGCCGCAATCGATTCGTTCGTCGGGGCCATCGTCAAGGGCGGAGAGGAAGCTTCAGGCGGGGTCGCCGACCGGGTCATCGTTGAGATGGACACCGTATATCCCAAAGGAAACGGACCCGTGGGAGGCGTATTGGCTTCGCCATCGATCGCTGAAGGCGAGGCCGTGCTGCGGGTGGGTGGCGAACTCGGTACCGGAGTGGACGCCTTCTCAGCGATTGTCGAGTTCATCGACTGGGACGACGGCCTGTTCCGGCCCTCAGTTGAAGAGGGTGCCGTGCCGGCTGATGAACCCGCGATCGTCATCTCACCGAAGGCTGCGGCCGATCTCGATGTCGGCGTCGGGGACCTCGTGGCGATCCGCCTGCCGCGACGAACGGGACCGCTCTCATATTCGCTCGAGACGATGGAACTGCCGGTCGCCGGCATCCACGGCCATCCCTTCCGGGCCGTCACCTACATGGCTACCGACCACGCGGCGCTGCTTGGGCTCGACGGTCTGGCGAACGTCGTGTCGGTGGTGCCGGAAGCGGGTGTCGAGGTCGGCGATCTTCAGGCTGAATTCCTCGAGATCGGAGCCGTGACATCGGTACAGCGCGCCGACGCAACGGCTCGTCTCATGGAGGACCTGATGGCACAGTTCGTCGGGATCTTCCAACTCTTCCAGGGCATCGTGTTGCTCCTTGCCGTCCTGATCGCCTTCAACGCGGCATCGATCGCCGTCGACGAGCGTCGACGCGAGCATGCGACGATGTTCTCGTACGGCGTGCGACCCAGGAAGGTCGTGAGGATGCTGATCGTGGAGAGCGCAACCGTCGGAGTCGTTGCCACGATCATCGGGATCGGCGGCGGGCTGCTCCTGCTGCAGTACTTCATGGCGGCATCCGCTGAAACGATGCCAGACATCGCGCTGCCGATCATTGTCACGCCGGGGACGATCCTGTGGGCCACGTTCGTCGGCGTGGTCGCCGTGGGCCTCGCCCCGCTGCTGACGGCTCCCAGGAAGCTCCGCAAGATGGACCTCCCCTCGACGCTGCGCGTGATGGAGTAACCCTCCAGGCGTCTGGCGTTGATACGGACGAAGTACCGTCCGTATCAACGCCAGACGCCTTCAGTCGGTCCAGATGGCGGTGATGATGTCACGGACCGACTGTGGGTCATCTATGAGCTGCCGCCACGTGAAGCGGTAGACGGTCCAGCCAAGGGAGTGAGCCTGATTTTGCTTCTCTCTATCGCGCTGGAAGGATGTCGGGTCCATATGCCATCCCTCGCTGTCTGTTTCGATCAGCGCCAGTCGCTGTGGATAGGCGAAGTCGAATCGCCCCAGAAACGCTCCGGTTGCGTGGAATATCCGGTGCTGAACCTCGGGTGCCGGGAATGGAAGTGGTGAGATGACGGACCGAAACAAGTCCTCGAGGTCGCTCTCGGTGATGGTGCCCCAGACCAGTCGCTCTTCGACCAGCGGACGGATCGTACCCACACCGGTGCGACCCGGTCGCGCGACTCTCGCGATGAAGCACCGGACCTGCCACGCCGTGAAGAGCTTCTTGCGCAAGCCGGAATCGAGGCACCGTTCGACCATCCACGGAGGCGCAGACGCTCCGAGATCGACGACGGTGCGGGGTGCGCTTGTTGTCGGTATGCCGTCGACCAAGACGATGTCGGATGGGGTGAGATCCTTCGATTCGTGCACCGTGAAATTCTGCCGGGCCAGTCGACGATGTCTGACCGTGACGATCTCGATGCTCTCTGGCCGGTGGGAGATCATGCCCCATAGGTGGGCTGCGGTGCGGTGCGAAGCTCCCGAAGGGGTGACGGTCGATAGGACGGCAGCGAGTGAACCCCGGTGCCACGAGTCTTCGGATCCGGCCATGCCGTAGACCCCGGGATAGATTGTCTCGTACATCCCATGGCTCGCCCTGGTTGTGATCGTCGTGCGCGGGAAGCCGCATGCGAGGCCCTGAGACATCGTGAAGACTCCCCGCTGGTCTCGCGCTATTGCAGCCAGTAGTCGTTCTCTCTCATCCATGTGTGCACCGTGCCACGGCGAGGCATCGGTTTGAAGACGCGTGATCGTCTGCGTCGCAATTCCGTCGCCGATCACGGTGTCTGGCGTTGATACGGACGGTATCTCGTCCGTATCAACGCCAGACACCTGGGTGGTCCGGCGATTGGTGCGACTACCCTGCCGGGGTGGCACCGATCGATCGAGGGGCCAGTTGACGATGTTCAAACTGCGCGACGGCGCCGCCTCGGCCAAGCGGCCCCGCGGATGGCGCTTTCTGCGTTGTGCCGCCTCGTTCGACCGTGCTCTCACGTGGGGTCTCGAGCCGTTGGAGCGTGACGAGATCCTCCGCGAGCGTGAGGGCGATCGATTCGAGCACGTTGCCGATCCCCACACCTCCATGGCGTCAGTCGCGACGCGGTCCGTCTTGAGCGCCATGGCCGACATCTGGTATCGGTTTGTCGGGGCCGAGACATCTGCACTTCCGCTCGCAATCATGTTCGCCGTTGTTGGTGTCGGTGCGCTCGCCGATGCGTTCACCAACGGCATCACACCCACCCTTGCCGGCCTCAACGTCGTGACCGGAATCGGATACCTCGCAGTGGCTGCGGCCGGACTTCGCCAGCCACGCAAGCTACAGCGAACTTGGCTCCTTCCTGGTCTGGTACTCGCGTCGATCGGGACGATGGCCGGTGCAATCGCGCTGCCGCCTACTTCGGAAGCTGGTCTGTTCGGTTGGGTTGCGAAAGTGGCGCTCGCCGGTGTGGCAACGGGACTTGCAGTCGTCGCGGTGACCCTCATTCGTCCTCAGTTCAGTCGGGTCTGGATCGTCCGGGGCGGAGTTATCATTTGGGGATCGGCTCTGTTCATGGCTGTGGGGGCGGTGGGATGGACGATCGCCGACGCACCGATCTATTCGAGTCGGTGGTCGAGCCTGATGGTTGCATTCGCTTGTGTTGTCGGGGCGGCGGTTATCGCCCGCCTTCGCGACATCGAGGTGGCCTGACAGGACGCCGGGGGACAATGGCGTATCCTGTGGTACGAACAGGGGGAGGAACATCATGAGACGTCGAGGGGACACCGAACTGGTGACGAACGAGGTGAAGCTGCTGCTGACAGCCATCTCGATGACGACCTCGGGAGACTCGGAGTTTCACGGTTACGCGCTCGCCAAGGAGTTGGCACGTCTCGAAGGCACTCATACCCCGATGTCTCAGTCGACCCTGTACCGGGCACTAAGGAGGCTCGACGATCGCGGAGCGCTGCAGAGCCGGTGGGAGTCGATCGAGGAAGTCGAAGCTGATGGCCACGACGGA
Organism: uncultured Saprospiraceae bacterium; assembly: GCA_964195515.1. Taxonomy (GTDB): domain Bacteria; phylum Actinomycetota; class Acidimicrobiia; order Spongiisociales; family UBA5794; genus JAHEEL01. Next base: position 20,295 of record CAXMQO010000026.1, on the reverse strand, counting down.
CCGCCGCGTCGGTACTACATGATCACCGCGACGGGTGTCTCGGCGGCCAGGGAAGCCGTTGCGAGATCGAAACAGGCCAAACATGCGAGCCCCTGGCAGACCTGGGTGCCGAGCTTCGAAGGCCGGTAGTTTCCGCAGCAAAGGGAGCGCCCGACGGACGCTCCCTTTGCTCACTGATTCGAATCGCTGGGGCAACTTCGCTTTGGCTGTGGCCGATTCTGGGGGAGCTCTCTGATCCACTTCACGGTGACAGTTCCGTCGGCGGCGAGGTAGAAGGATTTCGGGTTACCGACCTCGAAGTAGTCGCCGCCGGCGCCACCGCCGAGACACACCCCGTCGGCAAGCCCAAGCTCCGAGTAGTCCTCATCGCCCGACAGGTATACCGGACCGACGATGTCATCGTCCCCGTCCATCCACCGTCCGCCGAAGGTCGAACTCTTGCCTATCGACGGCCCGCTCACCCGGTTGACGTTCTGAGACGCTTCGGTCGCCGACTACGCCACGACGAGATTCGCCTACACGATCGGAGACCCACTGCGACGGGTAGGTCCCGGTGTCGGCACGGTCGCCGTCAGGATCGCTCTTGTGTTCCCCGACGCCGTGGTGCCCGCCGAGTCCTCCGCTCTCGCCACCGGGTGGATCATCGGGACCCACGAGTTCGCGGTCAGAGATCCATTGCGGTCCTCAACGACGCTCAGCCGCTACGAGTCGACTCCGTTGCCGTCTGCTGTTCGATGAGGGCGAAGAGGTCGTCGGGACGTATGGGTTTCATCAGCATGGCATCCATGCCGGCGTCGCGGCCGCGCTCCACGCTGGTCTGGTCTGTGAACGCCGACACCCCGACGATGAGAGGACGTTCGGTCGATCCGGTATCCATCGAACGGATCAATCGGGTTGCCTCAAGTCCGTCGATCCCGGGCATCATGATGTCCATGAGGACGATGTCGAACGTGTCACGCTGGAACGCCTCGATGGCTTCACTTCCATCGCAAGCCGACGTTGTGGAGTGGCCTCGTTGTTCGAGCATGCGGGTCATCAGGAAGAGACTCGTGGGGCTGTCATCGACAACAAGTACGTGGAGACTCCGACGTCCGTCGCGCAACCAATGGCGGGTGACGAATGTCGACGTGTCCCCCGACTCCGTGAGCGCCGTTGTTGATTTGATGACTTCGACGAGATCACCCGGATCTATTGGCTTCGCCAGATAGCCCCTCACTCCGTGTTCGCGGCATCGGGCGGCATCACCTCTCTGACCGAATGGGGCGATGACAACGACTGGAACGGACGCGGCGAGTTCGCGGAAGCGGTCGCACGCGATGAACGAATCCTGGGTAGAGGCGATGACCGCCAGCGCCGGTTCAATGGTCTTGTCCCCGTTGGACTGTCTCGTAGCAGCCCATTCGTCGGTACTGGAGGCGACGACATAGGGGAGGCTTGATTCGCTGAGCGTCTTCACGATTGAGCGCCGGTCGTCGAGAGCCTCGGCGATGATGAGAATCGGTCGCTCCAGCGGAGATTGGCTATCGATGGCCGGGCGGAGTTGCTCTTCTTCCTCGCTGACCCCGAGTCTGATGGTGAACTGGATGCTTGCAGGTTGACCCGTTTCGTCTTCGACGGTGACGTGACCGCCCATCCGCGAAACCGTTTCCAGCGCGACGGGTATCCCGAGCACGCCATGGTTGTGGAGGGCCAGTGGGTCATCGTCGGCTCCTGTGGCATCGCCACCGACGACGGGTGCCTTGCTCAGCGTGGAGCCGTGGCGTGTGGCTTCGATCTCGAAACGCAACGTGACGGTCTCAGAAGCGCGTTCATCCACGTCGACCTTCAGCAGGATCCGATCGGAGTTGCCTCGCGCCATGACATTGTCGACGAATCTGACGACGACGAGGCGGAGGCGGCCCGGATCGCCGATGACGGAGTCCGGCACCTCGGTGGAGACTTCGTCAATGATCTCGACGTCGCGCGAGGTTGAAGAGGGACCGGCTATCCGCTTCACGCTCGAGACGAGACCCCTCAGGCTGAACGGTGCAGAATCGAAGTGGAGGCGCCCGGATTCGAGCATCGATAGGTCGTTGAGGTCATGCGCCAGTGTGAGGAGCGTGGCAACTTCGTCTTCGATCGCGGCAAACGCCTCGGCGACATGTGTGGGAAGCTCGCGATCCAACGCGGTGCGGGCTGCATCCAGGATCGCAGTCGCGGGCTGACCCAAACGTTCGGCGATGTGAGCCAAGATTTGGGTCTTCGTCGGTGTGCCACCGTCGACCGCGATCCCGGCGTTGATCAAACGTGAGAGAGTCCTTCGCTGTTCCACGGCTTGGCGTAGACATTGATCCAGGTGTTCTGATCCAATGCTGTCTTCGACGATGTAGCACGAGGCGCCGGCTCCGACTGCGGTCACACCCGTGCCGTGATCACCGGGTTCGGTGACGAACACGATCGGCACGTGCAGACCTTCGGCGGTGACCCGGGCCAGCAGGTCGAAGCCAGTCCGAGCGCCGATGTGATGATCGACGACACAGACGTCGTGCTCGCCGCCAACAATTGCTCCGAATCCGTCGGCGAGCGTGGCCGCTCGGTCGACGACGTACCTGCCGCTCTGGATCCCGTCGGACAGTTGCCGAAGGACGCCCGGCATGGCGGCTCCGTCGTCGACGATGAGCACCCGCAGCGGGTGCAGATCGTTTGAATCAGGTCCGACCGACGACCCTTGAGTCGCACGGCCGGCCCGATTCGATGCAGCATCGTTGACGTGTGTGGGCACAAATCTCCGGTGGTTTCTTCGTATCCTGTCGAGTGTGTATCGGTCGGCACCACGTGGTTCTTCAGTCGTTCTGTTGAGTACCGCGTGGGACAGTCGGGGAGCAACGGACCGTCGGCGGCGACGGCGGGGTGACCGACCGCCTCGAATCCCTACCGGCGCACACCGGCGTGGTGGGACCAGCCGCGGCCGAACCCACCACGTCACGCCCTCCGCTCAGGGGGCCAAGGAGGCCGCCTCACATGGCCATGAGTGCAACGCTCGCTTCGGTCATCCAGGCTCGTGCGATGTGGGCGGCGTCATGGCGTTCGACGACCGTTCCGTCTCCTCCGGCGATCTCGAGTAACGCTGCCGCGTTGTCGAGATAGCCGATCGCTGCGGTGACTTCCTCTCCGGCGGCTTCCGCCCATCCGGCGATCTTGGTGAGGTGCTCGAGTCGCAGCGAGAACCGCTCGGCATCGCCGGTGATGTGGCGTTCGTAGTCGACGGCCTCGCCGTTTCGTGCGGCACGCCAGTCCATCCGCTGCAGCTGACGGCGAGAGACGACCGTGCCGATGATCTCTGCCGGCTCGTCGAGGTCGACGATGGCTCCGAGGGTGTCGGCGATATTGGCGAGCGCTCCCGCCTTCTGTTCATCCGTGAGCCGGTCCGAGTTCGTGATCCGCTCCTCGAGCAATTCGGCTCGCTCTTCAGCCCGTTCGCGCAACTCGTTTGCGGTCTGATCGACCCACGCGGGTGGGAACGTTCGTTCCGGTCGGGGCCGCTCCGCAGGCGGCTCGGTGTCGACGGCGAGCGCGGGGATGACCCCGACCGCCAGCGTCGCGGCGATCAACGCCGCAAGGACTGTGATCCGTCGCTTCATCGTGTTCTCCTTCGGTCGGGGTTTCCAACGGACTCAACGATGTCCGAGCGATGTGAGACAGTTGCGAGGAGGATGTCAGCAATCTGTGAAATCTCGGCGAACGCGCAAGATGCCGTGGCTCGACGGGATTCGATACTCTCCCCCCACATGAATCTGAGAATGTTGTTGCCGGGTGTGCTCGCGGTGACCGGGGCTCTTCTACTCGCGTCCTGTTCGGGTGCGGGTGACGAAGGGCCGGTGCCGACCAACGCCGTCAGCGCCGAATCCTCGACCACGGTCGATCCCGGCAATCCGCGAATCCCTGCTGAATTCGACGTGCAAGGTCACCGGGGCGCGCGGGGGCTCAAGCCCGAGAACACGCTCCCATCGTTCGAAACTGCCCTCGACCTCGGTGTTTCGACGCTCGAACTCGACCTGCACTACTCAGCGGACGGGGAAGTCGTTGTCTGGCACGATCCGGTGATCGACCCTGACAAATGCGGACTGAAGCCGGGTGCTCCATCCCACATTCCGGACCCGGACGATCCCGGAACACCCGAAGAGGCGCTCGCGGTGCGTTCCCTGACGTCCGCCGACCTGCGTTGGTTCGATTGCAGCCGCAACCCCGACCCGGTGGCGTTCTCGGACCAGGACTCCGAGCCGACCGTGCTTGCGGAAGACGAGTTCGGCATCGTCACGCTGGACGATCTGATCGACTTCGTCGAGCGCTACGCATCCTCGGTGTCGAAGACTGACCTGCAGCGACGCGGCGCACGACTTGTCGGGTACAACGTGGAGACCAAGAGGGGCTTCGGGAATCCGTCCCCGATCGGCGACGGCTTCGACGGGACGAACGCCGGTCCGTTCGAACTCCGACTGCTGGAGGTCATAGATGATCGCCAGATTCGCGACCGCGTCGTTGTACAGAGCTTCAGTTGGCTGTCCCTGGAGGCGATTCACCGTGTTGATTCCGGAATCCGGTTGGCGGCGCTCACTGCCGACGGCGATGCCGATCCCGGTGGTTACGCGGCGTTGGGCGCCTCGGTATGGTCGCCGAAGGCGTCGACGATCAGCGAGCGCCGTATTACTGAGGCGCACGACGCCGGCCTCACGGTGATTCCGTGGACCGTGAACAGTCTCGAGGAGGTCCAGATGCTGATCGCCGCCGGTGTCGATGGGGTGATCACGGACCGTCCAGACGTCGTCGTCGGCCCGTAGCCATGCAGGAGCCTGCTGGGCGATCCAAAGTCATGCCTCTCCGGGTTTCGTCGTCCCTGCCGTCGGCCGAATAGCTTCGTACGACACCAGGGATCTCGGCGGTTGTCCGTGTCGAGGCCCTTTCGATGTGGAGTCTCCCTGCGGATTCGCGGGAGTCCCTCCGCGTCACCCCACTGCGTAGGGGACCGGAGACGGAACTGCTGTTCCTGATCCGCGGGAGATCCACTCACGCCGATCACTCAGCAGATTCCGAGACGGTCGGCGATCGGAACATCTATCAACTACTTTACGCGCGCTTATCGCGCCGTTATCTCTCCATATCGTTGAATACGACCACTGTCCGTGTTCGTGTTGAAGAAGCCGATGGAGGAACCATGACCAGTCGCTCACCGAGAACCAGTCAATCCAGATCGAGTATGTTCACGATCTCACTGATCCTGGGGTTGCTCTTGATCCCGCTCAGTGCCGTCGCCGCCACCGCTCTCATGTCGAACGGTGGGGGGACCGGGACCGACGGAGATGAGGCAAGCGTGGCTGTCGTCGACGTACCGGAGACCACGGTCACGACGACCGAGCCCGCTACGTCCGAGACGGTGTTCGTCACCGAGCCACCAACCGCCACAAGAGCGGATCTCGAAACCGCATGCGGATCCGAGGGCCTCGAACTCGTCGAGCGGGAAGCGGCAGAGACGATCACCGACCTTGAGCAGGCGGCCCTCGATGCCCTCCGCCAGATCTGTACCGAGGAAGGCCTTGAGATTGCAGGTCCGCCTGCCCCGCCGCCCGTCGTTCGCACCGTGTCGGTCGTGGACTCCTCAGCAGGGGCAACAACCGCCGACACCGTCCCGGACGATGGCGCCGTATCCGATGCTGACACCGTGTCCAACGACGACGATCGGTATGAGGACGATGACGACGATCGGGATGAAGACGATCACGACGAAGAGGACGAGGGGCATGAAGAGGGCGGCGACTGATGCGGTCGTCCCTCACCTCCACCGCCGCGGGGGTTGCCGTCGCCGTGATCGGTCTGGTGCCGTTGCTCTGGTTGATGGGATCCTCCCCTGCCGAGCAGCTGTCCCAGGCCCCAGCAGCTGAATCCTTCGCTTCCGAGGTCCCGATGATGACGACCCCTCCGCCCGAGCCCACTGTCGTCACCATCGACTCCCCGACACCGGCTCTTGCCGGTGTCGGGGAGGCCGCTACACGGGTGCTCTACGCCAACGGATACGCCCAAAACGTGGCGCCCGATGACGTTGGCGAAGGACTCCCGCCCGCAGTGCTCCAACTCCTCATCGAGAGGAACGCCACGCTGACGGTCGCCGTCGACGACTCCGGCGAGGACGCGCCGTGATCCTGAAGAGGCTCTTCCCAACGCGCTGGGCCAAGATTCTGGCGTGGACAGGCGCTTCGCTAGCGTGGGGAACGACGTTGATCGCGATGGGAACCAACGCCGCTGCAACCGATGTCGTGGAACAGCCACAACCAGCGGTGGCGATCGATCCTCCGACCACAACGATCGTTTCCACGACGACAACCACTCCGATGCCGGAAATGCCGGACCGCGGTCTCGTCGTCGTGCGGTACACACCGGTCCCACCTCCTCCGCCCCAGGTCGTGACGCGCACCGTCGTGGTCGCCGGCTCTTCGGGCGGCGGTGGTGGTGGGAGCGCAGCGGCGGCATCCCCGGCACCCGCCGTGTCCGCACCTGTGAAGAGCTCAGGGTCATGAAGCGAGTCGTCTTCTCTGCAATGGGCACGAGCGTCGACGTGACGGCACCGACCGACGGTGGCATCGCTGCGACCCGGCAACTCTTCGAGGACGTCGAACGTTCATGCAGCAGGTTTCTGCCGGAGAGCGAACTGACCCGGATCAACGATGATCCAGCGACCCTAGTGCCCGTCTCTCCCAACATGGCACGAGTCCTTCAGGTCGCCGAGCACGCCCGTTCGATCACGGGCGGGCTGGTCGACGCAGGCGTCGGCGGCGCCGTCAGTGCCTGGGGTTACGACCGGACCTTCACCGCCGTCACCGATCGTGACCACGACGCCGTGGCGGAGTACGTTCCCGAGCCCGGGTGGTCGGTGCAGAGTGCTGTGCTCACACGGTCTCCGGGCACGAGGATCGACCTTGGAGGGATCGCAAAGGGGTGGACATGTGACCTTGCCGTCGAGCGCGGTCACGCGGCCGTCGTTTCGGCCGGGGGCGACGTTCGGTCCTCGGATCCCGAAACGGCCGTCGAGATCGTCGACCCGTGGGACGAAACCGCTACCACGATCCGCCTCGGGATCGGTGCGCTCGCCACCAGTTCGGTGTCCCGCAGGCGCTGGCGTATCGGCGGAGGGGAAGCGAACCACCTGATCGATCCCCGCACCATGCGCCCAACGAGCAGTCCGGTGCTGTCTGCCACAGCGATGACGGCAACGGCAGCCGAAGCAGAAGCTGCAGCCAAGGCCATCCTGTTGCGGGGCGCTGATGGGCTCGCCTGGGCTGATCGTCAGCCTTGGATCAGCGGAGCGCTCGTTGTGTGGCATGACGGAAACGTGTTTGGCACGACGGGCATGGAGATTGCAGCATGAATGTCGAGTGGATGGTCATTCGGGGTTCCGGCGTCGTGGCATTCGCCCTTCTCTCCGCGTCGAGTATCTGGGGTCTCCTTGTTTCGACCAAGGTGCTCGGACGCGCCGTCAAGGCGAAGCCGGTCACTTGGTTTCACGAGTCGCTGGGCCTGGGGGCTCTCATCGCCACCGGGGTGCACATGGTGGCGCTCACGATGGATGACTTCATCGAGTTCGGCTGGGCCGACGTGCTCATTCCCGGCGCGTCTTCGTGGAACTCGATGGCCGTGTCGTTCGGCGTCATGGCGTTCTACGGGTTGGCCATCGTGGCTCTCAGCTTCTACGTGAAAGGCATCATCGGCCAGAAGGCCTGGCGGATAATCCACTTCCTTGCTTTCGGTACCTTCCTTGCGGCACTGGTTCACGGGATCATGGCCGGAACGGACTCCGGTCACCCCGCCGTTGTCGGTCTCTACTTCGGATCGGCGCTGCTCATCGTTGCGCTCGTTGCGATACGGGTGATCCAGCAGCGTGCGGAGTCAAACCGACGCCCCGGTGCGACCGGAGGCGGCACCTCCGAATACCGGACGAACCCTCCGGGCCGGGTGCGCGTAGGAGCGAACAACTGATTACGGCCCCACCACTCCTTCGTCCGGTTCGATTCCCGCCGCTGAAACCGGCGGCGCAGCGATTCTTCGCTGCGGGCGCGTCGTGATGAAGATGCCGGCGAACACGACGGAGAGTCCGATCGCCGCCATTGGGTCGAGCGCCTCGCCGAGAACGAGCGCACCGAGGATCACTGCGACTGCAGGGATGAGGTAGGCGACGAGCGAGACGGTGACTGCCCTCGTGTGCGCCAGCATCCGGAAGTAGAGCCAGATTGGGATCGCGCTTGCCCAAATCGCAAGACCGATGATGGCTGCTACTGCGATGGGGGAGGGCTCAACATCCCAGGGTCGCTCCAGGGCAAATGCAACGAGAAGGGCGACGGATCCGGCGACGAACTGCTGACGCATCGCGAGCCGGGGGGCGTTCTGCGGACCGATCTTGCGTGCGTAGACAGTCCCGGTCGCGTAGCTGAGCGAGACGGCGACCATGGCGAGCTGCCCGGCGAAATCCGCCTCACCGAGAGAGGCGGGTGTGATGCCGATGATGAGCGCGACACCGAAGAGACCGATCACGATTCCGACTCCTTGGGCGCCATGGAGTCGTTCGCTGGTGAGGAAGAAATGGGCAAGAATGACGACGAAGATCGGTGCCGCCGCACTGAGCATCCCTGCAACGGAACTGTCGAGGCGCAGCAGTGCCCACGCGGTGAGGACGTTCGGCAGCCAGCCGCTCAGCGTCCCGAGGACCAGTGCCGGCACCCATCGGCCTCGAGACCCCTTCGTGTCCCGACGGACGAGACGGATCACGATCCAGAGGAGTGCCGCCGCAATCAGTCCCCGAGCCGCCGTCATCGTGAACGCAGGGACGGTGGGGACCGCTACCTTCATGAAGAGGAAGGCGCTGCCCCACATGAGCGACATGAGACCGAGTTCGACCCAGACCCGCGTGTCAACGCCGGCGTGTGAGCGGTTCGGTTTGGTGGTACTGGGCATCGGTCCTCGGTTCATCGGAGGTTCGCCGACCCTACTGGTTTCGGAAGTGTCCACTCTCCCGATGCGAGGTCGATTCGATGCGATAACCTCATCGGCGTGACCTACCATTTCGGACCCGAACAAGAGAACGCTTTCAACGTCGCCCGCGACGAACTGACGACGCGTTTCGAGCGAACGCCCGCCGGCCGAGATCTTGGATGGGTGGCGGCCGGCGTGATGGACTTCAAGTGGGGCTACCTCGACGGGGCTCTCGACCGGTGGACACCCGAAGACATCGAGGAGATCCTGCTCGGTCTCTATCCGGCCAAAGTGATCATGGATCCGGAGGATCTTGACCTCATCCCGACCGGCTTCGCCTCGTTTCTCCTCTTCCTGGGCGAAGAGGGAATTGCCCGGCCTGTCGAAGTGGGGATCGCTGCAGAGGTCGTCGAGCGCCTTCGCCCGCACTTCCATGCCGCCGCGATGGACGACACGAACTGGTCGGTAGGGAAGCGACTCTGGAGCGTCGCCCAATCTGAGGGCGTCGAGTTCGGGGACCCTGATGCCATGCAGCGGTTCATGGAAGACTTCAATCAGCGTCCCTTCGAGGACCGGGATGCGATCCTCGGGCCGCCGATGATGCCGGCTGGATTGGCGACGCCCCGCGACCGGATCGAGCCGCTGCCACCGATCGTGCTTCCACCGCTCGATGAGCTCGAGAAGGCCGCACTCGCCACGGTATGGCCGGAACGTGTCCGCCGGCTGGTCGACTTCATCGGGGACGGCCGACCGTTGACCGATACCGGGAAGCTCAAACTCGCCGATGGGAGGATGCTCATCGACATCCTCGGGACTCGAGATCGGTTCGATCCGCAGTACGGTGACCAAGTGTTCAAGACGAGATCGACCGCTCACCTGAGCGAGGTGCATCTCACGTTCCTGATCGCCGTCGAGTCCAACACGCTCAAGAGGAGAGGCTCCAGGGTCCTACCGGGTCCGAACGCCGGTGTACTCGGCGATGTGCTCGAGTCTTTCTACGGCCTGTGGCTCACTTTGTTCAAGCGGATCGGGTCGATGCAGTACCGATACGGAGGCGACACGTACGGGTTTGGCTGGTATGCCGATGAGCTCGACGAATCGATACCCATGGTCCTCCTCGAGCTCTATCGTCGTGGACCGTTGAGCATCGACGGGTTGGCCGCAGACGTGTGGACGCACCTGTTCAACACGTTCGATTTCGACGACGTGTCAGACGAGAGGCTGGAGTCGGAGTGCGCCTCCGTCGAACGAGCGCTCCGAACCGCCTTCGACTACCTCGACGAGTTCGGATCGGTGGAGATCTCCGGCGTCACCGAGACCCCCGAGAAGTGCGGGGAGATCCACCGCTCCGGTGGCTCGATTGCCCTTACTCCACTCGGCACGTGGGTCATGCAGCGTGTCGCATCCACGGTTACGTCGGCGCCGATCGTTGGTGCTCTGCGCGAGATGGACGCGGACGAACTCCTCGCCGCCGCATCCGACCTGCCCGAGATCGAAGCCGCAGCCGAGATCGATGCTTGGGTCGACCACCACGAGGCCGATGCTGCGATGTTGCTTGTCGAGACGTTCCGTACCGCCGACGAGACGGGCCGAGGCCTCGCTTTTCAGACGCTGCTTCGGATCGGACCGGATGCCACAGAAGCCGTCGAAACACTCTCCGATGATCCGGAACTCGACCACTACGTCACGATCTGGAAGGTCGACACGCTGGCCGTCGACGCCAACATGGACTGTGGAGAGGACCCGGACCGGTTCGTGCGTCTCCTCGGTGCGGTGATCGAGTTTTGGGGCCCGGACGCTGCGGTCAACGCATGGGCGAGCCCAGCGGCACAGACCGGCGGACTTATGGCAATGCTGGAGCGGGTATGGCGGGTCGATCGGCCGGAGACCGAGTTGGTGCTCGCCGCCATCGGCACCGTGCACCCGGACCGGACGATCGCCAAAGCGGCCCGCAAATCCCTCTTCAAGCATCGCAGCAGGGACTGACGAGATTCGGCCTGGATCGTGATCGGTCAAGCGTGTTTGCCGCGGGCGCGGGACCTGACCGACGGTAGATAGTCTCGGAATGCTTCGAGAGTCGAGGGCGACCGCCGCCCGACCTGTCGAATGATGCCGCCCGTACGCGACCCGACTTGAATCAGTTCGTGACCACACCGATGAGCGACGTTCGCCGCACTGTCTTTGGCTCGATGCTGTTCATCGCGATGGGGGCGGCGACGTTCACGGCAGCATCGCTGGGGATCCTCGCGACGTTCATTATCGACGACCTGTCGATCAGTCGGGCGGAACTCGGTGTTGTTCTCGGGATCGTGAACGTTGCAGCGGCCGTGCTGTCCCCGATTGCGGGTCGGGTCACCGACCGGATCGGCGGAAAGAAGGCCCTCATTGTCCTTTTCGTGACCGCCGGGGCGACGTTCCTGATCCTCGGCACCGCCGTCGCCTACGCCATGTTGCTCGTTGGGGCCCTCGCCGGTGCCTTCTCTCAGGCAGCGGCGAATCCTGCAACGAACAAGCTGATCGCCGAGGACGTTCCCGCCGGACGGCGGGGCGTGATCACCGGGGTGAAGCAATCGGGCGTTCAGGCAGGGATCTTCTTCGGCGGATTGACGGTGCCGACGATGGCGATCACCCTGGGATGGCGTGGCGCGTACCTGGTCGTTGCTGTGGTCCCCTTGATCTTCGCCGCTGTAACGGTATGGGTGGTCCCCGCCGCACCGAGACCATCGGTCGAGCATCGAACGCGGAGCCGCGACCCGCTGCCCGCGGCGATCTGGTGGCTTGCCGGCTTCGGATTCCTGATGGGCTTTTCGGGAGCGGTCACCTATCTGGTTCCACTCTTCGTCGAAGAGACGCTGGGCCTCTCGCCGGTCGCAGGCGGGATAGCGGCCGCCGTGATCGCGTTCGTGGCGGTGCTGGGCCGGATCCTCTGGAGTCGCTTCGCAGAACGATCCGGAGCGTTCCATGGCTCGTTGGGGGCGATGGCCATCCTTTCGATCGCTGCCGCCTGCCTCTTCTACGCATCGGGGGCGGCCGCGGTGTGGCTGCTGTGGCCCGCCGCCGTGCTGATCGCTGTCGGGTCGAGTTCGTGGAACTCGGTCGGGATGCTCGCCGTGATGGTGGAAGCCGGTGTCGCTTCGACCGGTCGTGCGTCGGGAGTGGTGCTGTTCGGGTTCCTCACGGGTCTGGGGATCGCACCACCGATCTTCGGCGCCATCGTCGACCAGACCGGTTCCTACGACCTCATGTGGCTGTTGTCGGCAGTCGCCGCCGCGGCCGCAGCCGGGGTGATTGCCGCATGGCAGCGTTCGGTTCGCGAATCTGTCACTCACGCCTGACATGTCCGATGCCATGTCCGTTGCCTGCGAACGGATCGCTGAGATCACGGGACAGCTCCACGAGTGGATCGCCGCACCAGGAACGATGGGTTGACGGGGCCCCTGTTAGGAGAACACTGTCTTTGGCTTGTCTTCGAGCACGCCGTCCACGTAGATGTCGAGCTTCTCGTTGTAGAAGGCGACGTAGCCGGCGACCTCCTGCGATTCACGGAGGGGAGTGTCGTAGCCCCACACGACGTCGTCGTGGGCGACGCCCGTCGTATTCGTCGACCAGTACCGAGCAGTGCCCTTGTACGGGCAGTGGGTTGCGGTGTCCGTCGCGGTTAGGTACTCGAAATTGACGTCAGTCTTCGGGACGTAGTAGCGAGCGGGGAGGCCCGTTTCGAACAGGAACCGGGGTTTGTTGGACTCGGCCACGGTCACGCCGTCGACCTCGACCCGGATCCTCCGCGAACTCTGTAGAACGTCGACGCGCGTGTACGGATCACGGGCGTGGGCGTACACCTCTTCGTCCTCCTCGAACCAAGCATCCATGGCGTTCCACTCGAAGGCAACCATGGTGCGGAGATCCTCGATGGGCGAGTCCGAGTGCCGGTAGGCGCCCTGTTCGGCGGTGTGGCGGGAGCTCTTCACGTCGAAGACCTCGGCGGTGCCACGACTCGGTGAACGTTTCGTGTGCTCGGTTGGCAGGAGGACGTCCATGCGAACGTCGTCCTGCGGGAAGTAGTAGACCGGGTAGTACGGCTTCTCCCAGACCAGCTTGGGTCGGGTGGTGTCCCCGATGACCTCACCGCCGAGATACACCCGGATCCTCTTGTGTCCATCCTCGATCCGAATCCGTCCGCGGCTCATCAGAAATCCCTCTCGTGTTCGTGTGAACGGTGAACTTGCGCGAAGCCGAATGCATTCCCAGGAGGAGCGGTGAGACATGAGACATGAGCTGGCAGCTACCGGCAAGAAGAGCGACACTCCGCCGGCTACCGACGACGCCCGCCGAACGCGGGTCAGGCCAGTAGTTCGTTTGGAGTGAAGGTGACGGTCATCGGTCCGACGTCGAGGGTGACCTCGGTGTCGCCGCGGTGACGGCCGGTCTCGACGAAGACTCCGCCCCGCAACTCATAGGTGACGACCTCGGGACCGGTCTCATCGAGGTCGACGATCCAGTATCTCGGGAGGCTTGCCTCGGCATACTTGCGGAAGTTGCGGATCAGGTCCGCGCCCCGGTCCGTGGACAACACCTCGACGGTGAGATGCGGAATGGATGTCAGACGAGTGTTCTCGTCGGTCGTGTCGAACACGATCACGTCCGGGATGAACTCATCGGCCCCAGGCTTCCATCCCCAGGCGACGCGAACATGGACTCCAGCGGGTGTCGCAGCGATCAGGAGTCGGGCAAGGTTGAACGACACATCCTGATGTGGTCCGGTCGGCGCAGCGCTCATGACGAGCACTCCGTCAATGTACTCGCCGCGCACGTCGTCGCCGAGAGATTCGTACTCCTCCCACGACATGGGTGTTCGGTCGAGTTGTTCGGTTGCTGCCATCGTGACATTCACGGTACCCCCTCGAAACGGTGAGCGATACCGACAACGTATCGGGAGGGTATGACGGGAACCTGGTGGGCGTTGTCGTCAGCGGAGGTCGACGGGCCGGAGATCGTCGTCGAGCAAGCGCCCGAGCCTCACCGTCTCGGAGACGAGTTCATCCATGGTGTCCGCTTCGGTACGGAAGTTCACGATGCAGGACCGCAGAGCGAACCGTCCGTTGATGATGGCGTTCGAAGGGAAGGCCTTGCCACCGAGTTGGAGATCGAACATGACCCTTGCGTTGAGCGTGTCGAGGTAGTGGTCGGCATCGGACCGGCCTTCGAGGCCCTCGGGTACGAAGCGGAAGCAGGTGATCGACAGGCCGGGCTCGATCATCGGCTCGAGTTCGGGGTGCTCGATGACGAGTCGGTGCAGGTAGTGGGCGAGAGCGACATCGTGGGAGATTCGCCGCTCGTAGGCATCCCATCCGTGGGCGAGGAGTGAGACCCAGATCTTCAGCGCCACGAACGATCGGGAATAGTGGGGTCCCAACGTGTACATGTCGACTCCCCACCCGGTGTAATCGTCATCGGTCACGATGTATGAGGCGTCCACAGCGAACGCTTCCGCGAGGTATGCCGGATCGCGAACGAGGATGCATGCGCCGGCGAGCGGCGTATAGAGCCACTTGTGCGGATCGAATCCGACGGAATCTGCACGCTCGATGCCCGTGAAGAGGTGTCGGAGGGGCTCGGTGAGAGCGGCGGCGCCCCCATAGGCGGCGTCGACATGGAACCAGAGGTTGTGTTCGGCGCACACGTCGGCGATCGCGTCGAGCGGATCGATGGCACCGGTTCCGGTTGTGCCCGCCGTCCCGACGACCGCGATGGGGCGCATTCCTGCTCCGATGTCGGCGTCGATTGCCGCTCGGAGAGTGGCGACGTTCATCCTGAGGTCGCCGTCGGTGTCGATATGCCGGATGCCGGCGTCGCCGATTCCGAGTATCTGAGCTGCACGGTCGACCGTGTCGTGGACCTCGGATGACAGATACACGACGAGTTGCGGCCCGGCACGCATGCCGCCGGTTCGCACGTCCCAGCCGGCACGTTTCGTTCGCGCAACGGCCAATGCAATCAGGTTCACCATGGCGCCGCCGGAGGTGACGTAGCCGGTCGATCCTTCCGGCATGCCGAGTCGCGATGCGAACCAGCGCATCAAGTGCTGCTCGATCTCGGACGCTGCCGGTGAGAGGCGCCATCCTCCAGTGTTCTGGTTCATGCCGGCGGCAATGAGGTCGGCGGCAGCTCCCGGCACCGTCCCTGCACCGCTGATGTAGGCAACGAATCCGGGATGGCCGGGATACATCGACTCGTCGAAGACCACGTTGCGGAGATGTGCGATGAGGTTATCGGTCGGCATCGGGCGTGCCGGAATCTCCAGGGTGACGGCGTTCCGCACCTCTGCAGCGGATCGGTTTCGAGCGACGGGCAGGTCATCGTGAAGTCGGTCGAGAAGTTCAGTCCAAATGTCGACCGCCGCGTCGCCGAGCACTCGCGCATCGGCGGACGACCAATCGAGCGCGCGCTCAGGCGCCGGTCGTTCGCTGTTCGTCATTGAGTCCCTCTCTCGGATAGATGAAGGTACACGGGCCGAGGTTGCAGTGCGACGAGAACCGGGTCTCATCGTCGTGATGGTGGCCTAGGAGCCCCCTTGCTCGTCGCGGTCTCCGCGTGTCCCCCCGCCCGCGGCCGGGGACCATTCGGGCGACGGGCAGCCGCCTCAGGCGGGTCAGGCCAACAGGGCGTTTGGGGCGAAAGTGACGGTCATCGGTCCGACGTCGAGGGTGACCTCGGTGTCGCCGCGGTGACGGCCGGTCTCGACGAAGACTCCGCCCCGCAACTCATAGGTGATGATCTCGGGTCCGGTTTCATCGAGATCGACGATCCAGTAACTCGGGAGACCCGCGTCGGCATACTTGCGGAACTTGCGGATCAGATCTGCTCCCCGGTCGGTGGATAGAACCTCCACGGCGAGATGCGGAATGGATGTCAGACGAGTGTTCTCTTCGGTTGTGTGGAACACGATCACATCCGGGATGAACTCGTCGGCCCCTGTCTTCCACGCCCAAGCGAGGGCGACTTCCACATCGGGCAGAGCAGATTCCTTCAAAGCCCGACCGAGGTTGAACCCGACCTGCTGATGCTCGCGAGTGGGCGACGGACTCATGACGAGCACTCCGTCGATGTATTCGCCGCGCACGTTGTCGCCGAGTGCCTCGTATTCGCCCCATGACATGGGTGTTCGGTCGAGTTGTTCTGTTGTTGCCATCGTGACATTCACGGTACCCCCTCCAGACAGGATGCGATACCGACAACCTACGAGCAGGATGTGACAGGAACGGTCCGTTGAGAAGCCCCCTGCTCGTCGAAGGCTCCCGGCGGCGAGGGGACGGGAATCTGGCGACCGATTCGCGGCCCGGTTGGCGGATCCCCGGATTGCCGACTACTTCTCTACGCCAGCGTGGCCACCATCACCGCTTTGATCGTGTGGAGACGGTTCTCTGCCTGGTCGAACACGATGCTCGCAGGAGACTCGAAGACCGCGTCCGTTACCTCGAGTCCGTTCGGCATGTTGGTGTGCTCCATCATGTCTTTGCCAACCACGGTGTTGGTGTCGTGAAAGCCGGGCAGGCAATGCATGAAGTAGGCGTCTTTGTTGCCGGTTGCGGCCATGAGGTCGGTGTTGACCTGGTACGGCTTGAGGAGCTCAACCCGGCTGGTCCAGACATCCTTCGGTTCACCCATTGAGACCCACACGTCGGTGTGGATGAAGTCAACGCCTTTCACCGCTTCATCCGGGTCCTCGGTGACCATGATCGTTGCGCCCGTGCGCTCGGCGATCTCGTTCGCCGCTTCGAGTACGTCTGCGGGTGGTGCGAGTTCGGCCGGTCCGCTGAGGCGGAGGTCGCTGCCCATGAGGGCGGCCATCACGATGTGGGACCGTGCCATGTTGAAGCGCAGGTCACCCATGAAGGCGTAGGAGATCGTGTTGTACGGCTTCTTGCTCGCCTCATGCATGGTGAGAAAATCGGCGAGCATCTGCGTGGGATGCCACTCGGCGGTGAGCCCGTTGTACACGGGGACACCTGCGGTCGCGGCGAGCTCCTCGACGTCTTTCTGCCACGAGCCGCGGTACTCCAGCGCGTCGTACATTCGCCCCAACACCCGGCCGGTGTCCGCAATGGACTCCTTGTGGCCCATCTGAGACCCGGAAGGATCGAAGTAGGTGACGTGAGCGCCCTGGTCGAAAGCGGCGACCTCGAATGCGGCCCTGGTGCGAGTCGACGTCTTTTCGAAGAGGAGAGCGATGTTCTTGCCGGACAATTGCGGCTGCTCGGTCCCGGCGTATTTCGCCGTCTTGAGAGCAGTGGAGAGATCGAGCAGGAACTCCATCTCTTTAGGCTCGAAATCGAGCTCCTTGACGAAGCTCCGGTTCTTCAGGTTGTAGGCCATGGGTGTGTCCTCTCTCTTCACCGAGCCGTTCCTATCAAGTGATAGGGTAGCGGTTGGTGTGAGATCGTGCTGTTGGGTGATGTGATGACGATCGTACCGGTGGCCCGGTCATCTCCGGAGATCCGTCGACCACTGCGGCTCCGGGCCGGTCCGCAGGACGATGCCGGCGTCAACCGGCCCAGGCGGAAAGGAACCCCTCGAGCCTGGGGAACGCGATGTCGTAGTAGTCGGACGGGTCATCGAGGAGGTTCGCCACGTAGTTGACGAAGCTGATCGTCCGCGCCGCCATGAAGTGCTCGAGTTCGCCATCATAGGTGACGGGCCACGGGGCGATGGACCGATACCCGGTTTCGAACGCTGCCCGCAGATCCGCGTACTCGGGACGGTTCCGCTCGTAGAACAGGGTGATGGCGACGTCCTGGACCCGGTGCCCCCACGTGACGTCCTCGAAGTCGAAGGCGATCAGACGATTCCGGTAGGTGTGGACGTTGTCCGGATGCAGATCACCGTGGATCACCTGGACCTCCGCCGGATCCAGGCTGGCGAACGCACCTTCGACGGCTGCGATCGACCGGTCGAGGATCTGCTTGCGGCCTCCGGCGAAGTAATGCGCCATCTCCGGATCGAAGATCACCACCGGGTCGACGTCTTCGGCCCAATAGAAGACCCGATCCCAGGCCATCGGCGGGTGGGGCGGCGTGAAGCCCGCTCCGTGGAGGTGCAGGGCGGCGGAGAGTTCGCCGAGTCGGTGGTATCCGATCTCGGTCGGGCCGTTGCCGAGGGGTCTTCCCGGCACCCACTCGAACAGCGCACACCGGCGGTTCCCCGGCACGTCGGGAGCCGAAGCGTGCACGTACCGGCGGCCGTCGCGAGCAGGAACGAAACGCACAATGTCGAGATCCGTCTCGCGTGAGAGGGCGTCGAGCCAGGCCAGTTCGATGTCGACGTGTTCGTCGGAGTGGTCCTGGTGGAGGTCGATGCGCAGGGCGTACGGGCCGTCCGGCGTGTCGACCCGGAAGATGACGTTCGTGAACCCACCGACGAGTCGGAGTCCGATCGGCTCGATTGGGAACTCGGACAGTGCGCCGGCCGCGAGGGCCCGGAGGCGCCGGATCTGACCGGCTTCGGTGAGTGTGTCCCAGTCACGCATGACCGAACGGTACCGCTCTGCGCAAACGCCTGGGTCCGGGGCGTGGGTGGCCGTCTTCTGTGCGACGGGTCAGTCGATCCGGAATGGCCCGGCGAACTCGGTCTGATCCTCTGAAAGGACACCACTCCAGTGCATGTCGCGTCCGATGAACACGTCGCCAAAAGGTCCGTCGGGGTCGACGAACTGGACCGTGCCATCTGCATGGCCCTCGTTCGCATCAATCTCGCCTCCGTCGATTCCCCACATAAGTCCGTCGCCTCCGCACGCTATTGCGACACCGTCGGCGGTCTCGACGTCGGATAGATCGTGGATCCTCCAGATCTCCTCGATGCGGAACACCGTTCCGTCGATCTCCGGTGGGCCGGTGGGTTCGTACGTTATGGCATACACATCGTCTCCGAACGTGATGACTCCCGTCCATGTGATGTGAGGGCACGACGTGTCCGTGTCTTGGAAACCCGAATTGAATCTCAGATCCATGTGGCCTGCAAGCGCCACAGGATGCTTGGGCTGTTCCTCAGTCATCGTGGTCTTTCTCCCGGGTCGTGGGTGAGCCATCTCCATTCTCGTCGCTCTGCTGGGGTGTGAAGCGATTTCCGCGGGGCAGGCGCCGACGAATGCGAGATGCCCTTGGCAAAGGCCAAGAGCATCTCGCTCAATGCCAGGTCAGGATCTCAGTTGAACCGAATAGTGCCGGTTCCGGTACCAAGGACAGGATCGAAGGCGCCCTTGGTGTGTACGCGGCGCCCTTCCCACTCGTTGAACGGTGCTTCGGCCACGTCAACCCAACCATTGCCTACCCAGGTGAAGTTCTTCCAATGGGTCATGCCCTTGTCGAAACCCGAAACGACGGGGGCACCGGTGGTGACAAATCCGGTGAGGACGCCAGTATCGACGACGAACGCGTATTCGCCGGGTCGGTACATCTCCCAGGTTTCCGTCCAGTGGCTCGCAACCTCATTGGCATGCGTGGTAACAGTCCGGTAGACGATCCCATACTCGACGTCATCGAATTCGACTGTTCCGTACCAAACGATGCCCTCGTACGGTCCTTCCGGGGCAAAGGCACCGAAATTCAACAACAGGGCCAAATCGCCTGTGCGGTCAACTGTGCCAGGGGCCTTTGCGCTTGCCGGCGCCACTGACAACACGGTCAGAGCCATGACGATTGTGAGAACGATTGATAGCTTTCTCTTCATCTCAATTCCTTCCTTGTGGGTCCCGCTCTCTCGGCCTCTTGTGCTCCTTCCCTGTGTGCATGAATGCGGGTCGACTCAACGGTGCACTACGGGGGTCAACGCATCCTCATCGAGCGCTCAACGACGGCTTCAGGGGCTCGGGTGTCTGGACACGAGACGTTCTATCTCTCGGGCGTAGTCGACGGCCTGTTCGAGGGTCATGGTCCGGCCCTCCGTCCAGGCCCGCTCCAGATCGTCGGGGTCGAGCACTCGCGACGCGACGGTCCTCGCGTCCTCGATCTCCAGCGGTTCGAGCTCCATGCCGCCGCCGGCCTCCTGCCGAAACGAGTCCACGGCACCGGCGAGCCGGACAGCTTCCTCCGGTGCAACAGAGACAGCGAACGCTGCGATGAAGTCCAGTATCCAAGAGGCGATCGGGATGTTCTGCTGGCCTGTGGCGTTGTTGAGAGCTTCAATGGCGATCTGAACGGCTTCCTCTGTCTCTCGTGCGTGGAACGCGCATATGGCAATGCCAACGAGTTGCGTGGTAGCGAGAATGTGATTACCCACTTCGCGCGAGATGGCCAATGATGCCTCCCA
>CAXMQO010000025.1:0-8922 GCA_964195515.1 uncultured Saprospiraceae bacterium | reverse complement strand
GAGACGGACGCGCTCGACGTGAAGCTCAGTATTCGAGACACCGAGATCACGATGCTCGCCGACGGCGCCGAGTTGGGAAACTGGCCTTCCACGGCCGTCAAGATTCGACGCATCGACTTGGTCTCATTCGAGTTCATCGCAGAAGGCGACCGATTGATCTTCGTGCCGGACGACCCGGCCACCTTCGGTGACAGTCCACTGGTCGACGGGGGCGCTTCCAGCACCGGCAGCCGCAAGGGTCGCAAGTCAAAGAAGGATTCTCACCGTACCGAGCCGAGACTCGAGTCGAACGAGGCCTCCCATGGAGAGGGACGGCCCCCTGGGCGGCGGCCCGCGGCTCGGGTACCGTCGACGGAGAAAGCATCGAAATCGTCGCGACGGGACCGCAAGGCCGCGGCCGGGGCCGCACGTGCAGAGGCACCGTCTTCAGAGGTGGTGCCGAATCCTCCGTCTACCGTTCCCAGGCCGATTGCGGCCACCTCGGACGATGAACGGCCTGCAGCCGACGATGCTCCCTCCGAAGCTCGTGGCCGGGGCAAACCGCGAAGCGGGCTTGCGGTGCTGGGTCCAGAGCTCGACCGGGCCTCATCGAGGGTGTCCGAAGAGAAGTCCAACGGAGTGTGGATCCGCACACTGGACATGGCCCGCCACTACGACATCTTTGGTCTCGATCGGGTGCCGATCGATGAGGGCCTACGGGGTCAAGAACACCAGCACACCTGGGATCACCGGGTGGTGGCGTCGTCGGGCCTCGGCAGGCATATCTGCACCATCTGCGGAGAGACGAGGCGCAAGGCTGATTGACCCGGGATGATCTCGATCACGGGGGCGGTGGTGACGGGACCTTCGAGGTCCGCCTCAGTTCTGTGCCACCCAGCGTCGGGGTGAAGGAAGACCGGGTGATCTAGTCGATCTTGTCGGTGAGGTATTTCCCGGCAACGCTCAGAGCGAACGACGACAGAACGATGCAGCCGATCACGCCCCAGAGGGCGAAGACGGCCTCAGAGGCTTTCTCGCTCAAGTCGCCGACCAGGGTGAGAAAGAAGAGTGTCCCAACGGCGCCGAACGCGACCGATGAGATCACGAACACTCGGGTGGCGATCGTCTGCACGGTCCGAGACTACCGGGCGCGTCCGACATCTTCGACCAAGACGTCTTGGCGGGATTCTGGTCCACGAAGCAGGCATCCAAGACCTGGCCCTTCCCCCGGCGACGCAGTCCAGAACACGTCCGACGGTATTGGGGGCCCCCAATCGACCGCACAACGACCGTGTCCGTCCAGCGGATGAAACTCCGGGCGGGGATGTGGCGGGCAGGCGTTGGCGGGCCTCGGTGGCGGTGGGTGCCGGACCCCGTGTGGGCGTAGCGTCCGCTAGCCAGCCACCCACGTCTTGGCGTCGGCCAGGTCGGCAACCGCGAATACCTTCATCTCACACGGCATCATCCACTCAAATGCCTTCACGCCATCTTTGTAGGCCTTGTGATCAGTGACCAAGGCGATCTTCTCCCACTTGGACCAATGGGACACGCCTACCTTCGTGTCTTCCCACATCGCCCCGCCGGAGTAACCGTCGAACTCGTCGCTGAGGACGTAGAGCAACCGGATCTTGTCGTGGTCTTCGAGCGCTGCTTCAACAGCGGGGTCGAGGACGGACTTGTAGTCACCGGCCCGTACCTCGCCGTCGGCCTCGAAGCCGATGACGGCGTCGGGAAGGCCGTCGATCAGTCGGATCGTTGTGCGCTCCTTGTGTCGGGCATTCGACTTCGCCACGCTAGCAACCGGCACCACGCACCGCTCACAGGTGACGAAGTGGGCGGCCCCCTCAGAGGGGTCGTGTCATCGGGCGGCGAGTCCTCTCAGGCTGCAGGTTGGAGAGCGAGTGGTCGCCGGCTGCGTCGTCGCGTTGTCAACTCCGCTCGTCCAATCCAGCGGGCGGCTGTTCGATCTCCACATACAGGTCGAATCGTGTCCGGCCCGGCGTGACGGGTGCGAGCCACTCTTCGAACCACCGGTGCGACGGGTGTGCGCGGATTCCTTGTCGCTTCATCATCACCTGGAGACGTTTCCAGCCGTCCGTCACCCACGACCCAGATGGGTCATCGTCGAACGAACCCTCGATGCCCGTCACGACGAAAACGCCGGAGTCGATCGTGCCGAGGTGGGCGCCCTGCCCGAGCGGCAATGCCTCAGCCGGCAACGTCACCATGAGTCGGTATCCGTCGTTGTCGGGTTCGTGGGACAGGAAGCCGAAGGTGTCGATGTTGTGTCCGAAGAGACGGTGTGATCCTGCAGCCTCCGGATGGAGACTCATCCATGCCGTCATCAGACTGTGCGTCTGTTGCTCGGGTTCAGGCTTGAAGCCGTCGAAGCAAGCGACGGTCATCTCCGGTAGCAATCTTGTCAATACACCCATGTTCACCTCTCCTACGATGTCGAGCTTCTCCGTTAGTGCGGCGGACAGTCCGCTGGTCCTGAACCGGAGCGGCGCCACGCCGAACTCCTGCTTGAACGCGCGCGTGAACGCCTCGTGGCTGTCGTAGCCAGTGTGAAGAGCGATCTCCAGAACTGAGTCTTCGGATCTCATCAAGATGCTCATCGCTTCTGAAAGGCGGCGCTTCCTGACGTACTCGCCGAAGCGGTATCCGGTGAGTGCAGGGAAGTATCGATGGAAACTCCGCACTGACATACATGCGGAGCTGGCGGCGGTGTCGGAAGTCACACCCGCAAACAGGTTGGCCTCGACGAAGTCGATGGATTCCTGGATCTGCTCGTAGATCGTCAACACATGGTCGATTGTACGAAACCATCAAGGGAGAATCTTGATCGAAACTGCACACCTGCCAGAGCTCCGTCCACCGCCCACAGGTCAGGACATGGGCGGTCAACGTGGAGTGCCGCGGGTAGGGCGTTTCGGGTCGCAGCTACAGTTTCGTGGATGGACATCGACCTTGTTCGAGCGGTGCTGCTCGACATGGATGGGACCTTGGTGGACTCGGACGCATCGGTCGAGCGTGCGTGGATGGCGTGGGCACTTCGTTACGACGTCGATCCTGTTGATGCTCTCGCCATCGCTCATGGGAACCCCGCCGAATCCACCGTTCGGGCCCTGCGGCGGGATCTTGACGATATTGAAGTCGCCGAAGCGGCTGCGTTCCAGCTAGCGATGCAGTACGACGACCTCGTTGATGTCGTAGCAACCACCGGCGCGCACCACCTCATCGAGACCCTCGACCGGCACGGTCTCGGTTGGGCTGTGGTCACGAGTGCAGATAGGCGGCTTGCTGCCGCCCGGCTTGGAGCGGTCGGCATCTCTGTGCCGGTGCTCGTCACGGTCGAGGAAGTGGGAAGGGGCAAACCGGATCCCGAGGGATACCTCCTCGCCGCACGGACGTTGGGAGTATCACCATCGAGCTGCTTGGTTGTTGAGGACACGGAGACTGGACTTATGGCCGCCCGTTCGGCAGGAGCCATGACCGCCGCAGTCAAGGGTCTCGATGCAGATTTGCGCCTCGACGATCTCGGCCAACTCGCGGAGCTCCTCGGCATGAAACCTCACCGTTCCAGCTAAATCTCGACACCGCCCACAGGTGAGGGAAGGGACGGACCTCAGAGATCCGCTGCCTGTGTCGCGAATGTCGTCTTGATGGGAACATCGGCGCCTGAGTGAGCGGGAACGCGTGTCCGCTGGGAACCTCGTCGCTCTCTCACCGGAGGACTAGTCCAACCACGACGCTGAAAACCATTCTTTACGCCCCCGTCGCCGTGGCCCATCATGGAGTCGGACGGTCACACTCACAGAGGTGATCGAATCCACGGGTGTGCGTGCCCCGCCAATCGGCCCTCCCCAACAAGCAGGATCGGAATGGCGGGGCACGCCAGCGAAGGGCCCGCAGTCCCAGTGGGGGAGACTGCGGGTCCTTCGACAACATCATCGACTCCCCGTGCAAATCGTTGCCACCTCCTTGCTGGTGATGGGTCCACGAGACGACCCGCACCAGAAGAGAATCCAAAGCCGAGCCGGAGTCGCTCATCTGGCCTTCGCCCAGAGAGAGCATCGAACACCTTTCGATGGGCGGCACCAGCAGGAAGTCCCCCCTCATGCCCTGCATTGTCGCGCACGCATAGGCTTCGCCATGGGCGGGGTTCGACTTCAGTCGGGTTGCTCGGGCGGTTCCGGGGGTAACACCCGGACGACACCGGCAGGTGGGATATCGACGGCGGCTCTGGATCTTCGGCGGATCCACTCTATCCCAGCAAGCACGACACGATCAGAGAACGTGGGGGGCGCCGTTACTCCACCGTCACGATTCCAGCCCCACGCGTCGCCCAGTCTGATACTGATCGCGAACGTCAAGGACCTGAGCCCCACGTAGAACGCCACCATTGCGGCCGCGAATGTGATCAGGCTCCCGCTGAGCGAAACCAACGCCGCAAACACGACGAACGCCGCGATACCAACGACGACGTGACCTATCACTCTGTCCCGGAGGAGCCGCTCTCGTTCCGAACGGTGGGCTGCTTCCTTGGCGCCGCGGAGCGTGGCGTGAGACGACGCGGTCAAGATGCTTCCGCTCTGGCGCCGTTCTCCATGATCACCAATGTCCAGGCGCCATCGATCTCGCGGCCACTCTGCGACACGGTGAATGAGATACTCGCCGCTCGCAAGCCCATCTGGGACCTGATGCCACTCAAGTTTCGTCATGGACGCTCCACCGTCAGCCTATCAGCTGCTCCAGAGGCACGACCCACATAACGACCAATCGTGAGTCTCGGTCGGTGGTGGGGTCGACGGGTGAGTGGTCTCGCACCAGTCACGGTGATGGGGAATCGCCAAACGGAGGGTTCGTGGCGCTCTCGGCCGTGAGGAACCGTACAGCGCTGTCCATTGATGAGTGGCTCTTTGGGTAGAAACCTGATCGGGGTGCCATCAGATTCGAGTGCCGGCGGGAATACAGGGCAAACATATCCGGTTGCACGTCGGACCAACCGTGAAAAGAGAGGCTTACATGGCTGACACTCGAGAACTCACCCTCCCGGTCCTACCCCTCCACAACGGGGTGGTATTCCCCCACATGGTGGTCACGCTCCGGATCGAAACCGAAGAGGGGACTACGGCAGTGGCCGCCGCCGAGCAGTCCGATGGCTTGATGCTGCTGGTGCCCAAGGTGAACGGGACCTACGCCGTCGTCGGCACGGTTGCGCAGATCCAGGATGCCGACGGCGGAAACATCGTCGTTGAAGGTCTGGCCCGAGCCAGGGTCGGCGCAGGCCGGATCGGCGATCACGGCGCGCTGTGGGTCGACGCCGAGCAGTACCCCGAAGCCGACGTACACGATGAAGCGCTCGATGAACTGGTCGGCGAGTATCGGGCCGTCGTGAGTGAGGTGCTGGGCCAGCGCGGTATGCGCGGCGTGGCTGAGCGAATCCTGGGGATCGAGAATCCCAGCCAATTGGCCGACCTGGCGGTCTACTCCCCGGACCTCTCACTCGAACAGAAGGTCGAATTGCTCGAAACACTCGACATCCGCGAGCGTCTCGGCAAACTGATGTCGTGGATGGGTGAGGTACTGGCCGATCTCACCCTCCGCAGGAAGGTGCGCGACAGCGCCACCGAGCGGATCGACAAGTCCCAGCGTGACTACTTGCTCCGCCAGCAACTCGAAGCGATCAAGAAGGAGCTCGGTGAAGAGGGTGACGCGCCGTCCGAGTACCGGCAGAAACTCGAAGACGTCGACCTTCCCGACAAGGCCCGTGAAGCGGTGGAACGGGAGATCGATCGATTGGAGCGGATGTCCGAGCAATCCCCGGAGCATTCCTGGATCCGCACCTGGCTCGACACGATGTTCGATGTTCCCTGGGGCGCGGTTTCGGAGGATCACTTGGACCTCGACGAAGCATGGGCGGTCCTCGATGCCGACCACACCGGCCTCGCAGACGTGAAGGAGCGTATCGTCGAGCACCTGGCGGTCCGCAAGCTCCGCAAGGACCGTGGTCTGGAGAACGCCGGCAACCTGAGGGAGGGAGCCATTCTCCTTCTGGTAGGACCACCCGGTGTCGGCAAGACGTCGTTGGGCGAGTCCGTCGCTCGAGCCCTTGGACGCAAGTTCGTTCGCGTCGCCCTTGGCGGCATCCGCGACGAGGCCGAGATTCGCGGTCACCGCCGCACGTACGTGGGCGCTCGCCCCGGACGGATCGTTCGGGCGCTGATCGAGTCTGAGACCATGAATCCGGTGTTCCTCCTCGACGAGATGGACAAGGTTGGATCCGACTGGCGAGGCGACGCATCGTCTGCCTTGCTCGAGGTTCTCGACCCGGCCCAGAATCACACCTTCCGGGACCACTATCTGGAGTTGGATCTCGACCTCTCCGATGTGTTGTTCATCGGCACCGCCAACGTGTTGGAGACAATCCCGGCACCTCTGCTGGACCGTACCGAGGTGATCCGCCTCGATGGATACACCGATCTCGAGAAGGTGGCGATCGCCCGCGACCATCTCCTGCCACGCCAGATCCGCGGCGCCGGACTGGAACCCGAGGAGATCGCCGTCACCGAGGGGGCACTTACCGCCGTTGTGGACCGGTACACGAGGGAAGCAGGAGTCCGGTCGCTCGAACGCGAACTAGGCAAGCTGGCTCGCAAAGTCGCCACCAAGATCGCCCGCGGCGACGACGCTCCGAGTGTCGTCGAGATCGACGATCCCGACGTCAAGGACTTCCTGGGTAAGCCCAAGGTCTGGCGGGATGAAGCCAAGGACCGCACCGCCGTCCCCGGGGTGGCTACGGGTCTGGCAGTAACCGGAGCCGGTGGCGATGTGCTGTTCATCGAAGCGACGTCAATGGACGGCGAACCCGGGCTTACGCTGACCGGACAGCTCGGCGACGTGATGAAGGAGTCGGCGCGTATCGCCCTGTCCTACATCGAATCACACGCCGATGAGTTGAAGATCGACCCAGCCGACCTCAAGCGCAAGTTCCATGTCCATGTGCCTGCGGGCGCCGTCCCTAAAGACGGTCCCTCAGCTGGGATAAGCATGACGACGGCCTTGGTGTCGCTCCTGTTGGGCAGGAACGTGAAGCACACGCTCGGCATGACCGGCGAGATCACCCTGCAAGGCAAGGTGCTGCCGATCGGCGGAGTTAAGCAGAAGGTGTTGGCGGCGCATCGGGCGGGCCTCGCCGAAGTGATCCTGCCCGCCCGCAACGAGGCCGACCTCGATGACGTGCCGGAGAGCTGCCGGGAGGAGATGACGTTCCATATCGTCGATACCATCGACCAGGTTCTGGAAAAGGCGCTCGAACCAGCCTTGCCGTCGTGAGGGGTTGACCCTCGCCGGACGCAACCGGCCATTGAGAGGAACTCCCCGGCAGTGTCGGGGAGTTCTTTGGTCTCGGATCAATCCTGTTCGCGGGAAACCAGAGGACGCCGATTTCCTAAGGCTCATGGTTGTGATCGTGGGAGTCCGGACCGGACCCTTCAGGGCCCGCGCAACAGCCGGGTTCGCCGTGATTCCCACAGCACGACGCGCCGTTCCTGAGTCTGATGGCGATGTTCTTCGCAACACGCGCGAGTGAGCGCACTGTGGTCTACATGGGCGGACGGCGCCGGTGATCGACTCGCCGTACCGGGGCGACCCCACGTTGCCCCCTGCCGGCCGGCCAGGCCAGGTGCTGCGCGATCTGACCGAAGACTCGCGAATCGAGTTCTACGAACTCCACACTCCCGACAAGGCACTGCCGATCGAGTAGCCGCACGTGGTGGCCACACCACCCATGTGTGCGGCCACCACGCGACCGAGCGCTCGGGAATTCTGCTCCCGAGACCCACCGGTAGTCTGACCTCGCATGAATGAGCCCTCAGCCGCTGGACGGGAGAGCCGGCCCGCGGGGAAGCAGGGCCGTCGAGAGTTCCTCGCGCTGATGGCGGCCGCCTCGGCGACCGTCGCGATCTCGATCGACGCGATGCTCCCAGCGTTCGGCGAGCTCCGTGAGTACCTCGGCCTGCCCTCGGACTCGTCGTCGGTTGCACTCGTGGTGACGGTCTTCTTCGCCGGGCTCGGTGTCGGACAGTTCATGTACGGGCCGCTCGCCGACCGCTTCGGACGCAAGCCTGTGTTCCTGGTAGGCCTGTTGCTGTACGCGACGGCGGGCTTCGCCACCACGCTCGCGACCTCGCTCACATGGATCCTGATCGGCCGCTTCTTGTGGGGGCTCGGAGCCGCTGGACCCCGGATCGTCTCCCAGGCGCTGCTGCGCGACCGATTCCGCGGTGATGCCCTCGCACGGGCCATGGCGCTGATCGTGACGGTCTTCCTGATCGTGCCGACACTCGCCCCGATCCTCGGCCAGACGCTGCTGCGCTTCGGGTCATGGCGGTACACGTTCGCTGTGGGGCCGGTCTTCGGCATGCTGGTGGCGCTCTGGTCGACGAGGCTCACCGAGACGCTGAAGCCGGGCGATCGCCGTCCGATCAACCTCCGGACCCTCGCGAAGACCGTCGGTGAGATCCTGATGACTCGCAAGACCGTTGGCAACGCGATCGCGCTGATGGTCATGAGCGCGGCATTCCTTCCCTACCTCGGGTCGTCGGAGCGCATGTACGGGGAGATCTACGACCACGGTGACACGTTCTTCCTGTTCTTTGCCAGCAGCGCAATCGTGATGGCGGGCTTCACGCTTTTCTCCGCGTGGTTGGTCCGGTTGATCGGTGCACGTCGCACAATGGCCGGCGTGTTCATCATGCTCGTTGTGGTAGCGGCGCTGAACCTCCTGGTCACGACTGCTTCGGACGGCGTCCCAGCGTTCGCGTTCTTCTTCCTGGCAACGACCCTGATGATTTCCCTCCAGACGTCGCTCTCGCCGCTCCTGACGTCCGGTGCGTTGGACGAGGTCGGTCACGCCGCCGGGACGGCTGCCTCCACGAT
>CAXMQO010000024.1:0-8420 GCA_964195515.1 uncultured Saprospiraceae bacterium | reverse complement strand
ACTCCGGTGCGAACAACGCGGGCGGCGTCGATACCGACCGGTGTGCCACGGAACTCGAGCATCGGGATCTGATAGGCAGGGTGTTCGGCCATCGTGATCTCGTACATCGCGAGGGTTCGACGCACCGCTCCTGCGGCTGTGCCACCGACGAATCCGACGATCGCCGGCGCTGCCGCCATGGCAAGACCTCCGAGACCAACCGTCTCGGTGATCGTCGAATCGCCGATGTCTGGACTGGCATCCTCCTCGGTGAACGCACCGAGGTAGAGGCCGTCGACGGGAGGAGCCGGAGCAATGAACCATTGATCCCCCGTGCCGGACAGCCTGATGCCGAAGTCGGTGCCGTTGCGAGCCATCACCGTGACGAGGCTCGAGGCCGGCACGGCGGATGCGGCGTCCGAACCAAGCTTGCCTGCGGCCATCACCAGGTTGAGCATGAAGTGGTCGTTGCCGTTGATGAACTTGAACACGTCGGCGCGCTGGTCGATCGGAGCATCGGCACCATCGACGAGCGCACCACCGATCTCGCGCAGGAACAGCGACGTCACGGCCCGGTTCCTGTTGTGCCCGTCGTCTCCCATCTGCAACGCCTGGGCGATCAGCGACTGAAGGTCGATCGGTCCTCTACTCCTGAGAACGGCGCTCAGAACCGGTCCCAGTACCTCGTCCATCCAGTGGAGCCGGTCGATCGCCTCCTGGGCAAACGCTCCGTAGCGGAGGACCTTGCCGAGGCCTTCGTTCAGCGTCGAATAGGACACGCCGTCTCCCGCTGCGTCGGTGACCACGGCCACCGGCATCGAAGGCGACGTCACACCGGCCATCGGGCCAACCGCCCCGTGGTGATGGCACGGAGACAGGTCGATCTCACCCCCGGCGGCCTTGGCGGCGGCGGCGTCGGGGTCGTCGGCGAGGCCCTCGTACAGCATCGCACCGATGATTGCTCCCCGCATTGGTCCGCTGGCCCGGTCCCATTCGAGCGGCGGGCCTGCATGGAGGAAGGTCCGATCGGTCATTCCTGGGAACACGTCCCGGGCGACATTGATGTCGACGAGTTGCGGGCGCACGGCCAGCATTCGGCTGATCGCAGTCGCGTTCGCGTCCCGCATCCGATCGTCGGAGAAGAGGACGGCGAGCGCCTTTTCGGTCCCCGCATGCGGTGGACGCCAATCGGCACGCTCGACCGCGGAACCCTGCTGCTCGATCGATACCGCGAGCATGTCCGTACCGGCTGTTGCCACCACCGGCTCGGTATCGAGAAGCTGACTGAGATCACTCATGATGAAGTCCTTGTCGTTGCGAGGCGTGCCGCTTCGATTGCGGCCGCCGCGTTGGAGAGGTACACCGATGCTCCTGCGTCGTTGAGCGCAGAGGCCTGAGCGTCGCGGCCCTGCGGGTCGCCGCTCGTCCCACAGAGCGACACCACAACCGCCGCCCCCGCGCTCACCACGCGCTCCACAATGGGAGCGAGTTCGGCGGCCGGGTTGGCGTTGGCTCCGTATCCGAGGACAACATCCATGAGAATCACACCAACCGACTTGTCCTGACCCGCCGCCGCGAGTCGCTCGACGCGAACGGTTTGGTCGATCATCGGGTGTGCCCGGCCCTGGGTGTACTCGTCGTCGCCGTAGTCGATGAACGTATGCCCATCGTCTCCTTCCCGCGTTCCGATCTCGCCGAGGAGGGGCATGGCCACGTGACGTGCTTCGGAGCGCAACGTCCCGCCGCTGAAGAGTCCCCGCACCGAACCGGGTCGGTGACTCCGTGTGGGCGCCTCCCACGACTCATACGTCGGCCGTGGCCTCCCGAGCATGTCGAGCACCTCTCCCGCCCCCTCTTCAAGTGTTGTCTCCCCCATGAAGGTGATCACGACCGGAGTGGCGCACTCTGCAGCCACGCGACGGACCTTCCCGGCGAACGGCGCCGCCGGTGGCTTTGAGATAACAACGATCAACTCGGTTCCGGGATCAGCATCGAGCGCTTCCAGCGCTTGCAGGGTCGACGACGCACCCACGTCTTCGGACAGGTCATGGCTTCCGGTGCCGAGTGCATGCCTGATCCCCACGTCGGCGTCGTCAAGCAGCGCACACATCTCCTGAATCCCGGTGCCCGATGCACCAACCATGCTTACGGAACCCGGCTGCACGGCGTTGGCGAACCCGAGGCCGAGGCCGTTGACGATCGTCGTGCCACAGTCGGGGCCCATGACGAGAAGGCCGTGCTCGAGCCCGTACTTCTTGAGGGTGATCTCGTCGGCGATCGGCACGTTGTCGCTGAAGATCATGACGTGGAGGCCGTCCTGGAGCGCCTCCATCGCTTCGACGAAGGCGTGCTCGCCCGGTACCGAGAGCAGAGCAACGTCGGCTCCGTTGATCTTGGCGGCCGTCCCGATGGTCTTCGGGTCGGGGGCATCGAGTCCGCCGGAGCGAGCGACTTTCGGAGTAAGCGCCTCTTCAAGCGCCCGATGCGCTGCGGCAATTGCTTCTTCGCTCTCGGCATGGATAGCAAGAAGGAGATCGTTGGGCCCGATGCCGACTACGGCATCCATTTCGAACCCCATATCATCGAGCAAGCTCAAGTTGAGTTCGGTCGCCATAGCGACCAAGGCACTCGAAACCCCATCGACATCCTGCAGCGCCTTGCTCGCTTGCATCAGTCGGACCGAGTCGTGATAGCGACCGGGGTGTACCTCGATACGAGAGAGCATCGTCTACCTCCGTTGGGACGTGGATTGGGTTTGAAGAAGTGAACGCACGCCGAGAACCATGCCGGCGGCCAGCGCCGGCCCCGAGGTGTGGCCGACGTGCATGAGGTCTCGGTGGCTGAGGGCGACATCACCTCGACCGGCGAGAGCACGCAACAGGGCTCCGGCGGGTGCCGCAACCCGGCCGTCGACGGCGTGGCAGATCAGAGCGGCTGAGAACGTCGTGGTGTGAATCGATGCGAGCAGTGCAAGCGAGCCGGCGACCGCATCGAGCATCGCTGCAGTGTCCGCGCTTCCCACCGCTTCGCCAAGCGTCCGGGTCGCGGCGAGAGCGCCCGCCAGATAGTCGTCACCCTCGGGAGTCAGACCCGGGCCTCGCCCTATCAGCGACTCCGCCGCAGTCAAGATCGCGCCGTGTATACCGGCGGAGAGCGCTGCAGAGAGCGGTCCCGACTCGACATCGGGCACTGTCGATGGCAGGCCCGCTGTTGCCACCGCGAGTTCCGTGGCCGAGGTTCGACCGAGGATCGGCCGAGGATTCCACCAACGAACAACGTCGACGGTCAGCCCCTCGAACACGACCTGGCCGGATCCGATGGTGACCGATGCGCCGTGGTGCACCATCCGGAAGACATCCGCGGCTGCACCGGCCGCAATCTCGACTCCGTTCGGAAGCCGGGTTGCGTCGCGGGTCGACACAACGATCACTTCGCGGTCCACGAGCAGCCAGACAGCGTGGCTCGCTGTTCCGAGCACCGTGGCCGTCGTGTCAGGTTCAGACAACACACCGCGGATCGCGGTGCTCGCCACCGCCGGCACCCGGATGGATGCCGGGGAGGGGCGAGTGTCGACCGCACTCCTCGCGGTCACGTACGGCTACCCGACGTCGACGATCGCAGCAACCGGTCCACCACCGCTGGGACCCTGGTGGATTGCCGCGACGGAAACGAATACTGCAGCGTCATCAACAGCGTTGGCGACGACCCCGCCGACCGCAGCCTTGATGTGGCGATGGTGATGCACGTCCGAGTCGTCCAAGGCCACCTGCCGGCGACCCCGGAGGCGTGCCGTCGGATCGGCTTCGCACTTGACGAAGACGTTGACGACCTTGCCATCGAGATCATCGGAGTTGGCGCGCTCTGGGAGGTCGAGACCGGCGGACCGGATCGCCCGATAGACGCCTTCTCGGTCGAGGGCATCGTTCATCACGTCGTGGCCGATGCGGTAGCGGCCGCCGGCGCCTCGAACGTTACCGACGACGACGGTCTGCGCCTGGTCGAGTTCGACGCCCGACGAGCAGGACGCAACCGAGGAGAACAGGCTGAGATCATGCCCGATCTGCTCGGCCGTCGGCATGTCGATCTCTCCGAGCGCAACGGCAATGCCGAGTCCGGAGGTTCCGTTCGAAACGTTCATCGACTCCAGGGGATCCTCGGTGTAGACGGTGTGACCACGCGCCTTCGCATCGTTGATGGTGTCCATGACGAGCAGGGGCGTCTTGGTCTGTACGTAGTGGACGTCGGCCGGATCTTCGATTCCTGCTGCCTTCATCGCACGAAGCACACCCTCGGCGACCTTCGCGACCATGGCAGGACGGCCAATGTCTTCGGGGAGGATGACATCGCTCATCGCGTAGCCGACGGCAAGACGCGGCTCGTCGGAAACGGGTCCACCATCTTCGACGTTCGCGAAGATGGTGGCGTGGGGGCACAAGATGCCGTCGGTGCCACCCGACCAGACCATCGGGATCTCGTCGACCTCTTCTTGGGATCTGGTGCCCTTCGCCATCAGCACCTTGCGGAAGGCTTGGTCCGCCAGGATCCTGGTGAAGTCGTTGACACCACCGTTGCCCTCGGTTTTGCCAACTACGGCAACAACGCCGTCGGCGTCGAAAACGCCTTCATCGATCAGCGATGCCAATCCGGATGCATCACTGACGCTCTCGAGCACAACCTTGCGTACCTCAACGGCCATCATCTACTCCCTTGTGTGGGCGGATCCGCTGCTCGCATACCGCGCCGACGCATCGGCGAAGGCGGCGCGAAGAGCCAATCTTCGGACAAGTCCGAATCCTAGACAAGCGGAGAACGACCCCGATCGGCTCGGCCGTACTGGATCACCGGTACTCGCTGGCTCAGCGGATAGGGTCGCGAAGTGCTTGCCATCTCCCGTCCCCCCGCGCAGCGGGGGCACGCGGATTCGCCCCCGCGAATCCGCAGGGGGGGCTTCCGCACCGCACGATCTGCCCTATCCGCTGTGCCGCTCGGCACTCAGTACATCGACCCTGCTTCCTCCGCTTTGGGCGACTCACTTTCTGAGGATGAATCGAATCGCGAGGATGGTCAGTTCGTACAGGAGGTACAGAGGCACCGACAGAAGCATCAGCGTCATGGGGTCGCCCGACGGCGTGATGATTGCTGCTGCAATCAGAATGATGAGCACCGCCCACCGACGATTGCTTCTGAGCATCTTGCTGTTGACGACACCGATAGCGGCGGCGGCGAACAGGAACACCGGGAACTCAAACGCCAACCCGAACGCGAGGATGAATCGGGTCGCGAATTTCAGATAGAAGTCGGCTCCGATGATCGGCGTCAGCGCGTCACCGCCGAACTCGAGCAGGAATCCGAGTCCGCGCTCGAGAGCGACGTAACCCACGAGTACACCCGTGAGAAAGAGGAACACGAACACTGCCGTGATCGGATAGGCCCAACGCTTCTCCTTCGGACTCAGCGCCGGGGCAATGAACCGCCACGACTGATAGAGGATGACGGGCGAGGCGAGGATTGCGCCGCCGAAGAGACTCAAACGCATGACCGTCGCGAAAGCCTCGGTCGGTCGGAAGAATGCGAGTTGTCCGTCCGGCACAGCGATTTGATAAGGCTTCGCGAGCAGATCGAGGATCTCCTCGTTGAACACGAACGCGATGACCGTGCCCACTGCCACGGCCGCTGCCGCCTTGACAAGGCGAGAACGAAACTCCTTCAGATGGCTCATCAAAGGCATCGACGATGTGGTCACGACGCCTCTTCATCAGATGTCGGCGGCTCGTGGCCGTCCGGAACACCCGCGTCATCCGATGCCTGCTTCCGGTCGCCTGCGGCCTGTCTCCCTGCCTCCGGCAACTCGATCGACATGTCAGTGACGGACGATGCAATTCCCCTCATGTCGCTCATCGTCGCGTCGTACTGACCTTTGAGATTCTTGACGGGTTCCGTCAAGTCGCCATATTCGGCGTCGATCGTCTCTGTGACCGAACGCGTCATCTCGCGGGCTTTCGCAAGCCACTCTCCGACTTTCCTGGTGATCTCGGGCAAGCGCTCAGGGCCGAAGACAATCAGCGCTACAAGAACGATGACCAGAATCTCGCCCGCGCCAAGACTTCCCATATGTCGAATGGTAGAACCGCAGCGGGCGTGTGTTTCGCTCGTCCGATCTGGGACTCCTTCGATCGCTGCTCCGCGGCGCTACTCGATTGACGCCCGTTCGATGGAGCCGAGGCGGTGGGAGATGTCTCGGAGGGCCGGGTAGAGATTCCGGTAGGTGCCGTACACGTCTTCATAACGAGCCGCCACGAGACCCGGTTGATACCGGTCTCCCGTCCGGACCGTGGAAGCGACCGCCTCTCCTACCGAGGGGTACGCATCTGCGCCGACTGCGGCGAGAAGAGCGGCACCGTAGGCAGACGATTCCGGAACGTCCACGGTTCGGACCTCAGCGCCGAAGACGTCCGCGAGTATCTGGAGCCAGACCGCGCTCCCTGCCCCTCCCCCGGCAACGCGGATTTCGCGCACGTCGCTCTGCTCCCGAATGATCTCCAGCGAATCCCGCAACCCGAATGCGACTCCCTCCATCACGGCCCGCGCCAGGTGGGCTCGCGTGTGCCGCACGGTGAGGCCCACGAATGCTCCACGCGCGTCGGGATCGGGGTGTGGGGTGCGCTCGCCGGTGAGGTAGGGAAGAAAGAGCAACCCGTCCGATCCCGGAGCCACACCTTCCGCGCCCAGACTGAGGTCCTCATACGAAGCTTCGGGAGTAATCGTGTCTCGGAACCATCGGAGGCTCCCGGCCGCCGAGAGCATCACTCCCATCTGGTGCCACATGCCGGGAACGGCATGGCAGAAGCTGTGAAGACGGGCATCGGAGTCGATCACCGGCCGATCGGTCGCCGCGAACACGACCCCACTCGTGCCGAGCGACACAGCGACCATGCCTGGTTCAACGGCTCCGGTTCCGACACCGTTCGCAGCCTGATCGCCTGCACCCCCAACGACCGGAATCCCCGGTCGCAACCCGGTGAGTGATGCCGCCTCCTCCGTGAGGTGCCCCGTGATATCGGTTCCTTCGAATGTCTGAGGGAACCAGTCCCTCGAGAGGTCGAGAGACTCGATGATCTCGTCGGACCAGTCCCGCTGCTCGAGGTTGAAGAGCAACGTGCCCGATCCCCCTGCCCGATCGACGGCGTGCTCATTGGTGAGTCGGAGGCGTACGTAGTCCTTGGGGAGCAGAATGGTCGATATCCGCGCGTATCCCTCCGGTTCTTCGTCGCGTATCCAGAGGATCTTCGGGGCGGTGAAC
Organism: uncultured Saprospiraceae bacterium; assembly: GCA_964195515.1. Lineage (GTDB taxonomy): Bacteria > Actinomycetota > Acidimicrobiia > Spongiisociales > UBA5794 > JAHEEL01. Next base: position 1,141 of record CAXMQO010000024.1, on the reverse strand, counting down.
CCGGTGAGAGCGTCGTTTCCCGTGACCTCGATGAGTCGATCCCTTCCGACCCGGCGTCGGATCTCATCACACTGCGCCGCGGTCCGTTGGTCGTTCCATAGGATGGCCGGCCGAACGGGGCGATCGTCCGCATCGAGAGCGACGAGGCCGTGCATCTGGCCGGTGAGACCGATCGCGTCGACCGTCGACGGATCCACACCTGAGATGGCCGCTGCCTCCCGGATGGCCGTGACGGTGCCGTTCCACCACAGGTCGGGATCCTGCTCGGACCACCCCGGCCTGGGGGTCTCGTACCCGTATTCGGCTTTGCCGACGCCGAGAGCGGTGCCATCTGCGCCCACGAGGAGTGCCTTCGTCGCGGTCGTCGAAGTATCGATTCCCAGGAATGTCGTCATCGGTGGGGCTCCCATGCGGACAGGATATCCAGTGCGTGGGCAGCAAGATCTCCACGATCCATCGGACCGGTCTCTATCACTCGCCACACCTCTCGATGATGAACCGCGTCGCCGGGGTCCAGTCGGCGAAGCGGGCCCAAGGTCTCGAGTTCGATGAAACGTTGGTCTCGATACACCTGGACGGAGGCGCCGCGATCCGCATACCGCAGGGCCGGATCGTGGAGCGGTGCCCACTTGGCGAAGAGCACGGACCCCCGGTGGTACGCCGCCCAACCGTTCCAGTTCTCCGCCCCTACCTTCTGTTTGGAGCCGCTCGATCCCCCAACGACCACAGCATCTCTGCTCCACGCGAAGCATTCTGCTCCCGGATCCGTATACGGCCAGAGTACGACGGATCGATTCGCCTGGTATTCCCCGGCATCGACCGGTTCCGCGCCGAGCGGGAGGACGGCAGCACCGTCGGCCGGGAACTGGGTGATGGCCCACGCGGCAGCCTCAATTGGCTCGTCGCCGACGTTGATGATCCGATGGTTGACGACGACGGTCCCGCCGATGCGGCCGGCAGAAACCTCGATCTCTCGAGCGATTCCGTCCGGATCGGCATCTCCCCGGACCTGAAGGTGCCCATCATCGTGTGTGACGCTCACGGGGTCGTCGTCCGGTTGGTAGGTAATCGACGGGATCTCCGGAGCCAGCCAGAGGCGATGGCCCCCAAGAAACCTGAACGGTGATCCTCCAGGACGCTC
>CAXMQO010000023.1:0-6741 GCA_964195515.1 uncultured Saprospiraceae bacterium | reverse complement strand
AGTTGAAGACGGTCGTCTTTCCTGCCCCGTTGGGTCCGATCAGCGCCACCAACTCGCCCGGACCGACATCGAAGCTGATCTCGCGGAGCGCATGCACGCCGCCGAAATGGATGCTGAGGTCCTTGACCTGGAGAACGGGCGAGTCGGTCATGGCGATCCTGTCAGCCCGGCCCGCGCCTCACGATAGGAATCCCGGCTGCCGTCGGTGTTCATCCCGAGGTAGAGCGACTGCACCGCGGGGTCGCCTCGAAGCTCGGCCGACGGGCCAGTCATCACAATGGCTCCGGTTTGCAGAATGTAGGCACGGTCGCTGATGGAGAGCGCCATGGCCGCGTTCTGCTCGACCAGCAGAATCGTGGTCCCTTCCTCGTTCAACGTGGTGATCACATCGCGGATCTGTTCGACGACCATCGGGGCCAACCCGAGCGACGGTTCGTCGAGCAGCAAAAGGGTGGGCGAACTCATGATCGCCCGTGCGCTGGCCAGCATCTGCTGGACGCCGCCGGAGAGGTAGCCGGCTTGGGAGGTTCGCCGGTCGGCGAGCAGCGGGAAGAGGGCATACATCTCTTCTCGTCGGGCGGCCATTGCCCGCCGGTCACGTAGAACGATGGCGCCCACCGCGAGGTTGTCCTCCACTGTCATCTCGCCGAAGATCCGACGTCCCTCCATCACCTGGGCCGCGCCTTCTCCGACGATGACAGTGGGAGACGCCCGGGTGATGTCCCGACCGCGGAGGCCGATCTTGCCGCGCGTGACCGCGCCGTCGTGGAATCGCAGGAGTCCGGTCACGGATCGCAACAGCGTGGTCTTGCCGGCACCGTTCGCACCGAGCAGGGCGACGATCTCGCCCGCTCGCACCTCGAGATTCACTCCCCGCAGTCCGCGAATGTGCTGCCCGTAGACGACTTCGAGATCGACCACCTCGAGAAGGGGACTGTCCTGTGTCGATCTACGGCCGCTCACGCGCGTCTCCTCCCCGTCTGTCCAACCAACCTCTCCCGGTCGTGACCGCGAACAGGAGAGGCGAAGGTCCCATCTGAAGGTCGAGTTCGTGTGCCGGCGGAAATCGAGTGCGTATGGGCCTTTCGACCCTGTCGCTCGATGTCGCTCCTCCGGAGAGTGGGGGGCACGAACGGAAGGAGCTGTCCGTGGCTGAGATTTCCCGACGCACAGTCGTCAAGGGCACCGCCGCAGCCGGAGGTACCGTCGCCGCCTCGAAGCTGCTCTTCAACGTCGTCGACTCCGACGCGAGCGCGGAAACGGGATTGCAGCTTGCGGCACCCGTAGAAGACGAGGTGTTCACGACGTGTTGGATCGGCAAGCAGGACTGCGGCATGTCTGCGCGTCGCGTCGACGGCAGGGTCGTGAAGTTCGAGGGCATGAACGGCCATCCCCGCAACGACGGAACACTCTGTCCGAAGGGCCAGGCGCAGATCGTGTCGATCTATGACCCGAATCGGCTGAAGACACCACTTGTCCGCACGAACGACAAAGGCGTGACCGGGGAGTGGCGCCAGGCCTCGTGGGATGAGGCGCTCGAGTTGGTCGCGGAGCAATACGCCAAGGTCGCGGCCGACGACCCGAAGCAGGTTCTGTGGCAAAAAGGCCGGTCAAAGGCCAAGGACTTCTATGACGAGGCGTTCGTCAAGGCGATCGGATGCTCGAAGCTCGGTCACGGGGCGTACTGCTCCGACACCGGCTATCGGGCGGTCGAGTACACGACTGGACTCCACGGTGTCCTTCACCCCGACCTTCTCAACTCCAAGTATGTGCTCTCGTGGGGCTGGAACATCACGAATGCCGGCGGCAACAAGTTCTGTTGGCTGACCTGGCCGCGGCAGTTGGTTCAGGCCCGTGAGAACAACGGCTTGAAGATCGTCCAGATCGACCCCCGGCTCCGACCGGCGGGGCCGTTCGCCGACGAGTGGGTACCGATCAAGGCCGGCGGTGATCTGGCCATGGCGCTCGCAATGTGTCACGAACTCATTGCGCAAGGATTCATCGACCAGCCCTACCTCACCGCCTATACCAACGCGCCGTATCTGGTCGGCGAAGACGGACTCGTCCTCAAAGAGACAATCGGCGAGGGCGAAGAGGCGGCCGACGTGCCGCTCGTGTGGGACGACGCGGTCGGGCGTGCAGTCATGTACACCGACGCCGTCGAACCGGCGCTCGAGGGCAACCATCAGATCGACGGACAGACCTTCACGACGAGCTTCGAGCTCTTCAAGGCGCACGTCGACCAGTACACGCCCGAGTGGGCAGCCGACAAATGTGGCGTCGACGCCTCCACGATCAGGCGTCTCGCGAGTGAGTTCGGCACCGAGGCGAGCATCGGCGCCACGACGATCGTCGACGGCGTCGAGGTTCCCCACCGCCCGGTCGGGATCATGGCGTATCACATGGCGCAGCAGGAGCTCGGGTTCCAGGCCGTTCGTGCGATGACGATCATCTCGATGCTCGTGGGCGCGGTCGGGGCGCACGGTGGGCAGCTGTCGGACTTCACCTGGAAAATCCACAAGAACTATGCGGCGTTCGAAGACCTGAAGATCGACGAACCGCCATACGACTTCACGCTGAAGAACTCGAAGTTCTTCCCGATCAACACGGGATTCCCCGGGATCGTCACCCAGGTCATGCAGGATCCGGACCGCTATCAGGTCGAGAAGCTGCCGAAGATGGTGATCATCCACATGGCGAACCCGGTCGTCGCGTTCGCATCCGCCCCCGACTTCGTCGCGACCTATGGGATGTTCGACTTCGTTGCGGTGATCAGCCCGTGGATGTCGGAGACCGCCGACCTGTTCGCCGACGTTGTGCTTCCGGCCGCGACAATCGAGAAGTACGAGGGGCCGATCTCGGCCGGTGACGGCTACATCGACGCGAAGGCGCTGCGTTTGCCACCGATGGAACCCCTGTTCGAGTCGCGCGGCGAGATCGACATCTACCTCGACCTCACCGAGAAGATGGGTCTCTTGCACGGCGAGGGCGGATACCTGGAGCGCGTGAACGACCTGCTCGGCCTGGCCGAGACAGAGTTCGCACTGCCGGCCGGGGAGAAGCCGACGCCGCGCGACATCTTCGACCGATGGTCCAAATCGCAAGGTTTGTCGGGCATCGACTACTTCGAGGAAAACGGTGTCTGGGTGAAAGGACCCCTCTCGCCCGCAAAGCGATACGGCTACGTCAGCGACCCGCCGTTCGGTGGGGCCGTGCACCGGCTGTATGGCGAGAGCCTGCTCAAGGCCCAGCGACTGCAAGAGGACATGGGTGTCGACGAGGTCTACTCGCGTGACTACACGGCCTTCCCGACGTGGCGAGCACCGACCATGGACGCATCGCCACCGGAGTACGAGTTCACGTTGATCAGCTACAAGCTCGTCGAACACAAGCAGTCTCGGACCGCCATGATCCCGCTCCTCACCGAACTCGGTGGCCGTCAGCGGGTGGAGATGAACCCCTCGGCCGCCCGACGCCTCGACCTCTCCGAGGGCGACGTGGTGACCGTCGAGTCGCACAACGCGGTGACCGGCGAGACGCGCAGCGTGGAGACGGTCCTCGCGCTCACCGAAGGAATTCGCCCGGATGTGGTCGGTATGCCTCATCACTTCGGTGGGTGGACCCATCCCGTGAGCAGGGGCTTGGGCCCCAGCCCGAACGACCTCTACTTCTCGAGCGAGGGATACGTGGGCCAGACCGCTGATGCTTCATTCCACGTGAAAGTCCGTGTGACGAAGGGAAGTGAATCGACATGACCAGGTTCGGAATGGCTGTCGACCTCGATCGCTGTCAGGGGTGCCGGGCCTGTGTCGAGGCCTGCAAGATCGAAAACAACACCCCCAGTTCCGTCTTCTGGATGCATGTCTTTCGCCTCGAAGACGGCGAGTACCCCAATACGCATATCGACTTTCTTCCCAGACCGTGTCAGCACTGCAACAACGCACCGTGTGTCAAGGTGTGTCCGGTCGGGGCCCGGTTCAAGCGAGAGGATGGTCTCGTCCTCACCGACTACGACCGCTGTATCGGATGCCGCTACTGCGAGGTCGCCTGCCCGTATGGCGTGAACTACTTCAACTGGCGCTCTCCCGACGACGCATTCGCCGACTACCAGATTCCGTTCGACGATCCTGACGTGGCCTCGGTCACCGGCGGTGCAGTCCCCGCCTACAAGAACCCCGACCATGACCGGAAGTACGGCGACGAACAACGACTCACATCCGGTAGCGCTCATCAAAAAGGTGTGATGGAGAAGTGCACGTTCTGTGTACACCGGGTCGAGCAGGGCCTGCTCCCGGCTTGCGTCGACACGTGTCCCGTGGGCGCACTGAAATTCGGCGACATCGAGGACGATGAAACCCCGATCTCGCAATTCATCAGATCGAACAACACATTCCAACTGCTCGAAGACCTGGGCACGGACCCGAGCGTGGTGTATGTAGGCGGCACCGCTCCCTCGTCCACCGCCCGTGAGATCGAGCGGCCGACAACAGGGGTCGACCGATGACCACGCAGACGATGCCGACGGAAGAGCGTCCCCAGGACGGGGCGCCTCGCCTTCCGATGGGAGTCGGCCAATTCAGTCGCGGCTGGCTGCTCTTCTTCGCGCTCACCACGATCGGATCGATCGTTGGCCTCATCGGGTATCTGACCGAACACAGCCAAGGCATGGTCGCGACGGGTATGCGCGATCTCGGAACGATGGGCGGAGCGACCTGGGGTATCTACATCTCGCTGGTCGTCTATTTCGTCGGCATCAGCTTCGCCGGCATCACGATCGCCGCGCTCATCCGGCTGTTCGACATCGAGGACCTCAAAGGCACCGCCCGTATGGCGGAACTCATGACCATCGTCGCCCTCTTGCTCGGCGGGATCGCGATCATCGTCGACCTCGGTCAACCACTGCGGGGCATCGTGAACCTGTTCCGTTATGCCCGGCCACAATCGCCGTTCTTCGGCACATTCAGTCTCGTGATCGCCGGCTACCTGTTCGCCAGCATCGTGTACCTCTACCTCACCTCACGGCGCGACGCGGCCGTGCTCGCGAAGCAGCCGTCGAAGCTGCAGGGTTTCTTCCGGGCGTGGGCGGCCGGCTACGAGGACACCGCCGATCAGCGCAGCCGTGATCGACGGACGACGTTCTGGCTGGCACTGGCGGTTCTTCCTCTGCTTGTCGTCGCGCACTCGTCGTTGGGCTTCGTCTTCGGCTTGCAGGTCGGACGGCCGGGATGGTTCGGGACCCTGCAGGCGCCCGCATTCGTCATCTTGGCCGGCGTGTCGGGCATCGGGCACCTTCTCGTGTTCGCCGCGATTGTCAGGAAGCTCCTGGGCCAGGAGAAGCGCATCGGCTTGGAAGCGTTCGCCTGGCTCGGCCGGTTCCTGATGGTGCTGCTCTTCGTCTACTCCTACTTCGTCATCGTGGAGATCTTCACGACCATCTACCAGCCGACCGTGGCGGAGCAGCGGATTGGAGATGCCCTCCTGACGGGCCGTTACGCATGGTTGTTCTGGATCTCGGTGGCGACGCTGGTGGTGCACGCGGTGTGGCTCGGGTGGATGGCGGTCACGAAACGGTGGAACGTCGGGGCGCTCGTCGTGATCGGTCTCCTGGTCAATGTGGGTGCCATGGGAAAGCGGTACCTGATCGTGGTCCCGTCGCAGACCCACGGCCAGCTGTTGCCCTACGGCGACGGCGTCGGCAGCTACAGCCCGACGTGGGTGGAGTACGCGGTTGCGGTCGGCTTGTTCTCGTTCGGAGCATTGCTCATCGGGCTCTTCATGAAGATGTTCCCGATCATTGAGCTCGAAGACTCGAAAACGGAGGCCGTGACATGACTCGCCGCGGAGTGATCACCATCGCCATGATCGTTATCGGAGTGTCGTTGATGGGGGCGGCCTACTTTGCCGGTTCCGCGCCGTGGTGCGCCGACGAAGTCGCGTGCTCGAACCCCCGAATGGAGTGGTCGCCCGCGCTGTTCGTGTTTGGTGTCATCATCGCCATCTCGTCGGCCCTCTATTACGACGTCGCCAAGGACAAGGCTGTCGACAGAGACTCGGGTCCGAAGGACAAGACCCGGTGAGTCTTCCGCAGCTGGGTCGGCTGCGAGAGGGCACCTACCGGTTCCTCGGGCTCGGCTTTTCGTATCCCACCGCTGAGCTGCTCGAGGCGTCAGCCGCCACGGTGTCGATCCTCGATGATCTAGGGCTGTTCGACTTCGCCTTCGCAAATCCGGTTGCCGATGCCGCCCGGGGGTTGGCCGAGGCAGAACTGATCGACCTGCAGGATGCCCACACGGCGATGTTCGGCGCCGGTGTCGCCGGCCCCGCCTGCTCGCCCCACCTCACGTCGTACCTTGCCGACTCACGCACGGGCGAGGTGGCTCGAGTGCAGGCCTTGCTTCGCTCCACCTACCGCCGGTTCGGATTCGGCGATTCGATCAGCGACGGTGACAACCTCGATCACATTGCGACCGTGATGGAGGTGATGGCCCGCCTTTGCGCTGACGAAGTCGGTTGGCGGGCGAATGACCGGCACCTCACCGCTGCGCTTTCCCGTCAGCGCGACTTCTTCTCTACATATCTCGTGTCGTGGGCCCCCGAATTCTTGGATCGTGTACGCGAGATCGATCGCCATCCGTCGTACACCGAGTTGGCCGCGGCGGTCCACGCGTTCATCGAGCATGAACGTGATCTGTTGCCGCAGCTCAGCCTGGTCGCGGAGGCCGAGTCATGAGCACACTCGTG
>CAXMQO010000022.1:0-17268 GCA_964195515.1 uncultured Saprospiraceae bacterium | reverse complement strand
CCAGATTCGACGACAGCAGGGTGATCGGCTCGTAGTCGATCTTCGCGCGGAACCTCCCGATCTCACCATCGTGGCCTTCGTCGTAGACGTTCTTGTGGCAACGAATCCCACAGAGGTAGCAACCCTCAGCCTTGACCTCATACGGCCCCGCCTCCACGCTCGGCCGGCACAGAACCACAGCAGCTTCGGTGTTCGTCGGCGCATAATTGAACTCAGGGATTGCTTGCTCGTCGTGCATCCACAACATCGTCCTCCAGGTGCCGCCGCGATCTCCCTCGAGATCCCGATACCGGGCGCTGCCCGGTCCGAGGTTGACTTCGCGGTTGATGTCCCGAAGACCCCGTGTCCGAGCCGGGTCGGGGCCGTCGGCAGCAATCGCCCATAGGTTCTTCGACGCCATCACGCCGCCGTAGCCGCCACGACCGCAGAATCGTGGTTTCGCGTCCCCACTCTCGAGTTGGTTGTCGGTCGATAGTGCGATCGATGCATAGCGCACCGACTCGTAGTGTTCGGCAGCGGGGCCGACCGCAGCGAAATGAGCTCGAGGAAAGCGACCATGCAGGCCCTGGATGCGCTCATTGACGGTCGCGCCCGAGAGGTCCGACGCATCCAAGAACTCGAAGACCGTCGGTTCGCCGTCCTCGCCCGGCGTGAGATGCAGCAACGTCGGCCGTTCTGCCCGGCCGGTAAAGATCACCTCATCGATACCGAGACCTCGCAGCTTGGTTCCGAAGTGCCCGCTCCCGGCACTCCACATCAGGCCGGGGGATCCGCTGTCGGAGACCTTCAAGGGCGAGTATCCATGGAAGAACGTCCGTAGCCCAGTCATGACACTGGTACCGCTCAGCAGACCAAGGTTCATGACGAGTGGCGAGGAGGGGGCGTACGGGTCCTCGACGGCGACGCCGGCAAGCAGCTTGGTTGCCCGGGCGATGCCACCGAGAGCATCCTCGAGGTCCTCACTCTGCACCGGCTCGAATCGGACCGCCTGATTGGTCAGATCCACGTGGTATCGATTCACCACAATGGCCGTGGGCGGAAGGAGTGTGGGCGTCTGCACGACGGATGGTCCTTTCATTCGATAGGGACATCGTAGCGAGCAGGCGATCGCAGGTCCTCAGATCCGGAGCGATTTACAGATAGAGCCCCGGACGGTCCTCATCGCTTGACACTTCGAGAGCGCGACGACGCCCCAACTGCTCGAGTTGGGCCTGGGCGGACATCTGCTGTGACCAGAGGGATGCCTGGATTCCGTGGAAGAGCCCCTCGAGCCATCCAACGAGCTGCGCCTGGGCGACTCGAATCTCCGACTCCGTCGGCGTCTCGCGCTCGAGTGGCACGAAGATCGAATCGAGCTCATCTTTGAGGTCGTCGGAGAGCACGTCCCGAAGCTCATCGATGGAGCGGTGGTAGACGGCGAGGAGTCTCTGCCGTCCGAGATCGTCCATGCCCGACGCCCGGATCTCTTCGAGCATCGCTCGGGTCATCGAAGCTATGCGAATGAGCTTCGAGGGTTCGGTCACGAACGTGCCTTCGTTCTCGCCTCCCCCGTCGGTGACGGAGCCGACTACCTGCGGAATGATCGGCTCGTCGTCGTTGGTTGTATCTGCCGGTTCGGTCGTTTCTTCCATACCCCCATGGTACGGCGGTGCGGCCCCAGATGAAGCGAGTACGATCGCCGGTCATGACCGATCCAGCAGCGCCGGGCGACGGGCGAAAGCAGTCGCGCAGATGGTGGAAGATCCTGCTCGGGGTAATCGTGGCGCTCATCGTGATCGTGGTGCTCGGCGTGACACTCTTCGGACGCATCTCGGTCCGGCGCGCGTTCCCGGACGTCGACGGGGAAGTCGCGATCGCTGGCCTCGGGGCCGGCGTCGAAGTCGTGCGTGACGACATGGGCGTCGCCCACATCTACGCTGACAACCAGCACGACCTGTTCGCGGCCCAGGGCTACGTCCACGCCCAAGAACGGTTCTGGCAGATGGACGTCTGGCGTCACATCGGTTCAGGTCGCCTCTCCGAGATGTTCGGCGACTCGCAGGTCGAGACCGACACGTTCCTCCGGACGATGGGATGGCACGACGTTGCGACGGCACAGTACGCCGCTGCCGCACCGGACGATCGTGCGGTGATGGACGCCTATGCCGAAGGGGTGAACGCCTACCTCGCCTCCCGCTCGCCCGCGGAGCTGAGTTTCGAGTACACCGTGCTCGACCTCATGAACCACAGCTACGACCCTGAACCATGGACCCCGGTCGACACATTGACCTGGGGCATCGCGATGGCATGGGACCTCCGCGGCAACATGGACGCAGAGATTGAACGCGCGACCCTCCTCGGGTCGCTCACTGAGGTGCAGGTCGCCCAACTCTCCCCGCGGTACCCGGGTGACCTCAACCCGTACATCGTCCCGGCGCACGAGCTCGTCACGAGCAGTACTCCCGCCGCTTCGTTGCACGCGATCCCCGGCGTTCGGACCGCTCTCTCATCCGTGCAGGACAAACTCGATCTCGTCGCAGCGATCGGAGCGAGCGACCCTGAGGCCGGCATCGGATCGAACTCATGGGTCGTGTCGGGTGATCGCACCAACACCGGCATGCCGATCCTTGCCAACGATCCACACCTCGCGATCCAGATGCCGTCGATCTGGTATCAGAACGGCCTCCACTGCACCCCCGTGTCGAGCGACTGTCCGTACGATGTCGCCGGTTTCTCCTTCGCCGGTGTCCCTGGGGTCATCATCGGTCACAACGCGAACGTCGCGTGGGGTGTGACGAACCTCGGCCCCGACGTCCAGGATCTCTATGTCGAGAGGGTCAACCCGAACGACTCGAACCAGTACGAGGTGAACGGGAAATGGGTCGACATGGCCGTCCACGAGGAGACCATCGAGGTCGCAGGTGGTGACCCGGTCATCATCGACGTCAAATCGACGAGACACGGACCGATCATCTCCGGCGTCTACGAGGATCTCGACGATCTTCCGAGCAGCGGGATCGTCACTCCGGAGCCATACGCCGTCGCACTCCGTTGGACGGCGCTCGATACGAACCCGGGCCTCGTGACCGCGTTCCTGCAACTCAATTCCTCGGCGAACTGGGATGACTTCCGTGAGGCCCTCCGGACGTTCACCGTTCCCGCGCAGAACTTCATCTACGCGGACGTCGAGGGGAACATCGGCTACCAGTCACCAGGCGCCATCCCGATCCGGGCGAACGGTGACGGATCGGTCCCCGTGCCGGGATGGACCGACGAGTACGAGTGGACGGGTTTCATCCCGTTCGACGAACTCCCCCGCTCGTTCAATCCGGAGAGCGGCTATATCGTCACGGCGAACAACGCCGTCGTCGACGACACCTATCCGTACTGGATCACCTACGACTGGAACTACGGCTACCGGGCGCGTCGGATCGTCGATCTGGTCGGGTCCAACGCGCCGATCGGACTGGACGAGATGGCATCGATCCAGTTCGACTCGTACAGCCTGAACGCCGAGAAGATCGTCCCGTACCTCGCTCCGCTCGACTCTCCTCTCAACGCCGTCTTTGCCTCATGGGATCTGGGCAACCAGGCACATTCGTCGGGTGCGGCGGCGTTCAACGCAGTGTGGTCCCGCATCCTCGAGTTCACCTTCCACGACGACCTACCCGAGGACTACTGGCCGAACGGTTCCGGAAGGTGGTTCTACGTTGTTGGGCAGATGCTCGAGAACCCGAGCGACCCGTTCTGGGACGACCGGGCAACCCCGGATGTCGAAGATCGTGATGTGATCCTCCGCCAATCGCTCGACGCCGCGTACGACGATCTGAAAGGATGGTTCGGCGACGATCCGGAAGGATGGCGGTGGGGAGAAATGCACCTCTCGACGTTCCGCAACCAGACGCTTGGCGAATCCGGGATCGGCCTCATCGAAGACCGCTTCAATCGAGGACCGTTCGAAACCACCGGCGGCGATGATCTCGTCAACGCCACGGGGTGGACGGCGCCGGACGGATTTGAAACGGACTGGCTACCGTCGATGCGGATGCTCGTCGATATGGCCGACTTGTCACGTTCCAGAACGACACATACGACCGGCCAGTCGGGGCACACGGACCACCCGCACTACGACGACATGATCCCTCTGTGGCTCGCCGGCGAGTACTCCCCGATGAACTGGACCCGAACCCAAGTCGACGCAGCCGCTGAGTCGGTCCAGACCCTCGTCCCGAACCAGTAACCCCAAGGCGTCTGGCGTTGATACGGACGGTATATCGTCTGTATCAACGCCAGACGCCTTGGGGGTCAGACGAACGCGTACACGGCGAACGCGAGAAACGCGGCCAACAGGATTCCGCCTTCGATTCGGGTGATGCGTCTGCCGGTGAGGGCGAAGGCTCCGGCGACGAACACCACTCCGACCATGATCGCGAGCAGTGCGATCGTGATGTCGACCAGCGGCCCCGGCCCGAGAATTGCGGCGAGTCCGATGGCTCCCAGCGAGTTGAAGATGTTCGACCCGAGAACGTTCCCCAGGACCAGCTCCGGCTCTCGGTTACGAGCAGCTGCGATACCCGCGGCGAGCTCAGGGAGGCTCGTGCCGACGCCGGTGATCAGGCCGAGGAACAGCGTTGAGAGCCCGAAGTGTGCTCCCACTCCGAGGACCCCGTCGAGCAGAAAGTCCGCCGCGATGACCGTAGCAATCAGCGCTCCCACGCCGACGAGGATCTCCTTCCCCACTTCCTTGCGCCACGCGGCGATGTTCGCCGCATCCGTGGTGACGCTCGAATCGACTTCGTCATCGACCTGACCGAGCACGGCGTCCGGATCACTGCTCGACCATCGAATCATCAGCCAGATCGCCACCCCGAGCAACGCGAGCAGCAGAAACCCCTCCCAGGCATCGAGCCATCCGTTGGCGAGGAATGCCGCCAGGATCGCAACGGACGCAAACATGAGGGCACCCTCGCGTCTGATGACCCGTCTTCTTGCGGTGATCGGGGTGACCAGCACCGCCGCGCCGAGCACGAGCGTTACGTTCGAGATGTTCGAGCTGACAACGTTGCTCACAGCCAGGTCGAGTTCGCCTTCCAGTGCGGCGAGCGCCGACACGACGAACTCCGGGACCGATGTTCCGAAGCCGACGACGACCGCACCGATGAAGATGACGGACACGCCGAAGGCACGCGAAATCCGCACCGCCGACTTTGCAAGTCGGTCGGCGGCGTAGATGAGGGCAATCAACCCTCCGATGATCCTGACGACGTCGAGAAGCACCGAGCCCTTTCGAAACGCGCTGGGATGGTACCCAATCGCCCGAGCGGACAGCCGGCGGCACGGCACTACTCTTCTGAGCCGCATGGATCGCGACACCGAACCCCTGCACCGCACCTGGCTGCACTCCGACCAACTGATCCCGAGACGCTTCGTTCGCCCGGTGCTCGGATTCACCCAGACGGAGGCTTCGGGTGCAGTCGTGCTACTCGCCGCCACCATCCTCGCGCTCATTTGGGCGAACTCGGCATGGGGTGATTCCTATTTCGAGTTCTGGGACATCCACCTGTCGTTCGAGGTCGGCGGTTTCCACTTCGACCAATCGCTGAAGCACGTCGTCGACGACGGCCTGATGGCGATCTTCTTCTTCGTCGTCGGTCTCGAGATCAAGCGCGAACTCGTTGTCGGCGAATTGAACTCGGTGAAGAAGGCATCACTCCCCGCCGTGGCCGCTCTCGGCGGGATGGTTGTTCCAGCTCTCATCTACGTCGCATTCGTCGCGTCGAGCGGCCCTGCCGATGCTCTCGCGGGCTGGGGAATCCCAATGGCCACCGACATCGCCTTCTCGGTGGGTGTGATCGCGTTGCTCTCATCCAGGGTTCCGCTCGGAGCGAAGTTGTTCCTCCTCGCACTCGCGATCGTTGACGACATCGGGGCGATCCTCGTCATCGCGATCTTCTACACGGACGATCTCGCTTTCATTTGGCTGATCGTGGCCGCCGCCACGCTGTCTCTGATCGCCGTTGCGCGCCAGGTGGGGATTCGAGCCGGAATCTTCTATCTCCCGCTGGCGATTCTTGCCTGGTACGCCTTCCTCGAATCCGGAGTCCACGCGACCGTTGCCGGAGTCATCCTGGGCCTGTTGGTCCCGGCCAGGGCCTACTACAGTGACGTAGATTTCCGGAGGCGAGCAGGATGGATCCTCGAGCGCTGGGATCGAGATGCTGCATCGCCGCAGGCCCACGCACGTCTCGACCATGATGCCCTCGAACTCGCGGTGATCGCCAAGGAGTCGGTCTCGCCACTCGAGCGTTGGGAACACGCCCTGCATCCGTGGTCATCGTTCCTGGTCATTCCGCTCTTCGCCCTTGCCAATGCCGGGGTCCGGTTCGTCAACATCGACATCGTCGAGGCCGTGACCAGCCCGGTGGCTCTCGGGGTATCTGTTGGCCTCATCGTTGGCAAGCCGGTCGGGATCGTTGTCGCAACATGGCTCGGCCTCAAGCTCAAACTGGGTGAGTTGCCGCGTCACACGAGCTTCGGCCACATCATCGGTCTGGGATTCCTGGCAGGTGTCGGGTTCACCGTCTCGCTCTTCATCACGGAGCTTGCTTTCCGATCGAGCCCCGATGCACACCTATTCTCCGACGAAGCCAAGATCGGCATCTTCATCGGATCGATCGTGGCGGGCATCACCGGATACACGTTCCTCCGTCTGTACAAGGCCCGGTCGGTCGAGGGGTAACGGCAATCTCGGGAACAGACGCCTCTCCCGTTCCGTTGAGCGAGGGAACCCGTCCCCGGAGCGTTCTTGATGGCCGAACAACCTAATCCGATAACGGTCGCGCTATCGATCCTTCGAGCGCGTCGAACCAAACGACCCGATCCGTCGGGAGCAGGAGCCGTCGAGTCTGCCGACCTCGGGGTAGCCCTTGAGACGCTGCGCTCCGGCGGAATCGCAACACTCCCGGACGAACGGGAGCGCCTGCACGGCTTCCGGGATCGGATGCAGGACACCGATCCGGACTCACTGTCCGGTGACGGAGGGCTCGCGTTCTGGCTCAATCTCTATAACGCCGGGGCGCTCTCGGTTGCCTCCGATGCCTTCGAGAGCGGCGCCACGACGGTCCTGCGTCTCCCGGGAGTGTTTGATGCGCCGTGGGCAACGATCGCCGGCGAGTCGCTATCGCTGAACGACATCGAACACGGGAAGATCCGCCGATTCGGAGATCCCAGGGTTCATGGCGCTCTCGTGTGCGGATCGGTGTCCTGCCCGACGCTTCGCTACGAACCGTTCGGCGAGAGCCTCGACGACCAACTCAATGATCAGATGCGCTCGTTCCTCGCCGGTGGCGGCGCCGCGGTGGACCGGGCCACTGGGACCTTCCGGCTCTCTCGCATCTTCCTCTGGTACGGAGGCGACTTCACCCGTCCACACCGGATGCCGACGTGGCTCCCTGCACGCAAGCGCGACCTCGCACGGATCGTCGCGACCTGGCTGCCGGACCGCGATGCTGCGTGGGTGACGGACTCGTCACCGGCAGTCGAGTACGCGGACTACGACTGGGGACTCGCCTGCTCCATCGCCTGACGGCGCGTCCCGAATACAAACGCCCCGACGGCCATCGCCGCTGCGGCCACATCGAACGACAGCACGTATCGGGCCAGTGCCGCCGAAACGACGATCCATTCACCGCCCGGCCCGAACCCGACCACGTCGAGATATCGCCAGATCGACCATACGCAGATGATGCCGAGCATCGTTCCCACGGTCGCCGCGGCGGGGAGTCCCCATACCCGGTAGACACCGATCACGAGCGCAGCACCCGCCCACGCGATGTCGAGAGCGGACAGCAGCTGGAGGAACTGCATCGACGGCGGGTATCGCAGCGCAGCAGAGGAGGCAAGCGTCACAAGACCGACCATGCCGGTCACGAGGAACACGACGGAGACGCCGGAAGCGGCCGATCGCCAGAACGGCGACCACGGCCGCCCTTCGAACCAGTCAGTACCGGCCAGTGGAGCGAGCCGAATCGCAGCGACCAACCCGAGGACGACGAGTGCAGCGAGATGGACGACGACGATCGTGAACGGAGGGGGCGACCAACGGACGAGAAGGAGAGGCACCGACCCAACAAGGCCGATCGCGAGAAATGGCACGGTCGCCAGGACTGCCCTCTCCATCGGGGTGTCAGACCGGCTCAACGCTTCAGTCACTGCGTCGTGGTCCGATGTCCGGCCCGCGCCGACGAGATCCGATTCTCTGCCAGGGCGGCATATGAGGAGTCGGTCTCGTAACCGACGAAACGCCGCCCGGTCTGCACCGCGGCGATCGCCGTCGATCCGGATCCGAGGAATGGGTCGAGCACGAGGTCTCCATCGAACGTGTACAACTCGATGAGCCGCCGCGGCAGTTCGGTGGGGAACGGCGCCGGGTGTCCAACCCTCCTAGCCGACTCGGGGAGAATGTCCCATACCGACATCGTTGCTTCGAGGAAGTCCTCCTTCGAGATCGTGTCATCGCCCTGCCGCTCCCGTCGGAATGACTCCTTCGAGGCGATGAGGACGTACTCGTGTACATCACGGAGCGTCGGATTCTTCGCAGACTGCCATGATCCCCATGCGGTCGATCCGCCGGCCGCCTTGGCCTTCTTCCAAATGATCTCGCCACGCAGAAGAAACCCAATCTCCGTGAGAAGAACGCCGACGAGGTGGTTGAGCGGGAGGTACGGCTTCCGACCGAGGTTCGCCACGTTCACCGCGACACGTCCGCCCGGTTCGACGACCCGGTACGTCTCGGTGAAGACCCGTCGGAGCAGTTCGAGGTACTCGCCGAGGTCGAGATCTTCGTCGTAATCCTTTCCGACGTTGTACGGCGGTGAGGTCACCATGAGGGCAACACAGTTGTCGGGAAGCTGATTCATCGATTCGGAGGACTGCACAAAGACCTTGTCGAGCACGTTGGCCGGTGGGTCGCGCACCTCGCCGGCCTTCCCCGGCTCCGGGGTCCGCGTCATGCGCCGTGCGTAGTACGCAGAGGAGTCATGGCTCTCCCGTTTCCCCGCGCCGAAACTCGCCGTGCTGGTCGCCATCCGTTACGCCTCCTGGGCGCAACGGTAGTTGTCGAACTCGCCGGCGAGGCGGACCCAACTACTCGGCTGCTCGAACGTAGCTGCCGAGAATCCAGAGGTCGGCGCAGGTCGCGGGCGGCGGATCGATCACTTTGGCGAGTCCCTCCGGCCCGGGTTCGTGGACGAGATCGACGAAGAACCGATAGGACCAAGCCTCGGTCGACGGGCGGGACTCGATCCGCGTCAGGTTGGCCCCTCGCAACCCGAGTTCGGCAAGAACCAGCGCCAACGCTCCCGGCGTGTGTGACGTTGTGAACAGCATCGTCGTCTTGTCGTCGTCCGGATCGACCTGCGGCTCGCCGGGAGCGAGAACAACAAACCGGGTTGTGTTGTGATCGCGGTCCATGACATTCCGTTCCAGGATCTCGAGCCCGTGGATCTCCGCAGCTCCGGGCGGAGCGAGCGCTGCGATTGTTGGGTCTCCACGTTCTGCGACCTCACGCACCGAGCCGGCCGTATCGCGCCGTGCGACGGCCTCGACGCCGAGTTCGAGAAGATGGTGCTCTGCCTGAGAAAGCGCCTCCGGGTGGGACCGCACCTCGCGAATGTCGTCGATCGATGCTCCCGGGATTCCAAGAATCGCGTGACGGACTTCGACGAGATGCTCTGCGACGATCGCGAACGGTTGATGGCCCACGCCCCCGGGGAGGCGATCGAGTACGGGGAGTACCGATCC
This sequence comes from uncultured Saprospiraceae bacterium, assembly GCA_964195515.1. Classification (GTDB taxonomy): domain Bacteria; phylum Actinomycetota; class Acidimicrobiia; order Spongiisociales; family UBA5794; genus JAHEEL01. The sequence continues at coordinate 7,488 of CAXMQO010000022.1, read as the reverse complement.
GGTGGTCGAGTTCTCGACGGGAACGACAAGCCGATCGACCTCGCCGTCCTCGAGGGCCGCGAACGCAGCCGTGAATCCCTTCAGGCCGACCGGTTCACATTCCGGAAACAACTCACCGACGGCCCGGTAACTGTAGGAGCCCGGCTCTCCCTGATATCCGATGCGCATGAGTGAGACGATAGGGCGTGCCCGACTACCAGCGGGCATGGACGAAGGGCTTCACCGACCGCTCGTAGATGTCGGCGACACTCCTCATAGCGTCGCCGTCGATCGGCGGAAGACCCGATACCGTCGCATTGGCGATCGCCTGCTCGGGGCTCTTCGCCCCGGGAATCGCCGTTGAGACGGCGTTGCTCATGAGGATCCACCTGAGCGCGAACTGCGCCATCGTCGTCTCTTCCGGCTTTGCGCCGGCCAATTCGCTCACCGCCTCGAGTCCGGTGGCGTAGGGAACGCCGGCGAAGGTCTCCCCAACGTCGAATGCCTCACCATGGCGGTTGTAGGCACGGTGATCGTCTGCGGCGAACACAGTGTCGGGAGTCATCCTTCCGGTGAGCATGCCGCTGGCGAGTGGGACTCGGACGATGATTCCGACGTCCGTGGCCCGAGCGACGTCGAAGAACCTCTCCGCCGGTCGCTGCCGAAACATGTTGTAGATGATCTGGATGCTCTCCACGCCGGGATACTCCACAGCCTTCATCGCCTCCTCGACCCGTTCGACGCTGACGCCGTAGTGGCGGATCTTCCCCTTCTCCTTGATCCCGTCGAGCGCCTCGAACAGCTCCGGCCGGTAGTAGACGTCTGTGGGCGGAGAGTGGAGTTGGAGAAGATCCAAAGCGTCGGCCTTGAGATTCGTCAGGCTGCGGTCGATGAACCGTTCGATATTCTCCCCGGTGTATCCGTCTGCGGTGTGCGGATCGAGTCTGCGACCCGCCTTCGTCGCAACGATCAGTTCGACGTCGGATCGCTCGCGGACGAGACGCCCAACGAGCCGCTCGCTCCGCCCGTCCCCGTAGACATCCGCCGTGTCGATGAAGTTGACGCCTGCGTCGACGGCAGCGTGAAGGGCCGCCATCGCGGTCGTGTCGTCAATGCTGCCCCAGTCGGCGCCGATCGCCCATGCCCCGAAGCCGATCTCCGACACCTCGTATCCGGTGCTGCCAAGGGTGCGGTACTTCATCGGTGGGTCCTCTCTCGAATCCTCACGAACTGTTCGCGTCGACCGTCTGAGGCTACCGGACCTCAGGGCGCCCGAAGCACCCGGAGGATCGACTCCGAGACCACTGAGGCGAGTTCCGCGGGATCGCCACCTTCGGCGGCGAGATCCGAGGCGGACAGGAGCAGTCCCTGCACCAGCACAGCGTGCCGGTTGGGATCGATCGAAGCATCGAATGACCCGTCTGCGACGCCGTCGGCGATGATCGAAGCAACCAGGGATATGAAGTCGTTCTGGTGTCGATCGAGATGAGCACGGGCCCCAGGGGAGAGCGCAGCCCGAACGTCGGCTATCCCATGACCGTGGCTCCCCTCGACGACGGTGTGGCGCACAAGCAAATCCAGCTTCGCTTCCACCGAACCGGTTGCGGCGAGCAAATCCACGAGATGGGCGAACCCCGTCTGTGCGTATTTCTCGATCCCGACGACCACGATCTGCTCCACGTCGGAGAAGTGGTTGTAGAGGGTCTGGCGGGCGACACCTGCTCGGTCCGCGATCTCCGTCATCGTGACGCTGCCCAGGCCACGCTCCGCCACGAGCGCGAACGTCGCCTCGATAATCCGATCGGTCGCTGTCTCGCCCATCATCCTCTCCGATACACAGCGACCGCCATCGGAATGAACAGGACCAACAAGCCGATGATCCAGACCACCGACCACAGCACGGCATCACCGGCCGGGACACCGTTGCTCAGGTTCCGCGCCGCGTCTGCAACCACCGAGATCGGCTGCCACCTGGCGAACCCCTGGAGCCATCCCGGCATCTGCTCTGCCGGTGTGAACACGGTGCTGGCCAGCATCAACGGGAATAGCCAGAACATGCTCAGCATGCCGACCATCTCGGCGTTCTTCACCTTCGCGGCGATCGCCGCATTCATCCAGGAGAAGGAGAAGCCGATCCCGACGCTGAGGGCGAGCGCCCCGACCGCTCCGCCGATTGACGCGAAACGGAAGCCGAGCACGTATCCGACAATCGCAACGAGCACGACGCTGACCACGTTCCGGAACGCGTCGGCGATGGTGCGGCCACCGAGGACCGCGAACTGGCTCATCGGGAGGGATCGGAATCGGTCGGTGACCCCCTGGGAGAGGTCGGTGGCGAGACCGGTGCCGGTTTGCTGCGCTCCTGTGAGCGTCGTGATCACAAAGACTCCGGGAACGAGGTACTGGATGTAGTCGACGCCCGACCCGGCTGCGATGGCGCCGCCGAAGACGTAGTAGAACAACAGAAGGAAGAACACGCCCATGATCACGGCGAAGGTCAGCATCTCGGGCTGCCGACGAGTCCGAATGAGATCACGCCATGTCATGGTCACGGTGTCCTGAAGAGCCCACCTGAACCGTTCCGAGAGTCCCGGTTTGCGCGCGAGGGCGGCCTGGGTTGTTGTCATCGGTTGCCTCCGGTCGCGGTGAGGGTCAGGAACACGTCGTCGAGCGTCGGCCGTCTGAGCTGAAAGTCGGCAATCGCAATGTCTGCGGCGTCGAACTCCCGAAGAATGACGAGGCTCTGGCGAGACCCATCGGTGAGTGGAATCTGAAGCTGGGTCCCCCCGGGAGTGATCGAAACCCCGGGAGCGATTCGTTCGGCAGTTTCGGCTGCCCGCGTCACGTCTTCCATCGACGCAACGTGGATCTCGAAAACGTCCCGTTGGAGATCCTGCTTGAGTTCGGCACTCGTGCCGGAGGCCTTCATGACCCCTTCGTCGATGATGACGATACGGTCGGAGAGACGGTCCGCTTCCTCGAGGTACTGCGTGCTCAGAACAACGGCAGTTCCTTGTGCGGCGAGGTCGCCGATCTCGTCCCAGAGTTCGGTCCGGCTCCTGGGGTCGAGACCCGTGGTCGGTTCGTCGAGGAAGAGGACGGGCGGCGAGGCGATGAGGCTCGCCACAACATCGAGTCGCCGCCGTTGGCCACCCGAGTACGTCTCCGCGGTCCTGTCTGCGAATTCGCCAAGTTCGAAGCGCTCGATCAGGAAGTCGATCCGCTTCTTCCGAGCGCTCCCCGGGATCTTGTAAAGGCGGCCGAACATCTCGAGGTTCTCGCGCGCCGTCAGTTTCTCGTCGACGGCTGCCGACTGACCGGCCAGACCGATCACCCGTCGCACTGCGTCCGGCCGCGCGGCTACATCGAGCCCGGCAATCGTTGCCGACCCTGTATCGATCGGAAGTAGGGTCGTCAGCATTTTGATCGTTGTGGTCTTTCCTGCACCGTTGGGTCCCAGCAGTCCCATGACCTCGCCCGCCCGTGCGTCGAAGCTCAGGTCATGAACTGCAACCGTGTCTCCATATGACTTGCCGAGACTCCGAGCGGAGACGGCAACGTTGTCTGTCCCCAGGGCGTCTTCTCGGGATGATCGATCGGTCATCGGTAGGTCTCACTTTCGTCGACGAAGTGGACATCCTATCACACCAGATGGACAACTCGTCCATCATTGTGGAGGCGCGTCCCCGCCGATCCTTCTTCGCCGGGTACGCGTCGCCGCCGGTGCGTATCATGCGGCCATGGCAGGACCCTCCCGAACGACAATCTCGGCCCCATGACGATCCTTGACCGCCTCCTCCCGCAGTCGCCACTCAGCTCACTCGACGAGTACCTCGCGCGGGGTGGTGGGCAAGGGCTCGAAGCGCTTGACCGGATGGGACCAAAGACCGCTCTCGACGAGGTCCTCGCCTCCGGTCTTCGCGGTCGAGGTGGTGCAGGCTTCCCGGCGGCAATCAAGTTGGCCGGGGTCGCCTCAGCCGACTTCGGTCGCAAGTTCGTCGTCGCCAACGTATCCGAAGGCGAGCCCGGAACGTTCAAGGACCGCTGGCTTCTGCAGAACAACCCGTACCAACTCCTCGAAGGGCTCACGATCGCAGGACTCGCGGTCGGAGCGGAGCAGGGGTTCATCGGCATCAAGTTCAAGCACCTCGCGGCGATCGAACGGCTCGAACACGCTGCGGTCGAGATGGTCGATGCCGGGATGATCGGCCAGGTGCCGATCACGATCGTTCGCGGACCGGACGCCTACTTGTTCGGCGAGGAGAAGGCAATGCTCGAGGTGATCGAGGGCCATGACCCGAAGCCCCGCCTTTACCCGCCGTACATCCGGGGTCTCTTCGAATCCCAGGGGTCGCCACAGAATCCCACGTCTGTCACCAACGCCGAGACACTTTCAAACCTCCCGCAGATCCTCGCCCGCGGCGCCGAGTGGTTCCGATCTGTCGGTACGGAGCGATCACCGGGATCGATGATCTTCGCCCTCGGCGGTGACAGCGCTGTCAACACCGTCGTTGAGCTCCCTCTCGGGACGCCTTTGCGCGAACTCGTCGAGGTGCACGGCGGCGGGACCCGATCCGGTCGACCCATCAAGATGATCACGAACGGTGTCTCAAACCGACCGTTCGGCGCAGAGCACCTCGACGTCCCCCTGTCATACGAAGGAATGCATTCCATCCGGACGGGTCTCGGATCGGCCGGCTTCACCCTCTACGACGACACCATCTGCCCGGTGCAGGTGATTGGGGCATATGCCGCGTTCAACGCCCGTGGTTCCTGTGGCCAGTGCCTCCCTTGCAAGGTCGGAGCGACGGAGCTCGCCAGGCGTTTCATCGCGCTCGCCGACGGCAAGGGTTCGGCGAAACAGATGGACGAGATCGGCGGCTGGGTTGCGAAGATCACGGATTGGAATCGATGCGGTCTCGGCGCGGGCCAGCAGGCACTCGTCGGCGGTTTCGTCGAGGAGTACCCGGAGGATATCGCAGCGCACCTCGGCGGCGAACCGTGCGCCAGCGATCGCAAGGTCGACGTACCGGTGGTCGCCGACTGGGACCCCGAGGCCGGCCGCTTCTCGTACCACGAGACTCCGGGCTTCGCTACCGGCCTGCCGATCCCCCTCGACATCCAGTGACCAAACCGGTTCCTGCGGCGATCCCGGCACCATTCGCGCATATCATGGCGTGGCTGCCCAACCGCTCCGGAGGATCAGGCTCTTGACGACACAACGCCGGCACGACCGAGACGCATGCGCTCACTGTCGCCAGAATCGCACCGCGTCCACGAACCTGCACGATCGGCCCTCCTGGGTCGCAGATGCCGTCTTCTATCAGATCTTCCCTGATCGGTTCGCGAAGTCGGATCGAGTTCGCAAGCCCATCAATCTTGAGGCGTGGGATGCTCCCCCGACGTATCACGGGTACAAGGGCGGCGACCTCCTCGGCGTCGTCGAGCACCTCGACTGGTTGACGGATCTGGGCGTCAACGCGATCTACTTCAACCCGATCTTCCGATCAGCGTCGAACCATCGCTATCACACGCACGACTACTACCGCGTCGATCCGATCCTCGGAACCGGCGAGAACTTCGACGAACTGCTCGCTGGCTGTCACGAGCGAGGGATCAGGGTCATCCTCGACGGTGTCTTCAACCATTCGAGTCGCGGCTTCTTCCGGTTCCACGACGTGTTGGAGAACGGCGAACAGTCGCCGTATGTCGGGTGGTTCCACATCAACGGTTTCCCGCTGAACCCGTACGACATGGACGAACCCGCGAACTACGAGGCCTGGTGGGGCATGCGGGCGCTCCCGAAGTTCAACACCGACAATCCCGAGGCTCGCGACTACTTGATGCGGGTCGGCGAGTATTGGGCAAAGCGAGGCATCGATGGGTGGCGCCTCGACGTCCCCGAGGAGATCCAGACGCCCGGATTCTGGGAGGAATTCCGGGAGCGCACCCGGGCGGTGAACCCGGATCTCTACATCGTTGGCGAGATCTGGGCCGATGCTGGTGCATTCATCAACGACGGAGACCGCTTTGACGGCACGATGAACTACCCGTTCACGACGGCGACGATCGCATTCACGGTTGGTGATCGACTCGACCGGGCGACGATGATGGACAACCCCTACTACAACGTCGCCCCGGCGACCGACGCTGCCGGATACCGGGACCGCATCCAGGGACTCCTCGATCAGTATCCCGAACCGGCGACACTCGCCAATCTGAATCTCCTAGATTCCCACGACACCGCCCGCATCCTCACGATCGCCTCGGATGACGAGGATTCGGTCGTGCTCTCCCTAGCACTACTCCTCACCTTCCCCGGTGTGCCGAGCATCTACTACGGCACCGAGATCGGCCTCGAAGGCGGCCGCGACCCCGACTGCCGTCGGTCGTTCCCCTGGGACCATGAAGATCACTGGAACCAACGAATCCTCGAAGCAACGAAGGATCTCATCGCGCTGCGGCACCAGTATCCGGCGCTACGCAGCGCTAACTACCGGATCCTCTGGCCACCCGACGATGACGACGGATCGATGTCATACGCCGTGGAACGATCCGACGGCGACGAGCACCTCCTGGTGGTCGTCAATGCTGGACGCGAACGGGAGACCCTGTCGCTCACCTGCTGCCCAGCCGACGAGCGCCTGTGGGGTGACGGAGAACTGACGATCGGCGACAACCAGACCAGTATCTCTATGCCCCCGAGATCCGCCGCGATCTGGAGACTGAGTAGCGGTTAGCGGAGTAGCGGGGCAGCGGCCGCTCTGGGATCCGAGGACACCGCCCGGTTCGGCCAACTGATGGCTGCGAGCCATCGGAGCCTGCGCGACGACTTCCAGGTGTCCTCCGAAGCCCTCGACCTCATGGTCGAGATCGCTTCGGGCGTCGATGGCTGCCTCGGTGCGCGCATGACCGGGGGCGGGTTCGGCGGATGCGCCGTGGCGTTGGTGGCCACATCGGCAGGTGCCCCGTTCGTCGACGAGGTGGTGAGTGGCTACGCGTCCGCGACCGGGTTGGAGCCGAAGGCGTACGTGACCGGAGCGGCGTCGGGAGCCGACGTCGTCGGGGCCCCGGGACCGATAGCGTGAGCGGAGCGATCGCCTACGGCAGAACCGATTCGTAGATCTCTTCGTACTCGACCGCACGAGCGTCCCATGACCAGTCCCGGGCCATCCCGTTGACCTGCATCGTTCGCCAGAGGTCCGGCATGGCGACCCGGTAGTGCATCGCACGCCGGATCGTCTTCGTAAGCGACGGGTGGTCGAAGGAGCGGAATACGAACCCGGTGCCGTTCGCAGGGTCCTCGTCGATATCGAAGACCGTGTCCTCGAGGCCGCCGGTGAAGTGAGCGATCGATGGGGTCCCGTAGCGCATGGCGTAGATCTGCCCGAGCCCGCACGGTTCGTACTGCGATGGCATGAGGTAGGCGTCGGATCCGGCGAAGACAATCCGAGATCTCGGTTCGTCAAAGGGCACATGCACCACGGCCGTGGGATGGCGATCAACCCA
>CAXMQO010000021.1:0-12006 GCA_964195515.1 uncultured Saprospiraceae bacterium | reverse complement strand
GAGCGGAAGAATGAGATCGAGATTGAGATGCGGGCGGGCGATGACATGGGTCGAGATGACCTCGCCGACCTTCTCCGCACCGCGGATACCCGCATCAACTGCGGCCTTCACCGCAGCGACATCGCCGCGAACGATCGCCGTCACGTAGCCGCCACCGGTCTCCTCGTACGACACGAGTTCAACCTTCGCTGCCTTCACCATTGCGTCGGCCGACTCGACCATCGCTGCGAAGCTCCGACACTCGATCATCCCTAGTGCTTCAGCCATTTCTCGCTCCCTCTCTGATTTCGATTGACTCTAGGCGGTTACTCCGAAAGTAGCGGAGTAGCCGGGTAGCTGAGTACTTCCTACTTGCTACTTGATACTCGTCGTCACACGACGCGGCCCTCGAGGCCTTCGAGGGCTGCTACGGCTGCTCTCCAGCCCACGTCGATGTCCCGCTCTTCTCCGCCGAGGTAGACGCGGCCCATCGAACCGTGGGACCGAACCTCGAGAACGTTGATCTCCGCAGCCTTCTCGGCCTCGTTGGCGGCGAGTGCGGCGTAGGCGGCCGGTTCACATTCGAGGACATAGAGCGTCTGGCCGGGGATGATCAACTGGCCGTGACGGGTGCGGTTGATCAACTGGGCGTGGTGGTCGTCGATGCGCCGGATGATCTGGGACGACAGAATCTTCGGCTTGATCCGGTCGGTCTCGACGTGATCGACGGATTCGAGGATCGCCTCACCGGCCGCCCTCGTCTCTGCCTGGTCCGGCGAGTGAACTTCGAGGAGGCCGTAGTAGCGCTCGATGATCTGCATGCCCGGTTTGACGGTCGTCGCTTTCAACGCCACGTCGGTGAGTCGGTTGATCTCGATGCCGGGCGCCACTTCGACAAACAGCGAGGCGTCGCCGGCGAGAGGCAGGAACCCCTGGGCGACGGTGCCGAGGAACGCTGCGTACTGCGGTTGCAGCGAGTCCAGGAAGGTGTACGACCGGACCTCAATACCCTTTGCCACCGGCGTCTCCTTCTGCTCCTCCGACGATTACTACTCCTGCGGACGCCCCGATTCTCGTGGCACCCGCTGCAATCATGTCCTCCGCCTCCTGGGCCGTATGCACACCGCCGGATGCCTTGACCCCCATGTCGGGTCCGACCGTCTCGCGCATCAGGGCGACGTCGTAGACGGTGGCTCCTCCCCCACCGAATCCGGTTGAGGTCTTCACGTAGTCGGCCTTCGCCTGCTTGGCGAGTGCCGAGGCGATGACCTTCTCCTCGTCGGTGAGCTTCGAAGTCTCGAGGATCACCTTGACGATCGCGCCACCCTCGTGGGCCGAGTCGACGACCTTCTCAATGTCCGTCCGGACAAGTTCGAGATCGCCGGACTTGAGCGCACCGATGTTGATGACCATGTCGACTTCGCGGGCCCCATCCCGGAGCGCCCGCCGGGCTTCCATCGCCTTGATCTCGGATGTCGTGGCGCCGAGCGGGAAACCGATAACCGAGCACGTCTTGACGTCGGAACCTCGCAGACGATCTGCGGAACGCTTCACCCATGTGGGATTGACGCACACCGAGGCGAACCCGAATTCCTCCGCTTCATCGCAGAGCACGTCGATCTCGTCGGCAGAGGCGTCTGGCTTCAGCAGGGTGTGATCGATGTACTTCGCCACGTCGAGCGGCACATCGGCTGCGGTTCCGTGGAACGCGACCCGGTCTGCGCCGTTGGCCACGATTTGCCGGACCGCTTCGGGGTTCTTACAGATGTCGGATCGCTCGGCAAGAGCACTGAGCACTTCCTTGGTGATGAGTTCGACCAGGATCCCCCGGTCGAGGATGTCGTCGGTCACGGGGTTCCTCCGGCGTATCGATTCTCGATCTTGCTGATCTTGTCCACCCGCGCGGCGTGGCGACCCTCCCCCCACGGCGTCGCGAGCCACTCCTCGACGATCTGCCACGCGAGATTCGGGCCGATGAGACCGGCACCGAGCGTGAGAACGTTGGCGTGGTTGTGCTCCCGGCTGTTGCGTGCGGTCGAAAGGTCGTAGCAGAGGGCCGCACGCACGCCGGGAACCTTGTTCGCGACAATCGCTGACCCGATGCCGGCTCCGTCGACGATGATCCCCCATCGACAGGTGCCGTCGGCGACGAGGCGAGCGACCTCATGTGCGTAGTCGGGATAGTCGACGGCCTCTGCGGAATCGGTCCCACAGTCGTGAACGTCGTGGCCCGTCTCCTTGAGTCTGAACGCCAGGCGCTCCTTCAGCGGGAAGCCACCGTGGTCGGAGCCGATGGCGATCGTCGCTCCACCTTCCGGGGGCGAACGGCGTGGCTCCTCACGCTCGGGCAGCGGAGGGAGGCGCCCTGCGTCGTCGAGGACGCCGGTAACGATGCTGCGAACGAGATCCCTGACCTCATCTTCAAGTTGTGGCGGTGTCTCTGGCATATGCCGATCCCCATGTCGCGACGGATTCCATCTTAGGAGAGTGGGCGCGACCGAAACGACTGCGTGCCCGACCACTAGCCTCACAGACATGAAGGCTGCGAACAGGTGGGAGACGGAAGCGATTCGCGAATCTCGCGATCGCCGACGCGCCCGACCGGCAGTATCCCAGGAGCGCGAGACGCCCGACCCCGGCGGCGACTGGCGAACGCTCCGCGAAGCCTCTGACGAGACCGGGATCCCGGTCAACACCCTCCGGAAATGGTGCCGCCGCGAATCGGTTGACTCCTACCTCGAGTCGGACGGTGAAGTGACCCTCAGGATGCTGGAGATGGGGTCGGTGATGCTGCACGCGAAGGCCACGGGTCGCGAGCTGGTGCGCGGTGCAAGCCAGGAGGCGACAGGCAACAGGCAACAGGCAGAAGAGAGACCACAGACAACAGCCGACAGCGAACAGCAAGAAGAGAGCCGACAGGCGACAGGTGACAGTGGACAGGCAGAAGAGAGCCCACAGCCCACAGCCCACAGCCCACAGGCTGAAACCGTGGCTATCGCCTCGGCCGCTCCCTCTTCTTCCCCCTCGTTCTCTTCCTCCCCTTCAGGGGGAGGTGCCGAGCGCAGCGAGGTGGAGGGGGTCGAGCAGGTCCAAACGGAACCGTCCGGCCCCCCTCCCGGCCTGGCGGCCGGACTCCCCCCTGAGGGGGGAGAAGAAAGACCCGCCCCCGGCACGATGATCGTTCCTGTTGATGCTTGGAACAAGATGCTGAACCAGTTGGGAAACCTCCACGAAGCCGGCCAACAACTCGCCGAAGCGAGAGAGAGAGCGGGCAAAGCGGAGACGGAAGCGAAGTTCCTGCGGGAACGGTTGGCGGAGATGAGGGAGAACAGGCGACAGGCAACATGCAACAGGCAACAAGCAGAAGCCGAACTGGAGAGGGACCAGCCGCCAGCTACCAGCTTCGGGCCAGAACCCAGTCCTGTCCCCCCGGCCGAAGGACGGGGGGACGCGGAGCGAAGCGACGCAGGGAGGCAGACATCGACCGAGACCACTTCGTTCTGGCGGTACGTCGTTCGCGGGTGGAAGGGCCGACGCCGATGAAGCACATCTCGTTGTTCACCGGGATCCTCCTGACCATGCTCGCCCTCGCCATTCCCGCGTTCGCCACCGAAGACGGGCTCATCGAGACGACCAGCTCCACGCCCAACGAGGACTTCACCCATGCAGACTTCGAGCGGGTGATCTCGAATGTCTCCGAGGGTCCGATCGACGTCGCTCCCCGTGACTTGCGCATGTCCGAGTATCCGATCATGACGCTGGTCGAGATCACGGCCGGGACCTTCGATGGCGGAATCTGGACCGTTGGAACGCTCGAGGCCGGCCAAACAACGACCATCATCTATGCCGGCGACGCTGCACCGGCTCCCGAGGAACTTCCCTTCACCGGTCAGGGAGACCACCTGGCCTCCCTCGCCGTCGTCGGCCTCGCTCTGATCGGTCTCGGGGTTTCCCTGCTCCACACGGCACGGGATTGATCATCTGATGGACCGCTCCGGATGGATCGCACTCGTCGTCGCCGCCATCGGTTGGGGTACCGGGGGCGTCGCCGTGCGGGCGGCACTGGGGGAAGACGTCGGTCCCTGGACGATCGTGGCTCTCCGCGTCGGTCTCGCGGCGGTGCTCGTCATCGGACTGCTCGCCGCCCAGGGTCTCCGCCGGCCAAACCGCCTCACAATGAAGGTCGGGCTCGTGTTGGCGGTCGCGAATCTCCTCATCCCCTATGTGCTGTTCACCTTTGCCTACGACGAAGCGTCGGCGGGGTTCGTCGGCCTGTTCGCTGCGCTAATTCCCCTCGCCACAGCCGTCTACGCGAACTTCATGCTCGCGGACGAGCGCCTCAATCGGGGCAAGGTGATCGGCCTGATCGTCGGATTCGCAGGCGTAGCGGCGCTGCTCCTCTCCGGCGATTCGGGCCTCGGAGCCGAAGGAAGGCCACTCGTCGCCGCGGCACTCGCTCTCGTTTCCGTTGTGGCGATCGGCTACGGAGGGGCCTATGCGAAACGGTACGCGGGTCGGTACGACACGATGGAGATGATCGGAATCCAATTTGGAGCCTCCGCCGTGCTCTTGATTCCTGCGATGCTGTTGCTCGAGGGTGTGCCCACTTCGATTGCTGCGCCCGGATGGACGCTCATCGTCTACATGGCGGTCGCGTCCACGTTCCTCCCCTTCTACCTCTACTACCGCCTCCTCCGAACCACACCGGCGACGACCGTGGCGCTCGTCGGCTACCTCGTCCCTCTCGTCTCGCTCATCGGAGGCGTCCTCCTTCTCGGGGAGCGAATCGAGAGCGGCATCGTGATCGGTGGTGCGTTGATCCTCACCGGCATGGTCATCACCGACCGCGCTGGTCGAATTCGCACTCCCTTGGTGCAAGAATGAACGCACCCGCCATTCTCTCCGACCTGCGAACATTGACCCTTCATGGATGACGCACCGATCCTCTCGGCCCGCGACCTCGGGCACGCGTACGGCTCCATCGTGGCGCTGCACGGTGTCGAGTTTGCGCTGCCCGCGGGACGGATCGGTCTCGTGGGCGCCAACGGTGCGGGGAAGACGACGCTCATCAAGATCCTGCTCGGCATCCTCCGTCCCACCACAGGGTCGGCGACCGTTTTGGGCTTCGATGCGACCAAGAACATGCTCGACATCCGATCGCGCATCGGATACATGCCGGAGAGCGACTGCCTTCCGGGTGACGTCACCGCGTCGGAGTTCGTCATCTACTCCGCAGGTCTCGCCGGACTGCCGCCGAACGCCGCACGCCAGCGAGCATCGGACGTTCTGACGCTCGTTGGTCTCAACGAGGAGCGGTTCCGGCGTCTCGGCGGCTTCTCGACCGGTATGAAGCAGCGAACGAAACTCGCTCAGGCGATCGTGCACGACCCGGAACTCGTCTTCCTCGACGAGCCGACGGCAGGCCTCGACCCTGAAGGCCGTGAGGAGATGCTGAACCTGATCTCCCGTCTCGGCGGATTCGGCATCAACGTGCTGGTCTCGTCGCACGTCCTCGGCGACATCGAGCGAACCTGCGACTGGGTGCTGATGCTCGACGGCGGACGGGTGCTCCGATCGGGCCCGCTGTCCCATCTCGTGGACGCCGATGTGGTTGAGGTCGAAGTGGTCGGCGATCCCACTGCCCTCATCGAACACCTGCGAGACGCCGGCGCACACGTCGAAACGACCGGAACACGCCTCTACGTTGCAGCGAGCACCGATCCGTTCGATCTTGTCCGGGACGCCCTTGCCGAAACCGGAACCGGCATGTGGTCAATGGGGCCGAAGGCGACAACACTCGAAGACGTGTTCCTCGAAGGGAGCGGATCGTGAGCGACCGCGGCGTCGTCTTCGATCTCGGATACACGCCCCACGAGGGGGAGCGGCGCGGGCGACGAGGAGCAATCCTGACCACGTATCGCGACGGACTCCTGCGGGTTTTCGGGATCCGGCGACGCGCTCGTGCGAAGATCCTCCCCTGGATGCTCGTGGTCTTCGCGGTGCTCCCTGCGATGGTGTTCGTCGGATTCGCGTTCCTCCTCTCCACGTTCGCTCCCGAGGCGGAATCCCCGTTCGGGAGTCACTCCGACTACTTCGGCCTCACCGGTGCCGTGATACTGCTGTTCGTTGCGCTTGCCGGTCCCGAGTTGCTGATCCCCGATCGGCGGTCGGGAGTCCTTTCCGTCTACTCGTCCCGCCCGCTCCGTCCCGACGACTACGTCGGCGCCCGAACCGTGTCGCTCCTCACCGCCATCGCCGGCTTCATGCTCATCCCCCAGGTACTCATGTACGTGGGGTTTGCCGCCCTGTCATCGGACGGCTTCTTCACGGCGCTCGGGACGAACGCAGCCGAGATCCCCAAGATTCTGGCTGCCACCGCGGTGTACTCACTCGCCTACGCGCCGTTCGCCCTACTCGTCTCGACGATCGCTTCTCGGAAGGCCGCTGCGACCGGCATCTTCCTTGGCGTCATGCTCATCGGCACGGCGCTCGCGGCCGCCCTGGTCGAGGCGACGAACCTGCCCGGTCGCCGGTTTGCCGCACTCCTGTCATTCGCGGAACATCCCGATTTCGTGACGACCTGGATCTTCGGTGGTGGCGGATCCAGCGATCTCGTAGTCGCAAGCACGGGCTTCGAGCCGTGGGTTTCGCTCGTGACCGTCCTTGTCATCGCAGCCGTGTCATCGGTTGTGGTCGTGTGGCGTTACCGGACGATGATGTGACGACGAACCCCGCGCTCGTCGAATCCCCGACCGTCGAAGTCGACGACGTCTCGAAGTGGTTCGGCCAGAAGGTCGCCGTGTCGAACGTGACGTGTTCCTTCGGCCCGGGAGTCACTGGTCTTCTCGGACCGAACGGCGCAGGAAAGACGACGACGCTTCGCATGCTGACCGGTCTGATCCGGCCGTCACAGGGCGCGATTCGGGTCCTCGGGGTCTGGCCCCGAACGTCGCCGTCGGTGTACGCGAGCGTTGGATTGGTGCCAGAGGAAGCAGCCGTCTACCCGGCCATGACCGCCCGCGAATACGTTCGCTACGCCGCAACCCTCTCAGGCGTTGACGACGCCGCCGAGGCGACCGATCGGGCGATCGATACGGTTGCGCTCGACGACGCTGCCGATCGCAAACTCGCCGGATACTCGAAAGGCATGCGTCAGCGGGCGAAGGTGGCAGCCGCGCTCGTCACCGACCCGCAGATGCTGTTCCTCGACGAACCACTCAACGGCACGGACCCGGTGCAACGCCTCCACCTGATCAACTTGTTCCGTCGCCTCGGCGGCGAGGGCCGGACCATCATCGTCTCGTCCCACATCCTCGACGAGGTCGATCGCATGTCGGACCGCGTGATCGCCATCGTCGACGGCCGCCTCGCCGCTGCGGGTGATGTGGCTGCGATTCGTGGCGCCATGTCCGACATCCCATACCGGGTTCGGGTCGAGACGGACCGTGAGCGAATCCTCGCCGCCCGTCTACTCGAGGAGTCGCTCGTCCACGGAGTGTCGGTCGACGACGGCGTTCTCCATGTCGAGACCGATGATCTCGCAGCACTTGGACGCCGAGTACCCGCCGTGGCGCGGGACGTCGGCGCCAGAATCACGAGCTTTCGTCCCGAAGACGCGTCACTCGAGAGCGTGTTCCGATACCTGGTACGCAGGCGATGAAACCGGCACTGGCCATCACGACAGCGACGGTCAGGCAGATCCTCGGTCTCCGCCGGGCGATCATCTTCGGTCTTGCCGCCCTGGCACCGGCGTTGGTGTTTCTGCTCACGTCCCAGGCCCTTGCCGACGAAGCGGCGCTCAATCGGTTCCTCGGGATGGCCGTTCGTCTGTACTTCCCTCTCCTCGTCCCGATCGTGGCGTTGATCATGTCGGCGTCCGCTCTCGGCGACGAACGACGCGACGGAACGCTGTCGTTCCTGGTTCTCCGCCCGATCCCCCGATCGGTCATCTCGGCATCGAAGTATGTCGGTGCCGTGCTCGTCGCCGGGGTTCTGAACGGATTCGGCGCCGCGGCGCTCGGGATCGTCTACGGCATCGACACCGGATCCTGGGGGATGGTCCTCCCCCTCGTCGTCGGCGGGCTCGTGGCGAGCATCGTGTACGCGGCACTCTTCGTGCCGCTCGGGTTCTTCACTGATCGGGCCGTCCTCGTCGGTCTGGCCTTCGTCTTGATCTTCGAGAACGGCGTTGTGAGCGCCTTGAGCGGGCTCTCGTCGCTGTCTCCTTGGCGTCTCGGCCTGTCGGCGTTCTCGGGTCTCGCGAACGGAGACGTGGCGCCGTTGCTCGCTGACGACGGTCTTGCGAACCTGTCAGGCCTCGGAGCAGCGTTGTCCTGGTCCATCGTCTTCGCCGTGGCGTCGGTCATGGCGATCACACTGGTGCTGCGCAGACGCGATCTTGCGTGAGTAACCGCAGTCCCGGACCCCGAGGCTCTACGCTCGGGGTGTCATGAGCCGCGCCACGGACCGCCTGAAGATGGGCAGGATCGGCATTGCCGCCCTCATCGTCTCCGGGGGCATCCTGATCTCCCGGGTTCTCGGGGTTTTGCGCGAGGTCATCTTCGCCGCGATGCTGGGCGCCGACAACGTCACCGACCAGTATGTGGCGGCGTTCCGGATCCCCGACTACGCCAACTACCTCCTCGCAGGCGGGTTCCTGACGATCACGTTCATCCCCATCTTCTCGAAGTACCTCGCCGACGATGACGAAAGTGAAGGCTGGCGGGGCTTCTCGTCGATCGTGCGATGGCTCGCCATCGGGATCACCGTGTTGATCATCGGCGCATGGTTCGCGACGCCATGGATCATCTCCACGATCTATCCCGAGTTCACCGCGGACCAGATCTCGACGACGATCCGACTGACGAGGATCGTCATGCCGGCGCAATTCGCCTTCGTCGTCGGCGCTATGTTCGCCTCGGTGCAATACGCCAAGGGGGTCTTCACGATTCCGACCCTCGCGCCGATCATCTACAACGTCGGCATCATCGCCGGTGGCGTCATCTTCGCCTGGGTGACCGGCACGGCCGATCCGGAAGGCTTCATCTGGGGTGCCGTGGCGGGAGCGTTCATCGGGAACCTTGCGGTGCAGTGGTGGGGTGCTCGCCGGATCGGGATGCGCCTCGACTTCAGCGGAGGATGGCGGCACACCGCGGTTGGGCAGTACATCCTGATGGCCATCCCTCTGATGATCGGGCAAACGGTCGTCGCCCTCGACGAGTCGTTCATGTCGGTGTTTGGAGATCTCGTCGGTGACGGAGCTCAGACCCATCTCCTCTACGCCCGGCGCACGATGTTCGTCCCGATCGGCGTCATCGCTCAGGGAGCTGCGGTGGCGGCATATCCCTTCCTCGCCCGCCTGTGGGCCGAGGGGAACATTCGGGCGATGCACCGCACCGTAGACAAGGCGATGCGCTGGGTGCTCGTGCTGTCGATCGCTGCGGCCGGTCTCCTCGCCGCTCTGGCCCTGCCGGTAGTGCGCGCCCTGTTCGAACGCTTCGCATTCGACGTCTTCGACAGTTCAGCGACCGCGGCCGCGCTCTTCTTCTATGCCTTCTCGATTCCGATCTGGGGCGCCCTCCAGATTCTGACCCGGGCCTTCTACGCACGCCGGTCGATGTGGACACCGGTCATCGTCGGCACGGTGGCGACGATTGTCGCCGTGCCGCTCTACTTCTCGTTGACCGACGCGTTCGGGATCCGCGGTGTCGCCCTCGCGAGCGTGCTCTCGCTTGGCTTCTACACGACGGCGTTGGCACTGCTCTGGTACCGGGGCGCCGACGGGCGCGCCCGGCTGCGCAAGGTCCTGGCGGTCGCCGGGCGAGCTATCCCTCCGACGGTCTTGGGAGCGGTCGCTGCGTTCCTCATCGGCTGGGCCGTGACGACGAACATGCCAGGACAGACGACGATCGTGAACATTGTCGCCGTGCTGCTCGGCGCCGCCGCGTTCGCCGGTATCGCGTTCAGCCTCGGCTCGTTCCTCTACGACATCCTGACCGCAGCAGCACGAAGACGCCCGGCAGTAGATCCGGACGAAACAGACGTGATGGAAATTATCGGGTAGGAGAGCTGCAAGCTGCAAGATTCGGGGCAGCGGATCTGCTGCTACCGGCCACGTTTGGAGGCTCTTGCGGAGGCCGTGGATCATCCGCTGGATTTCGCTCACATCGCCCATGCATCGACTCGCCGAGTCCGCTTGCAGCAAACCGAGATCCCGAGCCAGCATGATCTGTATTGCGAGTTCGTACGCGGACCCCAAAGCTATCGCGAGGAAGCGCCTGAGCTCTCGGTCCGAGTAGCGTCCCGAACCCTCGCGATGTTCGATGAGATTGAAGAGCAAGCTCTCATCATCTGATCGCCAAGAGCAAACCGGGCAGGACCAGTGAAACGACCAACGAGCGGGATGAGTGTCACGCAGAGGTCATAGGCACGCTGCCAAACAACGAGGCGCTTGAAGTCATGCACCCGACAGTCATATCAGAACTGCAGATAGGTATCCAGACGCCTAATCGATGAGACTTCGCCCGGGCCCTGAGGCTCGAAGCTTGAGGCTTGAAGCTTGAGGCTCATCGGACGAGGTCATCCGGGTGGACGGTGATCGTCATGGGGCCGGCGTTGAGGGTGGCTTCTGTGTTGCCGGAGAAGCGTCCCGTTTCCACATACGTCCCGTCCTCGAGTTCGTAGGTGACGATCTCAGGTCCGGCGTCCTCCTTCAGATCGACGATCCAGTAGTGCGGTAGCCCGGCAGCCGCGTACTTCGAGAACTTGCGGATCAGGTCCGCGGCCCGGTCGGTGGAGAGCACCTCGACAGCGAGGTGTGGCATCGCCGTGAGACGTATCGTCTCGTCGGTCTCGTCAAAGACGATCACGTCGGGAATGAACTCGTCGGATCCCGCCATCCAACTCCAGGCCTGAGTGACCTGAACACCAGACGGTGCCGCTGCGTCGAGTATGTACCAGAGCCGAGACGCCGCGTTTTGATGCGTTCTCGTCGGTGACGGACTCATCACCAGTTCCCCGTCGACGTATTCGCCACGCACGGTGTCGTCGAGGGCCTCATATTCAACCCACGACATCGGTATGCGATCAAGCCGGTCGGTCGTTGCCATTGCAGCATCCACGGTACCCCCTTCGGGCAGGTCATGGAGACAACCTACGACACGGGTAGGACAAGAAGCGCGGGGGTCGGGAAGACAGAAGAAGGCGGATCCTCCCCTCTCCCGCGAAGCGGGGGAGGTGCCGACGTAGGAGGCGGAGGGAGCCCCGGGCCGGAGGGGGCTTTGGGAGCATGCACCTGATGATGAGACAAGGGCCCCCCTGCATCGTCGCTGCGCTCCTCGCGGGCCCCCAGCAAGCTGGGGGGACAGTCCGAAGAACCGGTACCGACTACGCCGTCGGCGGACGGTTACCCGTTGATCGCTGCGACGAGATTCTTCGTTGAGAGCATGCCGTAGTCGAAGACGAATTTGCTGCCGTCCTTCATCGTAATGACGGCTCGCTTCATCATGCCCTTCTTGGCTTGCTCGGCCGATGCGATCTCGGCACGAGGAAGCACGACCTCGAAGTCGGTGTCGGTGTCGTGGATGTACACGGCGTGTCCGCCGGTTCCGGCAAACGTTCCGACCGATCCGAGGATGCCCTTGATGACTTCCTTGTTCGATGAGTCATAGAGAGCGTCGAATCGCACCTCGTCGTCCCCGACGGTGAGTTTGCCGGTGAGGCGTCCGCCATCCTCCGGCAAGTAGTTGATCGACCAAGTATCTCCCACGAGTTCCCTCCCCATTTGGGCGAATGCGTCCGCACTCGCCGAGTTCGGAGTGCAGACTACTCAGAACGGAGCACACCTCGGAACGGGAGCTATGCCGGTGGGTACACGCCTGCGCCCTTGGCCTTCTCGGTGGCCCAGAAGACCTCGGAGACCTCGGCGATGAGATCGATCATCACCTGCTGCGCCGCGACGTCCATCGTCTTCTTCGCTGCACCGGCGGCTTTCGTGGCACGCCAGAAGAGGTCGTGGAGATTCGGGAA
>CAXMQO010000020.1:0-9353 GCA_964195515.1 uncultured Saprospiraceae bacterium | reverse complement strand
CATCACTCGGGAATCTGATGGGCGATGCACCTGCATGCTCGGCGTGCGGCCACATGACCGTGCGCAGCGGCTCGTGTTACGTCTGTCTGACCTGCGGGGACACAACGGGCTGCAGCTGATGACCTGACGTCGTTTGTGCTTGCGATCACCTCTGTTGTGATCGTAAGCACAAACGACGCGATTGGATCGGTCCGGGCGGGTCGATCAGGCCAGTCTCTCCCCGGCACTCACCTCGACGGCGAGTCGGTTCTCGGGCGGTGCGAGTGGGCACGACCAACGCTCGCTGTGGACGCACGACGGGTGGTAGGCGAAATTGAAGTCGAAAACGACCCGATCGTCATTCGAGCCAAGGTCCGCGCCCTTGATCGTATCGAGCAGATAACGCCCACCACCGTACGTCACAGCGCCGTTCGTTTCGTCGCGGAACGGTAGGAAGACGCCACCGCCGTACACGTCGATCCAGAAGAGGGACAGTTCGAGCGTCTCCTGCCCATGGGGATCGGTAAACCGGGCCGACGCGAAGCGGATCAGCGATGTTGCACCGCTAGCACTGTGCCCGGCAGACATCGGGACCGGATCTATGGGGGTGAGTACGGCTTCGATCCGCCAAGCCGGGTCATAGGGGAAGAAGGGCAAGCTACTGCCCGCGGAACGGCGATCGGGTTCGATCGGACTCTGGGCATGTGTGGAGAACAGCTCATCCCGATCGGACCGCCATTGCTGCCACGATGTCTCACCCGCGGCCGCCGTGCGCACCTGTTGGTACTGCTCTGCCACGCGGCGCCGGTAGTCCCAAAGCGACAGTGGGTCGTTGATCGTCATGGACGGACATTATCCGTCAACGGTACGGACTTGGCTTCTCGTCTATGTGACCGAACGACACGCGAGAGCTTCAACCCCCTCCGTCGCCTTCGGCGGCACCTCTCCCTGAGAGTGAGGAAGCCGGAAGCCGATAGCTGGAAGCCGGCGGCTCGGCCTCACAGCCCACAGCCCAGGATTCTCTACTGCTCTCCTGAACTCCTGAACTCCTGAACTCCTGCTCTCCTGAACTCCTGAACTCCTGAACTCTTACTGCTTTCTCAGGAACTTCGAATACGTTTGTGCGTTGTTGATGTTGAGATACAAACGCACCCCACGAACGGATCGAAGATGACCTCCCACTCTGAACCCGCTGTTCGCCACACGTTCTCGACGAACACGGTGAGCTCCGGCACGCCCGTTCCCCCACCCGAGCCACGGCGTCGCCGAACGCCGATCGTTCTCGCGATCGTCCTCGCTGCCGGGCTCGCCGGCCTCGGAGGCGGATTCATCGGCGCAGCGTCGCACGAAGATCGCGCACCGGTAATCATCGAGCAAGCCCGGGCCTTGAGAACTATTTCGGCTGTTCCAGCCGTAGCCACAGCGACGGCGCCGATCGACGCGACCGTCGTAGGAGCTGCTGTCATCCCGAGCATCGTCACGGTCGAAGTGGGGTCCTCATCGGGAGATACCTTCACCAAGGCCGGCTCGGGTTCCGGTGTCGTACTCGACCAATCCGGTCACATTGTCACGAATCACCACGTTGTCGAGGTCGGTGACGCTTTCCGGGTGGTTCTCTCGGACGGTCGGGTCTATGACGCCGAACTGGTGGGGAGCGATCCCCTCACCGATCTCGCCGTCCTGCGAATCCCAACAACCGACCTTGCCCCGATCACCCTCGGGTCCACCAGCGATCTCGTCGTCGGGAACCCCGCAATCGCCGTCGGAAGCCCGCTCGGCCTCGAGGGAGGTCCATCGCTCTCCGTTGGCGTCGTGTCGGCGCTCGGCCGCGAGGTGCAGACCGGGCCAGACACCATCTTGTACGGCATGATTCAGACGGATGCACCGATAACGAGCGGCTCCAGCGGAGGCTCGCTGGTCGACGAGAACGGCGCACTGATCGGAATCACCACAGCGGTCGGAGTCTCCAACATCGGAGTCGAGGGCATAGGCTTTGCTACCCCGGTTGAGATCGTCGAGCGCATCACGACCGAACTCATCGCGACCGGCTCCGCGTCACACGCCCTGCTCGGAATCGGCGGTGCGACGGCCTATGACGAGACCGGTGATGGCGGGTTCGCGCCGGTCGGTGTCACGGTCGGCTCCGTCTCACCCGACTCTGCTGCCGAGACGGCGGGGATCACCGTCGACGACGTGATCACTGCGATCGATGGAACCGATATCCGAACGATGGATGAACTCATCACGGCGCTCCGTAGGGTCGGTGCCGGAGATTCGGTCGTCATCTCGATTGCAGGGCGCGATCCGCTCACGGTCATGCTCTCGACTCGCTGAGGGCAGTAGCCGGTAACAAACTGGTTGACAATCATCGTGGCGTTCGATATATTTCGAATACCACGATCTCCATCGAACGCTTCGATGATTGAGGCACCATACATGACAACACAACCACGAGTCCGTGACTTCACCGCTCTCCGGTCGTCGAAGCCCCAGGTCGAGACCGGGCTCCATAGCGCCGCCGATCTCCTGATCGCTCTATGGCTGGTCGACGGCTGTGACGAAATGACACAATCCTTCGAGGAGTACGGACTCGGCGCTGACTGGTTCGCCCGATTCGCCGAATCCCTCTCCCCCGAGACCCGTTCGATCGTCGAACAGGTGGGCTCGGGCGACGTGTGGATGTCAGCGATGTCGATCCTGGACGAAATGCCCGACGGGAGCACCGTGGAGGACTTCATTGCTCACGTGGCATCCATGGATCCTTCGGACCTTCGGCTCACTCTCCTGTCGATGAAGGAAGCAGACAGCGGCGAGTATGACCGTCTCGCGCCGGCGGCCGCCGGCGGCGACCAGCAAGCCGTCGCTGAACTCATGGCCCTACCGGTTGTGTCGGACCACAAACGCTGGGCGGACAGCATGCGTCTGCTCCTCGAACTCGAGCCGTCCGAAACGACCGATCTGCTCGTGGGGGCGATGCGCGGTGTCCACGCCGATGTGTTCGCCGCTCATGAGACGGAGTTCCGTCCGATCCTCGAACGCGACCTCGCGGCGAAGCGAACAATGGCCGGACGGGTCTCAACCGAACGATTCGTCGAACTCGCAACCAACGGCATCTCGATTGAGAAGCAGGGCTATCGCAGGCCGATCCTCCTGATCCCAACGATCGTTGGACGTCCTTGGAACATCTTCACGGAGTCGTCCAACCGGATGATCATTGCCTATCCGGTCGCCGACGAGTACATGCAAGCCGACCCCGACGCACCACCAACCTGGCTGATCAAAACCTACAAGGCGCTCGGCGACGAGCGGAGGCTACGAATTCTCCGCCGCCTCTCACGGGGACCCGCATGTTTGCACGAACTCGCCGACGAACTCGACGTCTCGAAGTCGACGCTGCACCACCACATGATGCTGCTACGCGCGGCCGGCCTCGTGAAAGTTCTGATCGGAGCCGACAAGGAGTACGCCCTACGCGAGGACATCGTTCCCGAAACGACCGCCGTCCTCCAGGCCTACATCGACAACACCGGAGGAAACTGATGTACCACCAGCACCAACTCGTCAAGCCCCACATGGACGCCGTCGCGGAGGAGATTCGGCACGACCGACACCGGCGAGTGGCTGGACGCAATTCGCCCACCAGACCCGGTTCAATCCGCTCTCTGATTGCCAGGGTCCTGGTCCTCACCGGAGCGAGAATCCACGGCTCAACCCCCGCGATCATCGGCGATCGGGTCATCCTCCTCGATCCCCATCGCGACCAAGACCTACCACAAGCCGCCTGAAGCCCGCAGTCCGTAGTCCACAAACACGTCCTCCGCTACTCCGTTCGGATGACATGCTCTCCACCCCACGGCCGATGCGGAGAGGCGGTCGTATTGGATACCATCGCACCGTGATCACGACCAACCGCCGCATACCAACCTGGGCAATCGACGCACTCCTCGCTCTGACTCTGACCGTCGGCGCACTCATCGATTTCAGCGAGATCGACCTCGAAACTGTGAACGCCCTCGGCTTCCGCGATCCCGACGCGTTGGCCGTCGCTCTCATCTTGCTCCAGACCGTCCCCGTCGCGTTCCGGCGCCGATTCCCGACCACGGCACTCCTCGTCGCGTCGCTCGGGTTCTTCCTCGACCGCAATCTCAACTATCCGGACACGATCGCGATCTTTGGCCTCCTCTTCCTGTTCCACGCCGTCGGGTCCGAATTGCCCCGAAGACGCGCGCTCATCACTGGATGGACAACGATCGGTTTGATGACTGCGTTCACCATCTCCGGTGTGCTTGCCGATGCCGTGTCGATCGGAACACCGCTCGTCGTGCTGGTCTTCACCAGCTTCCCGTTCATCCTGGGCCTCGAGTCGAGGGAACGTCAGGCAACAGAGGCCGACCTTGCCCTCCGAGCGCAACAACTGGAGTTCGACAAGGCCGAGGCTGTGCGCCAGGAGCGAGCCCGAATCGCCCGTGAACTTCACGACGTCGTCGCTCACGAGATGACCGTTGCCACCGTCCAAGCGGCTGCTGCCCAGCGTCTGATCGGGAACGATGACGTGCATGCAAAGAAGGCGGCTGAAGAAGCGGAGCGGGCGGGACACGAGGGCCTGGTTGAACTCCGTCGCCTGCTCGGGATGCTCCGGACCGACGAACCGGCCAGTCGGACACCACAGCCAGGACTACAACAACTCGATGCACTGGTCGACCAGATGACCGAAGCCGGACTGAACGTGACCGTGGAGATCGAAGGTGAACCGCGCACGATCCCGCCAGGCATGGATCTCAACGCGTACCGAATCGTCCAGGAGTCGCTCACGAATGTCATGAAGCACGGCGGACCGAAGGTCACCGCGACCGTGGTCATCGGCTTCCGGTCGAACGGTATCGAGATCGAGGTCACCGACGATGGGCGGGGTGCCGCGAGTTCCATCGGCGGGTTCGGCACCGGTCAAGGTCTGATGAGCATGCGAGAGCGCTCGACGATTCTCGGTGGAACCTTCGATGCCGGGCCACAGCCGGGCGGAGGCTTCCGGGTTGCCGTCTCGATACCGTGCGATTCCCGATGACAGCCATCCGCGTCCTCATCGTTGATGACCAGGCGCTCATCCGGTCCGGCCTGCGAATGATCCTCGAAGCCGAAACTGACATCAGCGTCATCGGCGAGTCAGGCGACGGCCGAGAAGCCGTAGAAACGGCCATACGAACTCGGCCGGACGTGATCCTCATGGATATCCGCATGCCGGTGATGGACGGAATCGAGGCGACCAAACGCCTCGTTGGTTCCGGCCTCGACCCCGAGCCGCGCGTTCTCATCCTCACGACGTTCGATCTCGACGAATACGTCTATGCAGCGATCAGAGCGGGAGCGAGCGGTTTCCTGCTCAAGGACGCACCGCCGGACGATCTGATCCACGCGATTCGAGTCGTCGCCCGGGGGGAGGCGCTGCTTGCGCCGACGGTCACCCGCCGCCTTATCGAGGAACTCGCCTCGCGTCCCGAGCCCGATGCCGCACTCGATGGCATGGACGAACTCACCGAACGCGAAGTCGAAGTCCTCCGGAGCCTCGCTGCCGGGTATTCGAATGCAGAGATCGCCGATGCGTTGTTTGTCTCAGAGGCGACGGTCAAGACACACATCTCCCACATTCTCACCAAGTTGCGGCTTCGCGACCGAGTTCAGGCGGTCGTTGTCGCATACGAGTCCGGCCTCGTCCGACCCGGGGACAACCCCCAGGAGTAGTCGGGGAACCCCCGGACTCGATCTCGGGGTGCTCTCATCCGATTGGATGAGAGGCAACCCCTCCCCCGACCGATGCACAAGCGCCATACCTCGCGTACCTTTGACATGTTCACCGACAACCTCAAGGGGATCCAATGCTCGAAACCATGCCATCAAGCGACATCGCCGCACGCATTCGCAACGGCACGAAGATCTACGGTCAAGGCGACGCTGAGATCCACGCGCTCGACGGCATCTCGGCCGACTTCCAGCGCGGCTATTTCACCGCCATCATGGGCCCCTCCGGCTCCGGCAAGTCGACGCTGCTCCACACGCTGGCCGGCCTGGACGATCTAACCTCAGGCGAGGTCTACATCGGAGAGACGGGTCTCGGCACACTGAAGGACCGGGATCTGACAATTCTCCGTCGCGAGAAGGTGGGATTCGTGTTCCAGGCCTTCAACCTGATCCCGACCCTCAATGCGAAGGAGAACATCCTTCTCCCTCTCTCCATCGCCGGAGCGAAGCCGGACCCCGAGTGGTTCGATCAGGTGGTCGAGGCGGTCGGCCTGAGCGACCGCCTCGACCACCGTCCAAGCGAGCTCTCGGGCGGCCAGCAGCAGCGTGTGGCCGCCGCCCGCGCCCTCGTCTCCAAGCCCGAGATCGTCTTCGCCGATGAACCGAGCGGGAACCTCGACTCGGTCGCCAGCGGCGAACTCCTCGACTTCATGCGCAGAGCCGTCCGTGAATTCGACCAGACGATCGTCATAGTCACTCACGATCCCGTTGCGGCCAGTTACGCAGACCGGATCGTCTTTCTCGACGACGGCGACATCGTGGACGAGATGGTCGATCCTACGCCCGGATCCATTCTCGACCAGATGAAGCACCTGGGAGCCTGAGCATGTTCCGTGCTGCCGTCAAAGGCGTCTTCGCCAACAAGATGAGGCTCACACTGACCGCCCTTGCGATCGTCATCGGAGTGGCATTTGTTGCCTCGAGTTTCGTATTCACCGACACGATCAGCGCACGATTCGACGCACTGCTCGAGACCACCGCCACGGGCGTTGACGTCTTCGTGCGGCCGGCTCCCCCCGAGACCGGCGATACCTTCCAGAACACCGAATTTGGCTCGATTCCGGAAGAGACACTCGACACCGTCCTTGCGGCGCCGGGCGTCCGAATCGCCGAGGGCGGCGTCGCCGGTTTTGCTCAGCTCGTCGACAAGCAGGGTGACGCCATCGGTGGGCAGGGTCCACCAACGCTCGGCTACTCCTGGTCGGTTGAGTCATCAATGAGTCCGGTCGGCATCAAGGACGGGAACGGGCGGGGCCCCGAAGTCGCGGGCGAAGTCGCCATCGACGCCAACTCGGCAACCAAGAATGACCTCGCGGTCGGTGACACCATCACCGTCCTCACCATCGGTGCCCCCGAAGAATTCGAGATCGTCGGGATCGCGAGTTTCGGCGAGAGCGACAGCCTTGCAGGTGCCACCCTCGCGATGTTCGAGCTCCGTGAGGCCCAGCGCCTTTTCGATCTCGAAGGTCAGTTCAGCGCGATCTCCGTCGCCGCCGAACCGGGGGTCACTCCCGAGGAGCTCGCGGCGAATATCGCAACGACGACGAACGGCGACATCGAAGTCGTGACCGCCGAGCAGTCGAACGAGGAACAATCCGACGCCATCTCAGAAGGCCTCGGATTCCTCAATACGGCCCTCCTGGCATTTGCCGCCGTCGCCGTGTTCGTCGGCGCCTTCATCATCAGCAACACCTTCCGGATCATCGTCGCCCAGCGCACCAAGGAACTCGCCCTGTTCCGCGCTGTCGGAGCAACCGGTCGACAGGTCACGTGGCTCGTGATCCTCGAAGCCCTGATCGTCGGGTTGATCGGCTCGATCATCGGTATCGGTGTCGGGGTCCTGCTGGCGATGGGCCTCGCCGCGCTCATGAACGCAGCCGGATTCAACATGCCAGAAGGCCCGCTGACGGTGCTGCCACGAACGGTGATCGTCGGCATGGCGGTCGGGTTGATCGTGACCATGGTCTCCGCCCTGCTCCCCGCCCGCAAGGCGGCCCGGGTACCTCCCGTCGCCGCGATGAACGAAGAGGCGGCCCGGACGCCACGCCGGTCGCTCCAGGTGCGAGCGATCTGGGGAACCATCATCCTGGCGCTCGGACTGGTGGCGCTGTTCATGGGCCTCTTCGGTTCCACCGACCAGGATCTCTGGTACGTCGGCATCGGCTCCCTCGTGTTCTTCGTCGGTATCTCGGTCTTGGCGCCGCTGGCTGCGAGTCCGATCGCTGCCGTGATCGGCTGGCCACTCCCGCGGTTGTTCGGGGTTGCCGGTCGACTCGCTCAGGACAACACGATGCGCAAGCCGCGCCGCACCGCCTCCACGGCCTCAGCACTCATGATCGGTATTGCGCTGGTCGTGTTCGTTGCCGTCTTCGGCGCATCGATCAAGTCGTCGATCGCGGAATCGGTTACCGACACACTCCCTGCGGACTTCACGGCGCAGTCGACCAACTTCGCCATCGGCGTGGGCCCCACATTCACCGAAGAGGTCAGCGCTCTCCCCGAGATCGGCGACCTGTCGGGATTGAAGCTCGGGAACGCCTCCGTCGAAGGCGAAGACACGGCGCTGGTCGCTGTCGATCCGACAACGGTGGAGTCGGTTACCAATTTCGAGGTGTCAGACGGCGCGTATGAGGCGCTGGGTGCGACGAACGGCATCCTCGTGGCCGAGACCCTCATGGAGGACAAGGGCTGGGTCGTCGGAGACTCGATCTCAATCGTCTTCCCACAGGATCCCGGTGGCGCGATCGAGATCGTCGGAACGGTGAATTCTGCCGACTTCGGCAACTACGTCATCTCTGAAACGACCTACGCAATCGGATTCAGCAACCCCACCGACTTCTTCGTCTTCGCCAACCGTGCAGACGGAGTCGATCTTGAGGTGGCCCGCGCCGCCATCGATGGTGTGGCCGACGCCTACCCGAACGTGAAGGTTCAGAACAAGAGCGAGTTGATCGCCGAGACCGAGGCGCAGATTGACCAGATGCTCGCTCTATTCACGGGTCTTCTCCTGCTCGCCATCATCATCGCGGTGCTCGGAATCACGAACACGCTGGCCCTCTCGATCATCGAGCGGACCCGAGAGATCGGTCTACTCCGGGCCGTCGGCATGGTGCAGCGCCAAGTACGTCGCATGATCCGGTGGGAGGCGGTCATCATCGCATTGTTCGGCGCCATCATGGGCGTCGGCGTCGGACTGTTCCTCGGCTGGGCGGTCGTCCGTGCACTCGCCGATCAGGGTCTCGGGTCGTTCGCCATACCGGTCAGCCAGATCGTGGTGCTGGTTCTGCTCGCGGCCGTGGCCGGCGTCATCGCAGCCATCTACCCGTCGTGGAAGGCCTCGCGGATGAACGTGCTCGCAGCCATCGCGTACGAGTAGCGACGGAAGCCGAGAAGGGACGGGGCTTGGGGTTCGATCCTCATGCCCCGTCCCTTCCGGCTATCCCTCGCGTGATATCGTCTCCCCATGCGCGACCGCACTCTCTCCGCTCTAGGTCTCCTGATCGCCGCTGCGGCGACGGCGAACGGCGACGGAACCCGACGGGAAGGACTCTTCTCCAGAGTGGCCTCGCGGGCAACCGGGG